>JAKLDR010000036.1 GCA_022703445.1 Planctomycetota bacterium | reverse complement strand
ACGTCACCTTCTTCTTCAACGGCGGCGTGGAGCAGCCCTGGCCCGGCGAGGAGCGCTGCCTGGTGGCCAGCCCCAAGGTGGCCACCTACGACCTCCAGCCGGAGATGAGCGCTCCCGAGGTGACCAGGAAGGCGGTCGAGGCGGTCGAGAGCGGCAAGTTCGGCGCGGTGGTCATGAACTTCGCCAACTGCGACATGGTCGGCCACACCGGCATCCTCGACGCGGCGGTCAAGGCCGTGCGCGTGGTGGACGACGGCGTCGGCCAGGTGGTGGCTGCCACGCTCAAGATGAACGGCACGGCGCTGATCACCGCCGACCACGGCAACGCCGAGGAGATGTGGGACTACAAGACCAACCAGCCGCACACCGCCCACACCACCAACCCGGTCCCCTTCATCGTGGCCGGCGATCGCTTCAAGGGCAAGAAGCTCCGCGCCGGCGGGCGCCTCGCTGACGTGGCACCGACGGTGATCGAGGCGTTGGGGCTCTCCCTCTCGGCGGAGATGGAGGGGAGGAGCCTGCTGCAGGGGTAGTTGCCGGTTGCGGGTTGTGGGTTGCGGGCAGGAGGCGGAGCTGAACGATGAAGATCAAGGTTGCCGCGGTACAGATGCCCTTTGGCACCGACGTGCCGGAGAACGTCAAGGCCATGGAGGCCGCGATCCGGAAGCTCGCTAGGAAGCGGGTCAAGCTCGCCGTCTTCCCGGAGTGCTGCCTGTCCGGCTACATCGTCCCGGCCAAGGACCGCGACTGGCCGGCGATCGCCGCGGGCCTCTCCCGCCTGCGCAGGCTCGCCGGCGAGACCCGGATGTGCCTGGTATTCGGATCGGCCCTGCCCAACGGGAGACGGCTGCCCTTCAACTCGCTCCTGGCGGTCAACGAGCGCGGCCTGCTGATGTCCGTCTACGACAAGGCCCACCTGATCGGCGGCGACCACCAGTGCTTCTCCCGCGGCCGGAAGGCCCCCGACGTCGTCCGCCTGGCCGGCATCAAGGTCGCCATGCAGATCTGCTTCGACTCGCGCTTTCCGGAGCTGCCGCGGCTGGCGGCGCTCTCCGGCGCCCAGGTCCTGGTCTTCGCCTTCGCCGCCTTCGGCCGTGACGGCCTTTGGAAGACGCCGGTCATGGAGGGGCACCTGCGGAGCCGCGCCGCCGAGAACGGCGTCTTCCTGGTCGCCGCCAACATCGGCGACCGGAACTCCTTCGTGGTTTCGCGGATCGTGAACCCCGACGGCCTGGACCTGGCCGCCGCGAATCCCGGCCGCGCCGACGCGATCGTCGCCGAGATCGACCCGGCCAAGGCCCACCGCAAGTTCCTGCCCCAGCGCCGCCGGGACCTCTACCGGCTGACGTGAGCCTTAACCGCAGAGGACGCGGAGCCGTTCGACAGGCTCACGGCCTAGGCCCTGAGCGCAGTCGAAGGGTATCGCGGAGGAGGCCGAAAGCATTGGGCATTCGGCTTTCGGAGCATCCGTTGTACCGATAGCCGAAAGCCCAAAGCCGACTCGCCTCTGCGTACCTCCGCGCCCTCTGCGGTAGAGAGTAACCTTGACACGTAGCTGACCCCGACGACGATTCGGAGCCATGGCAGAGAGAACCTTCCTCGGCACCGTCTGGCGCTGGCTGGCCTTCCTGGTCCTGCTGCCGGTGGTGGCCGCCGAGGTCTGGGCGCTGGCCCAGGCCCTCGGGACCGAGGGCCGACAGGCCATCGAGGCCGGCTCGCCGACGGCCGAGGCGTTGTGGCTCCTCGGCGGGGCGACCGCCTACGGATTGATCCACGCCCTGCTGCACAAGCCGATCACCACCTACGTCTTCGCCCACGAGTTGACCCACGCGCTCTGGGCGCTGGCCACCGGGCACAAGGTCGGTAAGATCCGGGTGGGCTCCGACTCCGGCCACGTGGAGACCGCCGGCTCCAACTTCCTGGTGCGACTGGCCCCCTACTTCTTCCCGCTGTACTCGCTGCTGCTCCTGGGCGCCTGGGCGGCCACCGAGGCCTTCGTCCCGGAATTCGTCGGCTACCGCGGCTGGCTCTTCGCGGGGCTGGGCTTCACCTACGCCTTCCACGTGCTCCTGACCATCCACTCCCTGTGGGGCGGCCAGTCGGACCTCAAGGCCGAGGGCTACTGCTTCTCGCTGGCGCTCATCGCCGCGGTGAACCTCCAGATCATCGCGGCGCTCTTCGCGGCGGCCTCGAAGACGGTCGGCTGGGCGGCCTACGAGCAGGCCGTGGGCCGGACGCTGGCCGAGTGGGCCAAGTGGGCGGCGGGGCTGTTCTGATAGGGGCCGATGGGACGGATGGGACCGATGGGACCCATGATAGACTTCGGCTGCCCGGCCCCATAGGTCCTATCGGTCCGATTCGTCCTATCGTTCTCCCAGGAACGCCTCGATCTCGTCCGCAAAGAGCTTCCCATAGGCATCCAGCTTGGCCTCGCCGACGCCGTTGATCTCGGCCATCTCGGCGAGCGTGGTGGGGCGGCGCTCGGCCATTTCCTGCAGGGCGCGGTTGTGGAAGATCACGTAGGGCGGCACGCCCTGCTCCTCGGCGAGCTTCAGGCGCAGCGCGCGGAGGCGCTCGAAGAGCGGCCCGTTCTCCGCCCGCATCGGGCCCGGCGGAGAGACCGCGGGCTTCTTGGCCGCCTTCTTCCGGCCCTTGCCTCTGGCTGACTCCCTGGCCGCGGCCGGCTCGGCCGGCTCCGGCAGCGCGTCCATGGTGAATGGGCACTTCCCGCGGAGCACCTCGGCGCCCAGGGCGGTCATCTTGAGAACGGGGTACTCGTCGCCCTCGCGCACCACGACGCGCCGGGCGAGCATCTCATCCAGGACCCGCCGCCAGTGCTCGCGCGAGTGCTCCCGGCCCACGCCGTAGGTCTTGAGCTGGCCGTGGCCGAGTTCGAGGATGCGCTCGGTCTTGGCGCCCACCACGATGTCGATGACGTGCTTGGCGCCGAAGCGCTGGTCGGTCCGGGCCATGGCCGAGAGCAGCTTCTGGGCGTCGACGGTGGCGTCCACCTGGGGAACCGCAACTCCGCTCGCCTCCGCCCGGCAGACGTCGCAGCCGCCGCCAGCCTGCGGATCCGCGGCGGCATGGCAGTTCGGTTCCCAGTACTTCTCGCCGAAGTAGTCGAGGAGCGACTTCCGCCGGCACACCCGACTCTCGGCGTACTCGACCATCCGCGCCAGGCGCCGGGCGGCGGCGCGGCGGACCTTCTCGTCCTCGATCTCGTCGATGAAGTGGCGCAGCTTGGGCACGTCGCCGCCGCCGAAGAACAGCAGGCAGTGGGCCGGCTCTCCGTCGCGCCCGGCCCGGCCGATCTCCTGGTAGTATCCCTCGATGGAGCGCGGCAGGTCGGCGTGGACCACGAAGCGCACGTTGGGTTTGTCGATGCCCATGCCGAAGGCGATGGTGGCCACCACCACGTCGACCTGGTCCTTCCGGAAGGCCTCCTGGTTGGCCTTGCGCTCATCGTCGGGGAGCCCGGCGTGGTAGGGCCGGACGGCGACGCCGTGGCGCTCGAGGAAGAAGGCGGTGTGCTCCACCGACTTGCGCGAGGTCCGGTAGACGATCCCGGCCTGCCCCGGCCGCTCGCGGATGAAGTCCAGGGCCTGGTCCTCGGCCGAGTCCTTGGGCCGGACCTCGATGAAGAAGTTCGGCCGGTCGAAGGAGGCGCGGACCACCAGCGGGTCGGCCAGCCCCAGGCGCCCGAGCACGTCGGCCTGCACCTGGAGCGTGGCCGTGGCGGTGAAGGCCGCCAGCGGCACCTGCGGGAAGGCCTTCTTGATGGCCGACAGGCTCAGGTAGTCCGGCCGGAAGTCGTGTCCCCACTCCGAGACGCAGTGGGCCTCGTCCACCGCGAAGAGCGAGATGGGCATGCCGGCGAGCGACTCGAGGAATCCGCCCAGGTTGAGCCGCTCGGGCGCCAGATACAGCAGCTCCAGCCGGCCGCTCCGCAGCTGGCCGTAGACCCGGCCCTTCTCCGCCGCCGACAGCGAGCTGTTCAGGAATGCGGCGCGCAGGCCGTTGGCCCGGGCGGCGTCCACCTGGTCCTTCATCAGCGAGATGAGCGGGCTGATGACCACCGCGGTCCGGCCGGTCATCCGGGCGGGGAGCTGGTAGCACAGCGACTTGCCGCCGCCGGTGGGCATGACCGCGAAGACGTCGCGTCCGGCCATGATGGCCTCGACGATCGGCTCCTGGTTGGGCCGGAACTCGTGGAAGCCGAAGACCTTCCTCAGCGTTTCGCGCATGGCGGCCGCCAGAGGGCCTCGCCGAGCCGGCCGGCGGCGCCGAGCTCGCCGAGCAGCGCGAGGTGCTTCTCGAGCCCCCCCACCTCCCACATGGCGTGGGAGTCGGAGCCGATCGAGAGCCTCACGCCCAGCTCCAGGCACAGCGCGAAGAACTCCGGGTCGGGCCGGTTGGTGTGGAAGTTGATCTCGGCGGCGACCTTGTGGGCGGCGAGCATCTCGGCCACCGGGCGGTAGAGGTGCTTCGGGATCTCCCGCCCGCGGCGGCCAAAGATGCGGAAGGGGTGGGCGTAGACGCTCACCCCGGCCCGGCAGAGCTTCTCGGTCTGCTGCATGAAGTCGCGCTCGAGGTCGGCCATGGGCTCGGTCCGGCCGCGGCTGCCCATGCCCCGGAACTCGTGGACCGCGCCGATGACGTAGTCCCAGCCGGCCAGGTCATCCTCGAGGACCCCGAGCCCCGGCCCGTCCTCGGCGGCCTCGGCCTCGATGCCGACGGGGACACCCTCGGCGGCGAAGGGCGCCACGAGCTCCCGGTAGCGGCCGAAGCGGTTGTGCCCGGCGCGGCTCGACTCGCGCATGGCCGCGAGGCTGCCGGATTCGACCTCGAACTTCTCGAAGTAGCCCTGGCGCGGGAAGTAGAGCTGGTCGGCGTGCTCGGCGAAGCCGAATCCCACGCCCAGCTCCCGGAAGCGCGCGAAGGCCGCCGCGGCGGTGATGTCCTCGGCGCAGGCGGCCAGCTCGGTGTGGACGTGGGCGTCGAAGAGGCCGGCCTTTGCAGCCGCGCCGCCCGGAACTGCCGCGTCGCCCCGCTTGCCGGCGCCGCTTGCGCAAGCCATGCCCTCACGCCTTCCGCAGCTTGGCGTAGCCGGCGACCAGCTTCTTGCGGCCGTAGCCGCTGAAGGCCACGGTGATCCTGGCGGTCTCGCCGAAGCCCTCGATGGCTTCCACCCGGCCGGAGCCGAAGCGGTCGTGGACCACCAGGTCGCCGGCGGCCAGGCCCAGACCCTCGGAGCGCGCCGCCTCCATGACCGCCTCCTCCTCGATGTACCGGCCGTCGGAGTCGGCCTTGGGCCGCTTCTCCCAGGGAGGGGCCGAGGGGCGGTCTGAGGCCTGCGGCTTCCAGCGCCTGACCGGGGACTCCCAGTCGCGCGCCGCGGCCTCCGTGGCGTGGAGCAGCGCCCGGTCCACCGCGCCGGGCGGCCGGATCTCCTTGGCCGGCAGCTCCCGGATGAAGCTGCTGGGCACGGTCGGCTGGCTCGGGCCGAAGCGCCGGCGCGAGCGCGCCCAGGTCAGGACCAGCTCCTCGCGGGCCCGGGTCATGCCCACGTAGAGCAGCCGGCGCTCCTCCTCGCGGTCCTCGGCGGAACCCTCCGACTGGGTGCGCATGTGCGGGAGCAGGCCCTCCTCCAGCCCGGTCACGAAGACCGCCGGGAACTCCAGGCCCTTGGCGGCGTGCAGGGTCATCAGGCTGACCCGGTCGGCCGAGCCGTCCCAATCGTCGACGGACGAAACCAGCGCCACCTGCTCGAGGAAGCCGGCCAGCGAGCCGTCGGGGTTGACCTCGTCGTACTCCCCCGCGGCGGCGGCCAGTTCGTTGAGGTTCTCGACGCGCTCGGACTCCTCGTCCTCCGTGAAGCGGGCCAGCAGCCCGGCGCCGGTCAGCACCCGGCGGACGGCCGGCTCGACCGGATAGGCCGTCGGCCCGCCCAGGCCGTCGAGCAGCGCGACGAAGCCCTCCAGCCCGGCGCGGGCCCGGGGCGGCAGAGCCGAGCGCGCCTCGGGGCTGCGCGCCGCCTCCAGGGAGGAGAGTCCCAGCCTGGCGGCCTCGGCCCTAAGCCGTTCGACCGCCCCGTCGCCGACGCCGCGCGGCGGCCAGTTGACCGCCCGGTCGAAGGAGATTTCGTCGCGCGGGTTGACCGCCAGGCGCAGGTAGGCCAGGGCGTCCTTGACCTCGGCGCGCTGGTAGAAGGCCGTGCCCGAGACCAGCACGTAGGGCACGGAGTTGCGCAGGAAGGCCTCCTCGAAGGCCCGGCTCTGCGCGTTGGTCCGGAAGAACACCGCGCACTCGGCCAGCTTGCGTCCGTGGGAGCGCAGGCCGGCGATGCGCCGGACGACCTCCTCGGCCTCGTGCTCCTCGTCGATGGCGGTGAAGAGCTCCACGGCCGCGCCGCCGGCCTTCTCGGTCCACAGGCCGCGCTCGATGCGCTGGCGGTTCCGGGAGATGAGCGCGGCCGCCGCCGACAGGATCGGGGCCGTCGAGCGGTAGTTCTGCTCCAGCCGCACCACCCGGGTGCCCGGGAAGGACTTCTCGAAGTCCAGGATGTTCTCGATGCGCGCCCCGCGCCAGGCGTAGATGGACTGGTCGGGGTCGCCCACCGCGCAGAGGCTCCGCCCGTCGCCGGCCAGCAGGCGGACCAGCCGGTACTGGACGGCGTTGGTGTCCTGGTACTCGTCGACCAGCACGTGGCGGAAGCGCCGGCGGTAGCCCTCGAGGACCTCCGCCCGGCCCTCGAAGAGCCGGACCAGCTCCAGCAGCAGGTCGTTGAAGTCCAGGGCGTTGGCCAGCTCCAGCTTCTGCTCGTAGAGGCGGTAGGCGGTGGCCAGGACCCGGTCGCGGTAGGAGCCCTCCTTGACCTCGTCGGGGCGCAGACCCTCGCTCTTCCAGCGGTCGATGGCCGCGCGGATCACCCGGGGGTGGAACTCGCGGTCGTCGAGGTTCTGCTCCCCGGCGACGGCCTTGATCACCTTGGACGTGTCGTCGTCGTCGTAGATGGTGAAGTCGCGGGTGCGCCGGAGGCCGCCGCCCTCGATGCGCAGCATCTTGGCGGCCATGGAGTGGAAGGTCGAGACCCAGCGGGGTGCCTCGGCCTGGAGCAGGCCGGCCACGCGCTCCTTCATCTCGCCGGCGGCCTTGTTGGTGAAGGTCACGGCCAGGATCGCGCCGGGGTGCTCGCCGGAGGCCACCAGGTGGGCGATGCGCCTGGTCACCACCCTGGTCTTGCCGGAGCCGGCGCCGGCCACCACCAGCAGCGGCGAGCCGCGGTGCAGCACGGCCTCGCGCTGGGCGGGGTTGAGGTCCTGGAGGAGGGCTTCGGCGGTGTTCATGGCGGCAACCTGGGCTGGAAGAAGCGCGGGCGGGGCCGACGCGATCGCGCCGCCCCGGGACCCGTGATCGAGACGGTCAGGCCTGCCCTTCCCCGGCCTTGGGCGGGATGATCCGGGGCTGTTCCCCGTCCGGCTCCGGCGCGGCGGGCGCGGACTCGGCCGCAGCCAGCAGCACCGGCGGGATGGGAGGCGCCGGGGCGGCCTGGGCCGCCCGGAGGCCCTCGACGGCCTTCTTCAGGGCCGCTAGCTCCTGCTGGAGCTTGCCGACCGCCGACTTGAGCGACTCGACCGCCGGGTTGGGCGCGGAACCGGCGCCCTTGAGCTCGTCGAGGCGCTTGCCCAGGGCTCCGACCTGGTCGAGCATCAGCTTGCGGGCCGCGGCGGCCTCGTGCAGCTTGGCCTCCTCCAGGGCGTTGAGGCTGGAGGCCATGCTGGCGTTGGTCTCGTCGACGCGCTTGCCCAGGCCTTCGACCTTGTCGGTGAGCGCGCGGCGCATGGCGGCCAGGTCGGCCTCGCGGGCCTTCTGGAGGGAACCGAGCTCGCCGGCGACCTCGTCGATGCGCCGACCCAGCCCCTCCACCTGGGACTCAAGCTGGTCGCGGAACCTGAGCGCGTCGGCGCCGCTCCGGCGGAGCTCGGCGGCCAGCTCCTCGATCTCGCGCTGGGCCTCCTGGACGCCCTTGAGCTCCATCCGCTGGTTCACGCCCAGCCAGATGACCGTGCCCACGCCGACGACGCTGATCAGCAGGGAGAGCCAGATCTTCCAGGAGGATATCTGCTCGGGCAGGCAGATCTTGGCCAGCAGCAGCACCACCGCGCCGGCGGCCAGGTTGATGGTCACCCCGGTGAGGATGGAGCCGAGACGGCTGTCGAGGAATGCCCCGGTCTTCTGGTCCATTGCGGCCTCCTCCCGGCACGTGCGAAGACGCCGGCCGGAACCTCCCCCGTTCCCGCCGGCAATCCTAGCCGGTTGCGGGCGGAAGTCAACCGTGGCGGTCCAACCCGGGCTTGCTTCCCCCCGGCCCGGACTGTACAATCCCGGCACCAATGGGAAAGGCAAGCATGATGAAGCTTCTCAGACCGGCCTGCTGGCTGGCGGTCGCGGTCCTCGGCATCGCCGCGGTCCGGGCCGCCGAGCCGTCCGGCGCACCGGCCGGTTCCGGGGCCGCCCCGGTCCCGGCCGCGGCGGCTCCGACGCCCGCGGCGGCGCCCGGAGCCGCGGCCCCGGCCCCGATTCCTTACGGGCCTGGCCCAGTATACGTGCTAACGCTGCAGGACGAGGAGTCTCCAGGCGCCTCGCTGTACGGGCTCTTCACTGAGTGGAATACCGCCCACTTGCGGCGCAGCCTCGAGCGCGCCAAAGAGGCCGGCGCGTCCCTGTTCGTCATCCGCTTGACCACCAACGGCGGCTTGGTCAACAACGCTTTCCGGATGTCGGAGGCGCTCCGAAAGATCCAGGGCATGAGGACGGCCACTCTGGTGAACCACCGGGCCATATCGGCCGGGTCGTTGCTGTCGATGTCTTGTGACGACATCTACATGGTCCCGGGCAGCGTGATCGGTGATGCCTACCCAATATCGATCGTACCGGGGGGCAAGCCGCAGACCCCACCGGCCCAGAGCGAGCCGGGGGCGCCGGAGACCTCTCCGGACAGTAAGAGGCCGGAACCGCTGCGCAGACCGACCAGTAGCAACGAGGACAAGAAACAGATCGGCGCCATCGTAGCCTACTTCGAGGCCGCTGCCGCACAGAAGGGGCACCCCCCGGCGCTGGCTGCCGCCATGGTGGACCCGGACGTCGAAGTCCTGGCGGTGACGAGCGATGGACGGAGGGAATTGGTCAAGCGTAGCGATTACACCCGCAAGAAAGCTCCTCTCCCGGATGCTGCTCAGGAAGTCAAAGTCGAGGTAGAGGTAATAGACTCAGCCGACGACATCCTTATCTTGGATACCACCCAGGCTCTGGAACTGGGGCTGATCCGAGCCCAGGTCGAGGATCTGGGCGACATGCTGCGTCGCGAAGGCCTGGCAGGCAGACAGGTGGTCGAGATCCGGCTGACTCTTTCGGAGCGTCTGGCGCGCTTCTTCTCAAGCGGCCTAGTGGTGATCTTGCTCCTAGCCATCTGCGTACTGGCCCTTTACACAGAACTCCAGCACCCCTCTGGCGTGGCCGCCGGCGTCTTTCTGCTGGCTTTGGGGCTCTTCTTCTGGGCCAACTACATGGCTGGCACGGCCAATGCCGTTTCCATCATCCTGGTTCTGATGGGCGCCGCACTGCTCGCGGTGGAGATATTCTTCTTCCCTGGTTTCGGAGTAGCCGGGATCAGCGGCGCGGTTCTCGTGGCCCTGGGCCTGATACTGGCGCGTGTACCAGCGGACTTGTTCTCCTCGCCTGGCCCATCCCCGGACGGCGGCTACAAGATGCCGTCGGTGGGTTGGGGCAGCGTCTTTGCCGGCGCGGCAGTGCCGGTGCTGGTCGGACTGGTCCTCGGCGCCATCGGCATAGCCGTGCTCATGCGCTTCTTCCCCCACCTGCCGCTCCTCAACAGGCTGGTGCTCCAGGCCGACCTGGCCGGCGCGGTGGTCACCGCCGGCGATCCGGCCGGCGTGCGCGACCCGGAGAGCCTGGTCGGCCGGACCGGCACGGCCGCGACCGTGCTGCGCCCCGGCGGCTCGGTGCGCTTCGACGGGAAGCTCATGGACGTGATCTCCGACGGGGAGTTCATCGAGGCCGGCGCGCAGGTGCGCGTGGTCTCGGCCGACTCCAACCGCATCGTCGTGAGGAGGGCGTAGCCCTTGCTGATCCTGGCCTCGGCCCTGCTGGTGGCGGCGCTGGCCCTGTGCTTCTTCGAGGTGCTGGTCATTTCCTTCGGGATGATGACCGCCCTGGCCCTGGTCTGCGCCGGCGGCTCCTGCTGGGCGGCCTTCCGGCACAGCCCCGAGGCCGGCTGGCTCTTCGTCTTCCTGAACATGGCCGGCATGCTCGCCGCCTTCCTGGTATCGCTGCGCTTCTTCTCCTCCCGCCTGGCCCTCAAGAAGACCCAGGTCGAAGAGGGAGGCTACCAGCCGGTGGTCGACACGAGCGGACTGGCCGGCAAGTCCGGGGTGGCCTTCACCCCGCTCCGGCCGGGCGGCACGGCCCTGATCGACGGGCAGAAGGTGGACGTGGTCGCCGCCGGGGGCTTCATCGACAAGGACGCCAGGGTGCGGGTCCTCTCCGTGGAGGGCACCAAGGTGACGGTCGAGCGCGAGGTGCTCTGACCGAGTACATCAGACGGACGGATGCCGGCCCGGGCCGGGCCGGCGCGGAACAGAAGGAGCGGTGGGATGACCAACCTTACTATGCTCGGCATTGCGGTCGTCGCGGTAGTCGGCTTCGTCATAATGATCCTGCTCATCAAGTACGGCTGGCTGTGGATCCAGGCCATGAGCAGCAAGGCTCCGGTGGGCTTCTCGAGCCTGGTGGGCATGAGCCTGCGGCACATCCCGCCACGCCTGATCGTCGAGAACCGCATCGCCGCGGTCAAGGCCGGCATCCAGCTGTCCACCGACGACCTGGAAGGCCTCTACCTGGCCGGCGGCCACGTCACCAACGTGGTCCGGGCACTGATCGCCGCCAACAAGGCCAACATACCGCTGGACTTCAAGCGCGCCACGGCCATCGACCTGGCCGGCCGCGACGTGGTCGACGCGGTGCGCACCTCGGTGCACCCCAAGGTCATCGACTGCCCCGATCCGGCCAAGGGCCGGGCGACCATCGACGCGGTGGCCAAGGACGGCGTGCAGCTCAAGGCCAAGGCCCGCGTGACCGTGCGCACCTGCCTGGACCGCCTGATCGGCGGAGCCACCGAGGAGACCATCATCGCCCGCGTGGGCGAGGGCATCGTCACCACCATCGGCTCGGCCGGCAGCCACAAGGAAGTGCTCGAGAACCCCGACCGCATCTCCCGCACGGTGATGCAGAAGGGCCTGGACTCCGGCTCGGCCTTCGAACTGCTCTCCGTGGACATCGCCGACGTGGACGTCGGCGAGAACATCGGCGCCACCCTGCAGATCGCCCAGGCCGAGGCCGACAAGCAGATCGCCCAGGCCCAGGCCGAGAAGCGCCGCGCCCTGGCCGTGGCCAACGAGCAGGAGATGTCCGCCGAGGTCCGCAAGAACCGCGCGCTGGTGGTCCTGGCGGAGTCCGAAGTACCCAAGGCCTTCGCCTCCGCGCTCCGCGAGGGCAAGCTCGGGGTCATGGACTACTACCGCCTCCAGAACATCCAGGCCGACACGCGCATGCGCGACGGCATCGTCGGCGGACAGGGCAAGAAGGAAGACTGAACGGCAGGGTGGAGACGGAGACTGCCGGCTGCAGGCTGTAGGCTGCAGGTTCGCGTCTCCAGGCTCCAGTCTGCAGGCAGAGGGAACCAGCCATGGACGAAGGCCTGGTCAAACTGATCATCTTCGGGGTGATCGGCCTGATCATCCTCCTGGGGAAGATCTTCTCCAAGAAGACCGAGTCCGGGCAGGACGGCTCCGAGGAGAGCCGGCCGGCTTCCGACTCCGCCGACCCGCAGAGCCCGGAGGCGGCCCTGGAGCAGATGTTCCGGCAGATGCAGGAGCGCCGCAAGCAGCAGCAACAGCAGCAGGCGCCCCTGCACCAGGAGACCCCGCCGGTGGCCCGTCCGGTGCCGGTGGCCAGGCCCGTGCCGGTGGCGCGGCCGGTGGCCCAGTCCCGGCCCTACCGCGAGCCGTCGGTCCGCTCTCCGGCGGCCATGCGCAAGCCGGCCCCGCCGCGGATAGTGCTGCGCCGGCCCAAGGCGGCCTTCGCCACGGCCGACGGGCCGACGCTGGCCGAGGAACAGCGCAGCAAGATGGCCGAGTCCAAGGCCCGGGTGGCCGCGGCCGCCGAACTGGCCACCCACGACTCCACCAAGGCCGTCCAGGGTCGGGTGGCGGCCAAGGCCATGGTCGCCATCGGCGGCGTCGCGCTCGACCGCGCGGAGGTCGCCAAGGCCATCATCTACCAGGAACTGCTCGGCGCTCCGCGGGCCGTCCGCGCCTACCAGGGGCCGACGGCGGCGGGGTGAGCGACGGCGGTTGCGGGTGGCGGGCAACTGACAGCAAGTTCACTGAGGGGGCGGGCCGAACGGTCCGCCCCTTCGCATGACAGGAAGAGGCCCGGTAGTGATGATTGGCAGCGTGAAGGGCCGGACGCTCGCCGCAGCCGCCCTCCTGGCGCTGGCCGCCGGCTGCCAGCCGTCGAGGCCGGTACCGACGCCGACCGGCGCCGCGCCTTCCGAAAGGGTCCTGGCCGAGGGACTCCGGATCCTGGCCAACCTGCGCACCACCGCCTACCGGCATTCCACGCGCGTCGACGAAGACGCCGGCCGCTACGAACTGGACTGCTCCGGCCTGACCGGGCTGATCCTGGCGAACGTTGCGCCCGGGCACCTCGACGCTCTGCGCCTGGCCTCCGGGCAGGCCCGCCCCCGCGCCGTCGACTATCAGCGCTTCTTCGGCTCGCTGCCGTCCTCCGGCGCCGGGCCGGCCGGCTGGCGGCGGGTGGAAACCGTGGCTGCCGCCCGCGGCGGCGACATGGTGGCCTGGAGCGCGCCCGGAGGCGGGCGGCCCGGCAACACCGGCCACGTAGTCCTGCTGCTCTCGGCGCCTCGGGCGGAGTCGGCCTGCCTGTGGCGGGTCGAAGTGATGGACTCCTCGTCCTCGCGCCACGCCCGCGACTCGCGCCCAACGGAAGGCTCGGGCGTCGGCCGGGGCATGATGTGGCTGGCCGCCGACGCCTCCGGCCGGCCGACCGGCTACTGCTGGAGCCGGCCGGGCTCGGAGCCGACGAGCGCGCCGGTGGCCATCGGCCGGGCCGGGGCCGCCGCCAACAGGTAGGGGCGAGCCGTAGGCCCGCCCCTGCCGGTCCCCGGATGCCGCCGCGCGGTCAGAAGACCACCTTCACCGGCCTGCCCCGCCGCGCCGACTCGAAGCCGCAGTGCAGGTAGGCCTGGACCTTGGCGCCGTTGACGAAGTCCGAGGGGTCGTTCCTTCTGGACTTCACCGCCCGGACGAAGCGCTGGTACATGGTGGGCGCCGGCTTGCAGGCCACCGTCTTCCACTCAGCCGCGAGCATGGCCTTCTTCCCACGAACCACACGGTACTCGTCGTAGGAGCGGTCCAGGTCCACCTCCACGGCGCCCTGGTCGCCCCAGACCCGCGTGCGCAGGCTATTCATCTGGCCGGTGGCCCAGCGTGTGGTGTGCACCGTACCGATGGCGCCGTTGGCGAACTCCACGGTCATGACGCAGCTGTCGTTGGCGTCGAGCACGTACTCGCCCAGCCGGTTGCCGCGGACGCCCTTGTCGAAGGTCTTGAGGTCGCAGAAGATCGACCGGATGTCACCGCACAGGAACGCGGTCATGTCCAGGATGTGGCAGCCCACGTCGCCCAGGACTCCGCCGCTGCCGTGCTTGGTGGACAGCCGCCAGGTGAAGGCCGCCTTGGTGCGCCAGTCGCCCCAGGCCGGCTGCGACAGCCAGCTCTGCAGGTAGCTCGACTCCACGTGCAGGACCCGGCCGATGCCCCCGTCGCGGACGTATTTCGCCGCGGCCTGCAGCCCACTCGAGCGCCGGTACGAGAAGTTGACCATGTGCACGACCTTCTTCCGGACGGCCAGGTCGCGCATCCGCCGGGCCTCGGCCAGGGTGACGCCCAGGGGCTTCTCGCAGAGGACGTCCAGGCCGCGCTTGATGGCCGCGGTCGACACCGGCGCGTGGGCCGCGTCGATGGTCACGTTGGTGACGGCGTCGAGCTTCTCGACGGCGAACATCCTCCGGTAGTCGGTGTGGACGCCCGGGATGTTCCACTTCTCGCCGAAGGACCGCGCCCGGGCCGCGTCGATGTCGCAGCAGGCGACCAGCTTCACCCCGGGGATGGCGCTGAAGGCCTTGGCGTGCGAGTTGGCCATGCCGCCCGTGCCGACGACTCCCAGCTTGATCATGATCGTGGTTCCTTTCCGCCGGCGGCGATGCCGCCGCGATGGACTATCCCCTTCCGGCCTTCCTGAGCACTTCCCGTGCCGAGTCCTCGTCCGGCGCGTCAACCATCACGAAGAGCCCCTCGGGGCCGACCGCGTCGATGAGCGGCAGGACCTCCTCGGGCTTGACGTTGATGGCCTGGACCGACTTGCCGCCGGCCTTGATCGCCTTGTAGAGGTCGTACCACTCCGGCGAGCCGCCCTTGGGCTTGCCGGCCTGCGGGGTCCACTCGATGGCGTCGAGCGCCTCGATCCCGAGCAGCGCGTCCAGGTGCTGCATGGCGGTGGTGCCGTCGAGGTGGTACATGGAGCAGTCCAGCCACTGGCACTGCGCCGACAGGCACGGCACCACGAACTCGCGAAACATCTCCGGCGAGATCATGCAGGAGAAGTCGCACTGGACCTTGGCGGTCTTGCCCGGGCCCCAGATGTCGAAGGCCGCGAAGGCGCTGCCGCCCTCCTCGTCCTTGACCAGCTTGTAGATGCCGTCGAAGGCCGCGAAGAAGGCCTGATTGATTTCCTCGGTGCGGGCCTTCACCCAATCCGGGCGCTCGTAGAGGTCCATGAGCAGCGGCTCGGTGCCGCGCATGGCCGCCAGGGTGTCGACGTTCTCGATGAGGTCGGGCACGCCCAGCAGGTAGCGGCCCTTGGCGCGGCGCCGGCCCTCCTCGATGAGCGCGATGTGGATGTCCCACCACTCGTTGCCCTTGGTGCTGAAGCGGATCGGCCCGAAGGAGTCCGGGGCCTCGATGCACGGGTCGTACCAGACGGTGCGCTCGGAGAATCCGGGCTTGGCGCCCAGAAAGGACCCCAGGCTCCCCGGCCCCAGGATGGCATCGTAGTACGGGAAGGCCTCGCCGCCGTAGAAGGTCCTGGCCATCCGGTGCTCGGCCGCGGAGCAGCGGTAGACCGGGTCGGTGTAGGCCGTCCGGAGGTCCGCCGGCTTCTTCGGTTCCGGGATGTCCTCGATGGGTTTCCGCCGCGGGGCGGTGACGTCGAGCGCCAGCCCCTTGTGCTCCCACCACTTGGTCAGGTTGGCCTTGGCCTGCGGCCAGTCGGGTTTCCAGCTGGGAATCAAAGTATTCTCCTCTCGCTATTCACCGATGTGTCGGCTTGAACGGGAACTTCGGACTCTGGCTCAGGAACTTCGCCGGGTTATCGTAGAAGGCGCGTTCGATGTCGTCCTCCTTGTGGCCGCGCTTCCTCATCTCGAAGATGGCCTCGTGGAGCGTGGCCGGGTCGGAGGGGCCCCAGTCGCCGGAGGCGTCGACCATGATCTGCTCCAGGCCGAAGCGCTCGATGGCGTCCACCACGCGCGGCGGGCTGTTCTTGGTGACCGGGTAGATGGTCATAGACGCCCAGAAGCCGGCCTCGATGATCATGCCGATGGTGTGCTCCTCTGCGTGGTCGAAGCAGACCATCGACGGCTTCACGCCGCCGTGGCCCTTCAGGTAGTCGAGCATCATCCGGGTGCCCTTGAGCTTGTCGGCTAAATGAGGAGTATGGAGCCACATGATCTTGTCGAGCTTCACAGCGAGCTCGACTTGCTCGGTGAAGACGGTCATCTCGTTCTTCGTGTTCTTGTTGAGACCGATCTCGCCAATGCCCAGCGCCGTGGGCTTCTCCAGGAACTCGGGGATGAAGGAGATGACCTCGCGCGCCAAGCCGACGTTCTCGGCCTCCTTGGGGTTCATGCAGATGTGGCAGAAGTGCCGGATGTTGTACTGCGCCGCGCGGGTCGGCTCGAACTCGGTGAGGTGCTTAAAGTAGTCGTAGAAGGCCTGGGCGCCGGCGCGGTCGTAGCCCGCCCAGAAGGCCGGCTCCACGCAGGCCACCGTGTGCATGAGCGCCATGCGCTGGTAGTCCTGGGTGGTCCGGGCGATCATGTGGATGTGCGGTTCGATCACTCTCATCGTTCACCCCTCACAACGACCGCAGGCTCACCGCAGAGGCGCGGAGAACGCGGAGGAATCGCAGAGGTGAAATGCCCGCGCTGGGGCCTTCCGCCGTGACCGGATGAAAGCTCTGCGCCGCCTCTGCGCCCTCTGCGTCTCTGCGGTGAGCCCCGTGGTTCATGCCGTTGTTTCACTCCACCGAGAAAAGCCGCTGGAAGCGCTCGGCGCGCTCGGACTGACCGTCGGCCAGCAACCGCGCCGCCTCGACCAGTTTCCCCAGCCGCGGGTCGCCCTTGATCTCCTCGAAGCCCCGGGCGCGCTCCAGGCGGTCGAGCATCGCCGCCGTCTCGAGCAGGTGCATCCGCGCGTCGAGGAAGTACATGTTGAGCAGTTCGGCCGCCGTCTTGCCCGAGGGCAGCCGGGCCGGTTGGCGGTTGGAGGTTGGCGGTTGGTGGTTGGCGGCAGCCGACGACTTCCGCCGTCCCCCTTCCGCCCCCTGCCCACCGCCTGCTGCTTTCTGTTTCGCTGTCATCACTTGACCTCCACTTCCACCACGTTGGAGATGTCGCTCATGTTCTGCTCGGAGTCGAAGGACTTCACCGCCACCCAGTGCTTGCCGGGCGCGAGCCCCTTGAGGACGAAGCTCTCCTTGGCCCCCGCCGCCTGCGGGACCGGTTCTTCGGAGACGTTCACGGCCTGGTAGAAGGAGCAGACCTTGGTGCGGTGCTCGTCGGCGAGCTTCCGGTAGTCGACGGCCTTGGCGGGCATCTCGACGCCCGGCGGCGGCCAGTCGGTGACCCGCTCGACCATCTTGACCGCCGAGTGCTTCACCTGGTAGAGCGCCGCCCTGCCCTTCTCCCCATCGCCTCCCGGGGCCGTCCAGCTGAGCTTGACCTCGCCGCCGCCCGAAGCCTCCGCCGCCAGGTCCTTGATGGCTGCCGGCGGCGTCTGGTCGAGCCGCGGGTGGACCACGCAGGCGTAGCCGGGCTGGGAGAAGGGTCGGTACTCGGTCTTGGTCTCCTCGTAGCCGGCCTTCAGGGCCTCCAGGAAGTCGGCGCGGCCGCTCACCCGGTAGCCGTAGCCGACCGCGGCGATGCAGTCGTCGTTGAATCCGCCGGCACCGCCGCCGGGGGCGTTCGCGCCCCAGACGTCGCTCCAGCAGTAGGTCCAACCGGCGGGTTTTCCGTCCTTGTCGCGGAGCATGGAGCGGTTCACGAGCACGTCGCAGGTGGCCAGGATCGTGTCCCGAGCCTCCTCGTCGCCAGTCTCCTCGTAGTACTTGGCCAGGGCGATGACCACCAGCCCGAACTGGAAGTTGGCGTAGACCGCTCCGGCGCCCGGGCCGCGCTTGTCCTCCGGGTACTGCCGGCCGTAGACCTCGGGCGAGCCCTTGTCGTTGATGGTCAGGCACATGAAGCCGATCGGGCTGTAGCGCACGGCGTTGCGGTAGGTCAGCACCACCTTGCGGGCCTCGGCCAGTTCCGCCTTGTTGCCGGACAGCGACACGCCCTGCATGTGGTTGAAGAGCGGCCAGGCGTTGTAGCGGTTGTCGCTCATCAGCTTGGGATTGGTCTCCGGATCGGCCTTACTCAACCCCTTCCAGGCGTAGGCCCGGCCGCGCAGGCCCAGGCGCTCGACGGCGTCGCGGCTGAAGCGGTCGCCGGTGATGCGGTAGTGCTCGAGAAGCTGGAGCTGCCCGGCGTGGCCGCTGTCGGGTATCTCGATCCAGGCGGTGGTGTTCTTGTAGCCGGGGTAGGTCAGGTCGGTCACCTTGCACTCGTCCAGGCGGTTCCAGCCCATCAGGTAGAGCGCGAAGCGGTTGTACTGGTCCGGGGCCGCCTCGGTCTGGGTCTGGACCAGGTCGCGGCTCCAGCGCGCCGAGACCTCGGCGACCTGGAAGGCGGCGCGGTCGCCCCGGGTGGCCCAGGGCGCGAACTGGCTGGACTCGTTCCAGTGCTGGCCGCCGGGGTTCCAGCGGGTGATCCAGCCGTAGAGCTCCTCGCCGATGCGGATGCCGTCGAACTTGTGCTTGTCGAACTCGGCGAGCGGGATGCTGGCCACCCGGGCCACGCCCATGTCCCAGGCCTGGGTCCGGGCGTACCACTCCGCCGGCGCCCGCGGCAGGAGCGGGTTGTCATAGGCCAGCAGCAGCCAGTCGTAGTGTCGCTCGTAGAGGCAGGCGCTGTGGAAGAAGAAGAGCATGTCGTGGGTCCGACAGCTCGAGCGGTTGACGTGGAAAGTGCGCTTGGCCTCCTCCGGGAAGATCTTGACCGCGGCCCGGCCCTTCTCGCCGTAGAGCGCCTTGGGGTAGAGCTGCCGGAAATCGCGGAAGGCCAGGATCACCGCGCGGTTCTTGCTCTGCTTCTGGTTGGAGATGGTCGGGTCGACCGCGAAGCGCAGCGGCACCTCCACGCGGTTGCCGCTCGAGCGCACGGTCATCAGCCCGCCGGCGCGGTTGCCGCTGATCTCCTCCTTGCCGTCCTTGAAGACCTTGAAGCCGCGGAAGGTCACGCCGGGGATGGTGTTGCCCGGGAAGAACCGCCCGTTGTAGCCGCTCGGCCGGAGGTCCTTCCACTCCTCGCCGCCGCTGGAGTCCTGGTAGAGCGTGACCCGGCTGTCGGAGACGCGCCGGCCCCACATGTCCGGCCGTGCGCCGTAAAGCGAGTTCACCGCCGAGCCCTCGCGGAAGAGCGGCGGAGCGGCCAGGTGGTCGGGGTCGAGCATGAAGACCGCGGCGTGCTCGCCGGTGAACTCGACCTTGGTGCCGACCTCGAAGTCCTGGATGGGCGGCGTCTTCCACTTCTCGGCAACGCGCATGTTGGAGATGGAGTAGCTGACCTTGACGCCGGGCGAGCCGGCGACGGCCTGGATGCGGACGCGGTAGTCGTAGAGCCCGTCCGCGGCGCCGCCGTCCTTGGCGTAGTGCGTGCCGTCGACGCGGATCAGGACACGGCAGGGCCCGTTCTCCTCGACGACGAAGCTCCGCGGCGGCTTGGCCGAGCTGTAGTACTTGTCGCCGGCCTTGTAGCCCTGGTCGGGCCAGTCGCCGGCGGTGACCACGCCGCCGTTGTCCGGGCTCGAGACCACGTACTTCTCGTCGTCGGTGAACTGGCCGTCGCCGTTCTGGTCATACCAGGCCTCGTCGAAGAGGTTGAAGGCCTTCTTGCTGACCGTGAACTTGAGCGGCCCGGTGGACACCGTGACCTTGTCGTCGTCCTCGGCCACCTTGAGCTTCGTCGCCGGCGCGGCCTCGCCGCCGTCGTCGCGCAGGTAGTAGGTGACGGCCTCGTCGGCGTACACGTGGCCGATGAAGTCGACCTGCACCCAGCGGATGCTGGCGCCCGGTTGTTCTCCACTGGCAACCGGCAACTGGGAACTGGCAACTGCTGTTTCCGCCCACCACTTGTCCATGACCGAGAACTGGCAGGGCACCGGCTTCCCGGCGGCGTCGACAATCCGGAGCTTGCTGACGTCCTTGACCAGCCCCTTGGGCAGGGGCACGCCGCCGGTGACCACCTCGCCGAGCCGGTTGGTGCCGCTGAAGTCGGTGACGGTGAGCGGCAGATTCAGCTTGCCCGGCTCGGGCATCCGCTCGGGCTCGGCCGAGACGCCGAAGCTCGGCACAGCGGCGAGCGAGATAAGGAGTGCGGCGGCGAGAGCGGTGCGCATGGCGGAGTTCCTCCGGAGGGAGATGGTAGCGGCCGCAGCGAGGCAGTCAAGAACGCGGGGCACGGAGACACGGGGACACGGGGACACGGGGACAGCTACGTAGCCACACCACCGTGTATTCGCGTCTCCACTTCGCTCCGGTCAGGGCGTCTCGCCTTTGATCTTCTTCAGCGCCTCGGCGGCGGCTTGGCGGACCGCCGCATCCCCATCAGTGAGCGCCCGCTCCAACACAGGAATTGAGGGCTTCGCAGATGCCCCGATCTTGCCCAGGGCGTGGGCGGCACGCCAGCGCACGTTTGCGTCCGTATCCTTGAGCGCCTTGACAAGCGCTGGCACTGCGTCCTTGGCCTCGGCACCGATCGCACCCAGCGCCAAAGCCGCATATCCGCGCACGGATTCATCAGTGTCTTCAAGACGTCCAATGAGGGAGGGAACGGCAATTCCCGCCGCCGGGCCGACCTGGCACAACGCTTCGGCCGCCGCCTGACGCACGCCCGCGTCCGCATCCTCAAGCGTCCTTGTGAGTGAGGGCACTGCCGTTTCTGCCGCATAGCCGATCAGACCCAAAGCCGCAGCTGCAGCCCGGCGTACGCCTTTATCGGTGTCCGTCAGCTCCTTGATCAGTGCGGGCACAGCGCGAGGGCCACACCGGCCAAGCAGAAACGTTGCCTCGCGCCGATCGACGTTCATCCATCGTGGCAGGCGAAGATACGCCGCGAGCCGGTCCGCAGCTTGCTCCGGACTGCCAAGCCGGCTGAGCACCTTCGCATCATCAACTTCGTCAAGACGATCCTCGGCGCACTCGCACACGACCGCGCGGGTCTGCCACACCGGCACCACCACTGCCCCGATGAACCACGCCAACCCCAGTGCCAACAGGATGCCGGCGATCCAGAAGATCATCGGCAGCCAGGTGCGGGGCGGCTTGGCGGCAGAGGCGGCTGGCTGATCCGTTCTTTCCGACATGGTCACTGGTCCCACGTCCGCCGGTCCTCGGCGGCGTCGATGTCCATGAGCACACAGTGCAGGGGCGAGCTGAAGCGGGCGGCCCGGAGTTCGCCCATGAGCCTGGCCACCGACTCGACCCGCACGTCCGGATCGGGTTTGAGCGCCAGGTGGGCCTCGCGGGGAGCGCCCCTTGTGGTCAGCAGGCTGCGGATCATCGCCGGCAGCTCAACCTCCGGCCAGGACTGGTCGCGGACGCGATAGACCGGGGCGCCGCCCTCGGCCTTTATGCGGATGATCAGCTTGTGGCCGTAGCGTTCTTCGTCCGAGGCCCCCGAATCCTTGGGCAGCCAGTAGCGCATCCGCACGGGGCGGCCGAGGTCGTCCAGGCAGACCAGGTGCGTGTCGAAGATGTGCGCCCGCAGGCAGGCGTGGAGCACCCCGAGGACCGCCTGCCACTTGGCCTCGACGTCGGCGGCGATCTCGACGCGCACGTCGGGCAGTCCGTCACAGTCCATCTTCCCGGAGGCGATCTCCTGCAGGCTCACGGTCAGGGGCGTGGAGTTAGTCGCGCGGCCGTCCAGCCGGAGGCTCCCGTCGGCGCCGACCGTCACGACGACGCCGAGGTGGGTGCGCAGGTCCCACTCTTCGACGTCGCAGGCCCTGACCATTGGCAGGCAGACACCCGCCTCGGCGGCCAGCTGCCCGGCGCGGACCGGCGACTGGTCCTCGCGGCGACTGAGGCGGGCCGCCAGGGCGACCGCCAACAGGGCCAGGAGCAGGATGGCGGCGGTCCACAGCACCATCGGCCGCCAGGTGCGCGGCGGCTTGGACACGGTCGGCAGGTCGCCAGGCTTCTGCATGCCCCCTCCGACCTGCATTCTCGCCGCCCGGCCAGTGCCCGCAAGCGAGACTCGCAGAGCCGCTTCACCCAGGAAAGCCCTTGCATCCCGCTATTGGCCGACTAGACTACTGGCCGCAGCCACAAGGCCGCGGCGCGGAGAGGTGGCAGAGCGGTCGAATGCGGCGGCTTGCTAAGCCGTTGTACTGGTTTACACCGGTACCCTGGGTTCGAATCCCAGCCTCTCCGCCATCAAGTTCGCAACCCTTGAGCCCTCAAGGGTTTTAGTAAACGGAAGCCTCTGCCTGCGCACGTTCTGCGCACGTTTTGCGCACGCGGAGGCAGTCCATGCCATCGGGAACAGTGGTTCTGCGGGACCGTCGCGGGTCACCACGTAGTATCCGTGTCGGGAAGGTCTCGGTCTTCAGGCGCGCGGCTTCATGGTGCATCTACTACCGAGAAAACGGGAAACCGCGGAAATATCGGATCGGTCCTGACCGCAACGAGGCTGAACAACGCGCAGCCGAAATCAATGCCCAACTCACGCACGGGCTCCCTTCCACCTTCGACTATGAACGCGCCTCGGTCGAGGATCTCGTGCGACTATGGCTGGAGCACCACGAACTCGTGATGCGCTCTTCTGTAGCCACGGTCAGGCGCTATCGTGCAGCCACGGGGCACTTCCTCGCGTTTGCCCGACAGCAGCATATTGGCTTGATGGCAGACCATGTGACTCCCCGCATTGCGGAGTCCTTTGTGAAGCATCTCCGAGGGCTGGTAGTCTCGCCCAATGGCCACTCCAAGACGCCCAGACGAAAACTCCGTGACAAGGGACTGGTCTATATCCTGGAAGTCTGCCGTTCGCTGTTCAACTACGCGATCCGCCAGAGACACCTGCCACCCTATGCACGCAACCCTTTTGCTGAACTTGGCATCGAGAGGATGAAGATCGAAGACGCCAAACCCACGGGAGTGCTATCGCAGGACGAGGAGGCCGCATTTCTGTCAGCCTGCGACCCATGGCAGTTCAGGCTATTCTTCACTCTGGCCTTTACAGGCATGCGCCCAGGCGAACTCTGCCATCTGCTGGTCGAGGACGTGCACTCTGACGCTCGGACCATGGACATTCGCAATCGTCCCGAACTCGGCTGGAAGACAAAGACCCGGAACGAGCGCAAGGTCTATCTCTTTGACGAACTGCTGATGGTGGTGAAGGAACTCATAGGTGCGCGCACCGCAGGTCCCCTCTTCTTGGCCAGACCATTCGCGGGTGGACCGGAACTGCCCTTCCTGACCGGGAAGGATGCGCCAGGCCTTGCGAACGAGTTGAACATGCGGGTTGTTGCTGGGGCACAGAAAAGCGGTGCCGCGTGGGATCGGCTTGCCGAAGAGCGTACCGGGCAGAAGCTATGGCGGGACTTGGGTGCAGTAACGCCGAAGGAGGTCCGGAGGGAGTTCATCCGGGTGGCCAGAAGGATCGGCCGACCGGACCTGACCTGCCCTAAGCTCTGGCGCCACCAGATGGCCACGGCCATGCAGGAGGCCGGCGTGGATCCGTTCGCGCGGA
The DNA here is from genome assembly GCA_022703445.1 of Planctomycetota bacterium. Classification (GTDB taxonomy): domain Bacteria; phylum Planctomycetota; class SZUA-567; order JAKLDR01; family JAKLDR01; genus JAKLDR01. Next base: position 13,140 of record JAKLDR010000036.1, on the reverse strand, counting down.
AAGAGATCATCGGGCACACCCGACTTGAGACCACGGCGCTCTACACCCACACGCGGGAGGCAACGTTGGGGAGGGAGATGGAGAAGGTTGTCACGTTGCGGGAGAACACATTGGAGGTTGTCCGGCAACGCCTGGGTTATGCGGTGTCAAGTGCAACGGCCTGAGGAACCGCCTCCGACTCTGCGACAACAATTCTACGCAGTGCGCGGGAGTAGTTAAGCAGCACGATGTCGGTGTAGGGCAGGGAGGAGTCCGTTAAGAAAGCAGGCGCAAGAAAGGGTGCTGGGCTGGTTCATTAGGAATCATCAAGAACTCTTCCCTCCCCCGCACCTTGTCCGCCAACCCCAAGTGAGCCTGAGCGTTCGCATCCATACGACTCGAGTTGGCGTTACAGTAGGCACATTGGGTCTGGCACTTTTGCCAGCGTGCCGCAGGCGTAGAACTTTTGGGCGACGCAACCAGATAGGCATTTCGCCAAGGCCTTGCACGTCCTGCAGCGCTCTGCGAAGGGCGTGGTCAAATATGATCTTACCGCTGCCAGATATGGGGAATTGCTCCAGCAGTCGGCGAGGCTGGCGTTGTCCAAGGACGAGAATTCCGCTGACACTCCTATATCGCCAGGCCGGATGTGTTTGAAGGCGTCACAGGGGAATATCCGGAGGTCAGGGCCGACACACAACCTGTCGATGCCGGCAAAGCACCGCGGCTGATCCTTGACCATCAGGAAGTTGTATGGCGATCCGGTGCGAATGTCGTACCCCTCGTCTCGCAGTTGGAGGATGAGTTGTTTCAGCTCGAGGTTGTGCTCCTTGTTGAGCACGCTCCGTTGCTCTTGCGTGCCGCGTCCCTGTGGAACGAAGCGAAGGACACTTATGAGAGGAACTCCCAGGCTTTTCCCCAAGACAGCAAGAGGGCGCAATTCCTTGTAGTTGGCTGCCATCGGGACGAAATGTATCTCCGTTCTGGTACCCAGTTCGGTTGCGCACTTGATGGCGGCGACGGTGCGTTGGAAGCTGCCGTCTACGGTGGTTACCTGTTCATGCGGTCCGAGCGAGGCGCCGAACAGACTGAAAATGAGGGTATCTGCGCCTACTGCGACCAAGCGTCGGAGCCTCTCCTCTCCGTGCGGTGCGCAACCGGTCGTGTACACGCGGCCCAGCATCCCCTTCTCGCGCACCGTGGCGATGGCCTCTTCAAGATGTTGCCATAGGAGAGGCTCCCCCCCGGAGAAGTCAATCTGCTTGACGCCCATGACGCTTGCGTCCCGGACGATGGCAAGGCAGCTCTCTTTGCTCATCTCGCGGGCGCAGGATTCGGACGCATTGCTGGAGCAGTGGATGCACTGCAGGGCACACCGATGGGTGACCTCAACCTTGATCTCGTTGAGACGGTATGGAGGCGCGATGGCGATCATGGGGGGCGCCTGCCCTGCGGCGCGCGATGGCGTCATGCCTTGGCCCTCCCGGAGTTCTTCTTCTCGGCCGCGACCTTATCATTGAGATCCCATTTCGGGGGGTACCAATAGTCAATCGATGCGCTCTCGGGGCTAAACCGCTGCTTGATTCGGATTCGGTCACTGATCCCCTTGATGTCTGGATGGCTGACTCTGGTGTACTTGCCCACCTCACAGAACAGGTTCTGGCAGTCAATAAGCTGCAAGCGCCTTCCCCACAATGTGCGGAAAGTCAGCCCTAGTCGTTTGAACTCGGCCTCCTGTACGTCAGCGACCAGCTTGATAATCTCCACCTCGTTCAGCCCACCAAGAGCTGCGAAACACTTATGGATCCCGTCACGAGCCCCGGGGCCAGGCGACACGAAGCTCATCTCGCTGAAGTTCGTGAGCGAGCTGTAGTTGACGTCGGTGACGAACTGATATGCCAGGAAATCCCCGATTGTGGGACACGCGCGAAGAAGCTCGAACGCCTCACGCATCGACGGGCAGGCACTGATTTTTTGCGGCAAATCGTTCTTCATCATGTACTCTATGAGCCGCAGGTGATTGCGGTGTTTCCTGCTGGCGTGAAAGTACTGCCCTCCGGAAGGCATTATGTAGGCGGCCGAATAGATTGCGTCCCCGCGTTTCTCGAGAGCATTCGTCAGAATCGCGTCGTATCTGTCATAAGAATACTCTCGATGGGTTATTGATCCGAGCTTGGCACGCAGCAACTCCCACGTCTCGATCTTGTTAAACAGCTTGAATAGCACAATCCTGAAGAATACCTCCTCGCACGACTGATCGCCCTCATAGATGACGTGCCTTATCAGGTACTGGCTCACCCTGTCCGAGGCGCGGTAGGCGTTGGTGAACTTGTACGTTTGTAGGATGGGATCGTCGGTCCAGGGTGGCGGCGTACCTTGAAATCGGCGGAAGAAGATTTCTTGCCTCTCTACGGCAAAACGCCAATAGGTGTCGAACACTTTGGACGGGCGCGCCGGCAACAGTTCGCGCACCTCTAAAGAAGACGTCACGCCCCTTGGCTGCCGGGGAGTGACGAGAAGTCCTGTTCCACGCGTTGTGGTACGCATCAAAGCTGGCCCGGTCCTTTCGCTGGCGCGGGGGACGAAGGCACTGACGGCGATTTCGGCGGTACAGGCTGGTTGGCATTGTCAGGCACAGGGGCCCCAAGAGTTGGCTGTTTCACCGGCTGGCTGTTGACCTGTTCACCGGGTTGGCACCCCCGAGTGGACCCAAGCATTACGGACAACATAACCAACACAAGCGCCGCGAGGCCGCCGTGCAAGCCGAACAGGAGCTTGGATTTCGAGGCGACATCGGATCGAAGTTGGTTTAGTTGGCGCTGTAGCTCCGGTGGAGAAGACACGTATCCGAGAAGCTTGTTGACGTCTTCCGATGTGACGCCGTCGGACTCAGCGCGATTCGCATAGGGCTTCGATGTTGGCTTATCCAGGTCGCTGTACCAGATCATGAAGATGGGCTCACCTCGAGCTAGGCAAATGTCCTTGCTCCCGGCATTGTAGACGGAGAACTTAAGCCGTCCTTTGAACCCTGGATCGACGTGGAACCCCGAGACATTGACCAAGCCCTGGGACTTCTTCCCTGTGCGGACTGAAATGAAGGCGATGGCGTCCTCGGGCACATACACGCGCTCTTCAGTAATCAGTAGCGCAAACTGGCCCGACGGTATGCAGATCTGCTCTTTCTCGGCCAAAGGAATCTTTGTCTTGTGCTCCTGAGAGGTTATGAAGGCTTCCGGGCCAAGGGCCATCTCATACGCGCTATGGGTCAATCTCTTCTCGTCAAACGGCGTGATCAGGCCATGCTGGTCTTGTTTGGTCCGTATCGTGTCCCGGCACCAGAAAGCCATCTTACGCTTCCTCCCCCAACAACACCCCGCCATGCGTAGCCGCGGCTGCCCTCGGCGGGCTAGGCATCGTCACCATCACAGGGTTTCCCGGCAGCTCGTAGTTGCTCCTGGACGATCTGCCGTAGGGCAGTTAGCGCGCGCTTCCCAGTATACCCCAAGGCTGGCTGACCAACAAACACGTTGACCCGCACGAGGTTGACCTGCATTTGTGCCGCCATGAACATCCCGAGATGACAGAGGCCCAGGTAGTTGCCATAAGCCCTGTCGAAGATGAACTCGCTTGGATAGTAGCCACTTATCGCCAAGCCGCCGGAGTCCTCGCCGAAACAGGCGCTTACCTGCTGTAAGCAGGGAAAGACAGCCAGGGCGCTGCCTGTATGGTCCTTTGCCGGGTCGAAGCAAGCAATCTGGAGGGCTGAATGCCGAGGGCGCCGATTCTTGGCCCTTGCCTTCTGCCACAGGTCGATTACGAAGTCCAGTTGATTGACCGTGTGCGCTTCGTCTCCGTCAAGGCCGCTGTATTGGAGCATCCTCTGGAAATAGGTGCCCCGCCGGTTCCTGAGGTCCAGTGCCCTCAGGCGCGGGTACATGTCGTTCAGATAGCTGTCGAAGAACTCCTGTCGTGATCGCCATGGTCTTCTCCGCCAATAATCGTGAGGGAAGATGAGGGACGCTGTCGTCCTGCAACTGAACAGCTTCTTCCCGCTAACCCCTCGGAGTGCTTCGTCCAGTGCGCTGCGAATCGGCTCGGCTTCGATCGGGCCGGCCCCGTCGAAGCCAGTTAAGGAGATTACGAGCGGTTCGTGTTTCTTGGCCGGTCGCATCATAAGGCGTAGGAAGGCCCGTCCCCAAGCATGGGAGAGGTTCTCGTCTTCGATGATCTTAGGCGCGTTCGTCGACATCAGGGTCCTCCAGGTGGCGATAGATCAACCGCCCTTCATATTCGCGTCGGGAGACCCGGACGAAGGCGGCCCATTGCGTGTCGCCACAGACAACGCGAGTCATTCCGGGAGCCACGGCTTGCGCAACGACGCCCAGGGCGTTCTCGGTCACAGCAAGCAGCTGAGAGCCTTGAATGGTGCATCCTGCTGGCAGAATGACGTGGTGCCCTACCTGGAGGTCGATGGGCACCGCCTTCCAGGTGGTGTCGGCAATCACCAAGTGCTCTGTCCCGTCCTGGTTCAGGACCTCTGCGCGGAGCGTCTTGGGAGAGCTCTTCAGCAGACCGTTCGCCTGATCAGCGGGGATCATCCCCAGCGACCAGCAGATATGGGTGATGAGCGTGGAGTAACCAACCCCGAGTTGGTTCGCCACGCGGTAGGCCTGCAGCGGAGTGATCTTGGCGGCGGTGATGCCCCTGTCTTTGAGGGTCGCCTCCACCGCTTGCTTGGGCATGAGCAAATGGGCAGAAAAGGTGTCCGCAATGTGCTCTTCCGGAGTCTGCGCGCACCCTCGTTGGGAGTCCTCAATGTACTCGTCGGCCCGAGTGCCGTGGCCGAAGACGTGGTGTCCTAGCTCATGGCCACAGTTGAATGCCTGCCTAACCGTTGGGCGAAGGGAAGATAGGAAGATCACAGGGCCTGGTTCCTTGACGTAGAGCCCCTCCAGGGTGGGGAGCTTGGCAAAATGCACCTCGACCTTGCACTTCTCGACAATATCGAACGCGCATACCGGCGACGCCCGCTCAATCCCGAGTTGGCGTCGAGTTTCCAGAGCCGCCCTCATGGCGGCAACGCTTTCCTGCCGTCGAGTCAGACTCATAATGTGTCCCTTTGCTTGAGCGTCTTGAGAACCCGGAGGACCGCATCCAGGTCCGCTTTCTTGAGATTGGCGAGTTGCCGTGCGGCCAGCTCGACTCGGGGATCATTCTTGTCCGCCGAACTCCCGGTTAGCCAAACCACGCTAACGTTGTAGATATCGGAGAACTTCGGGAGCTCTTCGGCGGAGACCTTTCGGCGCCCGGCCTCGATCTCCGAGATCGTGGGGCGGTGCATCTTGAGGATCGTCGCCACTTGGCCTTGGGAAAGCCCGGCCTGCTCCCTCGCCAAACGGAGCCTTTGGGCCAGATCGTTCTTGGACACAGAATCACGCATGGACCAACTCTCCTCGCTGCTGAGCGTATCCGCAGAGCAAATTCACGATCTCGCCCACCGTGCGAGCTCGCTTTCCATCGTCCGACACGAACGGATTGACTTCGTACGGAACAAGCACGCCAAGCCTGGCGCTGATGTCGCAGGCAAAATCTACGCCGTCCCGCGATTCCAACCCGAGGTCGACTACCGGGCGGCTGTGGGCGGAGATGGCTGGGCGCTTCCCTGCGTCGCAGTACCCGCGGATTACCTGCACAACCGTTGTCTTGATTTCTTCCTTCGTCATGCGGCCTTACCTCCAGTAAGCATATCTTACCACCTTGCGGGCAAAGGTCAAGAGCTTTCTTTCGGACAATTCCCGGAAGCTATGGATGGGACTGCTTGGAGCAGATGCCCTTCGCTGTTGGCGTTGTCCTTGACTGGCCCCTGGTTCAGGGCTACGCTTCAGCCAGGTGGAAGGAGCCATGGGCATGCAGCAACAACGTCAATTCGAGGAAGCCTGCGCGAAGCTGTGCCTTGGCTTCTTCGAAAGGTTCCCCAATAACGACCTGTGCGGCAAAGTCAGCCTGTCGCTGACATCCCTGCTTAAACTGAAAACGGACTTCCCCGGAGCGGTCGGAGGCTGGGCAGGCGGGATCGTCTATGCCGTGGGTTGCACAGCTGGCGCGGGTGTCCCGAACGTACTGAACGCCGAGCTTGAGAAGGCATTTGGCGCTACCATGAGCACGATCCGAAAGCGCGCTGGCCGAGTCAAGCAATTGCTGGGGCTGGACGCCTCACTCCCCGTAGAATACGTTGTCCCACGCAAGGAGCTAACGCTTCGGGATGAAGCGAATGCGATCTGCATTTACGCTTGCCGACACGGCCCCATTGAGCGCGTCCACGCGGCTGGCAGGATATCTGAAGCCGAGATGAAGGAAATCATGGTCTATGCTTCGACCAAGCTGGCTGAGGTAATGGCCATGAAACAACAGGCACCAGCCAAGTATGAGAAGCTCGTCCGGCACTTCCACGCGTACTGCGACAAGTGGGAGCGATGATAGGCTCACAGCGCTAAAACGTGCGCTTCACTCTTGCATGCCACCCATCTCATGCTCGGTCCAATCATCCCCGTTCCAATGCAGAATAGCTGTGCTTGTGCGAGTCAATTCATCAGGCTCTTCAAAGAAATCTGACGGAGAGCTGAATGAATGCCCAGCCAAAAGACGGCGGAGACCAGCTATATGACAATCTTTCACGGTTGGGCCGATCAGGATGACAATCAACCCGGCAAGCTCCTGGGCGTGCAAATACAGCCAGACCTGCCCGAGAGTCCTACAGAACTCCTTGTGGTTGAAGGGGACTACTTTCAACTCCATGGCTATTGCGCCAGAGAAGAGGTCGGGCTTCATCGGGGGGCCAGGGGCATCACCGTCAAGCATGCCTCGATACGGGTAGATTAGGAGTTCGCTGCCTGTCGGCTCTATCTCCAGTTGGCTCGTCGGTGCTCCTGGATCAGAAGTGACGAGCGTCGGGAGCCCGCCAGCGGCTCGCTGCTCGGTAAGCTTGGGAAGCAGGGCCTTGAGCTCTTTATGGTACACCGCTTCCCTAAACCCCAGAGTGGGCTTCCATCCCTGGATTATGGACGACTTCAGATTCTCGAAGTCCGGGGAGGTCATCTTGTTAGACCATGAGCCGTTCATCCTGGCCACCTTTCCTAGTGTGCTGCATGTACGCGCACAATCTTGAAGACGTCCAGGAGGCAGGAATATTCAGCACAGCTCATTGCGCATGGCAGTCGCAAAGGCTACGTATCCCTGTGCTTGAGGCTTCGCTGGGCCTTGAGGGCCAGGCCAAGGCAGCTGACTACGCCTTCCGCATAGGCCCATCGCGCAAGTCCGTCGCTATGGCTGGTCTGCCAAGCTCCCCTTGTCGTTGCTGACCGCGTTGAGCAACTCGGCTTCAAATAGCGCCTGGGCCCGGTTGGTGTAGGTGCGGCCGGCCTTTTTGGGGCGAATATGGTCTAACGTTTCCTGCCAGTAGGCAACGATCATTGTGTAACGGTGCGATGGTCGCACCGCAGTTGCTTCTGCCGCACGTCTGGCCACTTGATGGGCTACGCGGCAAAGGACCAGTTTCAGGAGGTTGGGATCCATGGTACAGAACGAAGGTAAGGGTGACCGGGGGCAGGGGCCCAAGTACTACGTCAACATCGAAGGCACAGAGCACCCCTGGGACAGCAACACCATCTCGGTCCCGCAGATCCGGTCCTTGGGGAGCCTGCCAGCGAACATGCCGGTGATCGAGGAGTTCACCGACGGCACGGAAAGGACCCTCGGCGAAAACGAGGTGGTCGAACTCAAGCCTGGCCACAGGTATGGCAGCAAGCCCTCCTTCAAGAGGGGCTAACATGGATGAGCGCCTGCGCAACGAGCTGGAGATGCTGAAGCAATCGTACCCCGGGGTCCAATACGATGAGCGGCAACGGCGGGTGACCATTGCCGGCTTCCCGATGCCGCCGGGATGGAATCGAGCAACGACCACGCTGGTCTTCAGCCTGCCCGTCACTTACCCGGAGACCTCGCCTGACAATTTCTACGTCGAGACGGGGCTGCGATTAGCCAGCGGAGAAAAGCCGGACAACTACACTGAGGATGGCGGTTCGCCCATTCCTGGATACGGCGTTTTCTCGTGGCACCCCAAGGGCGCATGGCGGTGCGCCACGCCCATCGAGGCGGGGGACAATTTGGTTACGTTCGTCCGGCACATCTTGTGGAGGCTGCGCGCAGGGAAATGAAACGGCAGGCAAAGATACTGATCCCCACAGCGCTGTGCTCAGACCTGCACGCGCACATCTTCCGGGGAACTACCGAACAAGGGGGCTTCCTCTTTGCCGACCTCAGCCAAGCCAAGGGGCAGGTAGTTCTGTCGGCCACCGCGTCCTACCTGGTGCCGAGGAGTGGATGGGAAAGGCAGACGGGTTACCACCTTTCGCTCCGGGACGAGGAGCGCCTCAAAGTTATGCTGATGGCTCGCGAGCGCGACTCCCACCTGGTCGAGTTTCACTCCCACCGTGGCATGGGGCCGGCTGGTTTCTCCGTCAGCGACACCGCTGGCCTGGCTGAGGTGCTGCGTTACGTGAAGTGGAAACTTCCCGGTAAGATGTACGGTGCCATCGTGTGGAGCCATATGCAGGTAGCGGGCGCAGTCTGGACCTCCCCGCCCGATGGGGTGATGCCCATTTCGGATGTGGTCCAAATCGATGTATCGGGGAACCCCAAGCCCCTCAGGTTCGCCGACAACCGGGCACTGGAAAGCTCCGTACGAGGCTGGGGCTACAGGAGGCAAAAGTGACGGACCATGACAATCGCTATGACCGGCAGAAACTGGCCTTCGGCCAGGAGGGCCATGACAAGGTCGCAGCCACGCGCGTTGCCATCGTAGGCCTCGGGGGAACCGGTTGCCATGTGGCGCAGCAGCTTGCCTACCTTGGCGTCAAGGACATCGTCTTGATTGATGACGATGTGGTCGAGGAGACCAACCTGAACCGTTTGGTCGGGGCCACCATGCAAGATGCCCTTGAACGTAGGCCCAAGGTAGAAGTGATTGGCCGACATGTCCGGGCCATCAACGAGCATGTGCAGTTGACGATGCTCAAACGCAACCTGATGACCACGGAAGCGCTGGAGCTACTTATTGCAGGCCCGGACGTTGTGTTTGGGTGCGTGGACAACGACGCTGCGCGGTTTGTCCTAAACCACCTGGCGGCAGCCTATGGGAAGCCGCTCATCGACGTAGCAAGCGAGATCATTGTCGATAGGGACGGCAAGCTCAAGGAATTCGGGGGACGGGTCATCGTTGCATTGCCCGGCACGTTCTGCCTGCTCTGCGCAGGCGAGATCGACCTTGAAGCAGCCAAGCAGGCGCTCGAGAGCCCCGAGGAACGAGCTTACCGGGAGAAGCACGGCTATGGCCTCGGCCCGCAGGCTCGCTCTCCGTCGGTCGTCTCCATGAACGGCGTGGTCTCGAGTTTGGCCGTTGGCGAGTTCATAGCCCTGGTCACCGGGCTACGTCCTCCAGAACGCATGCTCACCTATCACGGAATGCGCGGCGTAGTTACCAAGTCCAGTGACACCAAGCGCCCTGAATGCCGGATCTGCAATGATTTGGTTGGCAAGAGGGACGCTGCCGACATTATGCGCTTCGTCGACCGCTCAAAGCGCAGTCCTGGTTAGCCAGCGAGCGGCCTACTCATCGTAGGCAGTCAGCAATGTCAGAACTGTCCCGAAGCGTGGAATGCAGAATACTTCCTCCCACAGCCTGAGGGGATGACTGTACACCGCGAACCATTCAGAGGCGCAGCTCTCGGCCCCCTCAACGATGCCGCTGGGAATGCAGCTCGGCTTGGACCAGATATCGCAGCTCTTGGAGCGGGGCGGCAACGACTTCCCCTTCTTAACGTCGTATATGCCAGAACGTGCCAAGCCCTCGGAAACCCGCCCCCAGGCGACCTTTCCGGCCGTGCTAACAATGAGAGCTGCTCGCAGGGGCGTATACTGGACCGTCCGTATGGCCGCGGAAGTTAGCGAGACATCGAAGGCCGCCGCCGTACGCCCAATGTCTCGGAAATTGGGATCCGGGCACAGCTTCCAGAAGACCGATTCGGGCATGAGTAGAGCTGACGCGAAACAGTCGGCTTCACGCTCCATCTGAATGTCGGTGATGAACCCGGTCTGGGACTTATGTTCACCCCGCCCATCTCTGATGGCTTGATGATGTTCGTCCAACAGGAAGTGCGCCACCTCGTGAGCGAAGTTGAACCTTCCGCGGTATTGGTCCGGCTGATAGAAGAGGTGAAAGGTTCCGTCCCGAAACACAAGGAGACCGTCGCACTCGCCCTTCAGGTCAAGAGCCTTTGCGTAAATATCGTCCTCTGCTCGACACCAGAATCCGGGATCAACCGGCAGAGTGGTTATGTTGGCATTGCGAACATAGGAGTCGGCCTCTTTCTGAATGTCGTCCAGCCGCTCCCATGCAGGATCCTTACGCATTCTGTCCATTTCCCGTCTCGCCGTCGCGCCGTTTCCTTTTCTCGTCGATCAGGTGGTCTATCACCTTCTTGAGATCATCAGAGATGTTCGCTCCTTGCGCCTTGCGAGCCGCGTACCGGAAGCCTTGAGCATCTTCGGGTGTATTGGTCAACAAGCGCCTTGGCAATATCGAAATCTGAGGTGTGTCTTTGTCGGCCTCAGCCAGGGCAACATCAACCATCCGTTGCGCTAAGACGCGGAATCGTGCCATGTCTTCGGCACTGATTGAATGCGCAGCTTTGAAAGCGGCGATCTCTTCCGCGGTTGAAGGAAAGCCTTCGCCTTTCCGTTGAAGGGCACGAGCGCACAAGACGCAGAGGAGGGTATCGCTCCGGCTGTCGTGGCTCACGGCGTTCCTCCTTTCCCAAGGGCAGACAGGTCAACGCCCTTCTTGGACAAGCATTCTGCCATGTGCTTGCGGGCCTCGAAGATGACGTTGCGTACCGATACTGCGGAAACGTTGAAGAGCCTGCCGATTTCGGAATCGCTCGGTGGATCCTCGCAATCCTCGGCAAGGAGCTTCATATAGACTTGCTGTTTGCCCATCAAGCGCTGGATGCAATCGAAGACGGCATCCTCTGATTCCCGCGCCTCCGAAGGCGAGATACCTGCATCCAGGAGGAGCCGGTCTGTCTTCTCCCAGAATGCGTCGGAATCCGGCGGCTTGTCTTGCTTCCTTGCCTGATCGCGCAAATAGCGCTTCATGCTCAGTCTGGCGGCGCCGTAAAGGTAGCTCTCAATGGACTTCTTGATGTCGAGCATGCTCCCATCTCTTGTCCTCAGTACCATGTCGACAAGGACATTTTGGACTATGTCCTCGGCCATCCCTTTCCGGTCTCCTTGGATCTCGCGCTTCTTTAAGCTGACCTCGACAGCTGTTACCAGATGAGGCAATTCCTTTTCGACAACCGCTAGTATGGCTGCCCGTGACAGCTTCTTATTGCTGTCGCACATCTCAAGAAGGGTGGTTTCATCCTTTGTGTCCATCGACACCATCCCGACGCTCACAACCACCGTGGACATTGTATGTGTTGCCCACGAGCGCTTGTTGTTAGACCGAAAACAGGAGATGCCTACTCCTGCACGAACAACGGAACCAGAGCGGTGCCCGGAGATTGTGACTCCAGCCCCACACTCGTCAAGGCGCTTTCTGTCTATGAATGAGTACCCGTAAGTCCGTGAACTTCTGAGCCCGCCGTGCCGAACCGCATGCCCCAGATGGCCCTGAGCATCTCGGCGTCGAACAGGGCCTGGATGCGGTTGGTGTAGGTTCGGCCGACCTTTGTGGCAACCAGCACAAGCAACCCGATGCTCTGGAGATAGCTGAGGTTGGCGTAAAAGTAGACATATGAGAAGGGCTCTTCGTGCTCTTGGATGCTTAGCCGGCGGTATTCCTCGTAGACTGCCTTGACGAAGGGTTCCTGGATGTTGGCAACAGCCTTGAGAATCATCAGGTTACGGTCGCTGAGGTCGGCAAGTATGTCGGTGATGAGGTCTCGCCTGGCACGGTTGAAGAAGTCTTCAATGTCACCGGATTCTTCCAGTGCAGCGTAGTAGAGCGTCTTGATCGCCACTCTCACATCGGAGTTCGTGGCCCGGGTCGTGAGCGCCGCGATCTTGGCCATGGTCTCATCCGGCATGTCTTTGAGCCCCAGCAGAGCCCGATCTTTGAGTATCCGCATGATCTCCTGGGCGTCATAGTTGCGGAAGTGGATAAGCTCGGTCTGGAGCGATGATCGGACGCTCTCGTCCAGCGTATTGAGGAACTTTGGGTGATTGCTGAGCAGGATGGTCATGTAGTTCCTGGGCGAACGGCCAATGAGATAGAGGATGTCCTTGTTGCGGTCCTTTTCGGAGATAAGGTCCACCTCGTCGAGGATCAGCAGTAACCGGCCACTGTGGGCCTCGGTGAACCTGTGCCAGAGTTCGTCCAGGCTGCATCCCCTGGGCCTGACGCCGAGAAGGTGCGCAAGAATCTTGAAGCTCGTGTTGTGCTGGCGGCAGTTTGCGTAGAGAACCTCGGCTTGGTGCTGCTGGGCCAGGAGGCGTCCGAGGTGCTTGACTGTAAGGGTCTTGCCCGAGCCTCGGCTGCCAAAGATGAAGACATGGTTGGCGATGCCGGTACTGAGGTAGCGGAGGCAGGCATCGATGATGGGCTTGACCTCCTCACGCATGAGCGGCTGCTCCGGCATGTAGTTGAAGTCGAACACCTGAAAATCCTTGATGCGCCTTCCGGCTTGGGTTAGATGGTCAGCTCTTTGTTTGAGGTAGTCCGCGATGGTCATGGATAAACTTCACCGCACGTGTAAACCATCAGCCCCTTATAAACCTTGTGTCGAGCCGGAGCCTGCCGAAGGCCCTTTCAATCTCCTGAAGCCTGTTCTCCCACTGTTTCAGGCGGCCGATTGAGACCTCGGAGGCCTTCTTGTGCAAGGCTTGCCAGATATCCCAGGACATCCAGACGAAGGCCGCAGCCAGGTCCATAACCTGCTCACGCGTATGGTCCTGCGGCCGAAAGGTCAAGGGGTCTTGATTTTGGAATTGCCGCTTTTCTTATTGACATGTATGTGCATAGGATGTAGATACATTACATGCAGTGTTCATATACGTGGAGGGCGTGTGTTCGACTGTTGGGGAGAGCGTGATGTGTTTGCG
>JAKLDR010000035.1 GCA_022703445.1 Planctomycetota bacterium | reverse complement strand
TACGACGAGGCCCAGGAGAAGGAGCAGGAGCGCATGGAGGCGCTGCTGCGCACCCAGCTGACCGACTTCGAGATGTCGGTGCGCAGCCGCAACTGCCTGGTCCGGTTGGGCTGCAAGACGCTCGGCGACCTCATCAAGCACACCGAGGACGACCTGCTCTCCCACAAGAACTTCGGCGAGACCAGCCTCCAGGAGATCAAGGACCTGCTGGCCTCCAAGGCGCTCTACCTGGGCATGGGCCGCGACGAGGAGCGCCGGCGCCGGGCCCGGGCGCGGTTGGGCCCCAACGACAACCCGGTGCTCAATCGCCCGGTGGCCGACCTGGGCCTGTCGGTCCGCGGCCGTTCCTGCATGCAGCGGCTCGGGGTGATCACCATCGGCGACCTGGTGTCCCGCTCCGAGAAGGACCTGCTGGGCATCAAGAACTTCGGGCAGACCTCGCTCCGCGAGGTGCGCGACAAGCTCCAGGAGATGGGCCTGAGCCTGAAGAACGCCAAGAACTGAGCGGCGGACTCAAAGAGAAATCGGCGGCGCCCGGGGCCGGAAGGCTCCGGGCGCCGGCGTTTCCGGGGCTTCCCCGCGCCGAAGCGCGGTGGACTGGACGGGCGCCACCGGAATCGTATGATGGCGCCGAGGGGCGCGGGGGTCTCCGGGGCGCCCGGGAGCGATGAAATGTACAACCACCTCAAAGGCCAGCTGTTCTCCAAGTCGCCCGGGGCCGCGGTGATCGAAGCCGGCGGGGTCGGCTACGCGCTGCGGGTCTCCCTGGCCACCTACGAGCGGCTGCCGGCGGCCGGCGCGGAGTGCCGGCTCCTGACCCGCCTGATGGTCCGGGAGGACGCCCACGAGCTGATCGGCTTCGCCGACGAGGCCGAACGCCGGGTCTTCGACGCGCTCGTCTCGGTGAGCGGCGTCGGCGCCAACCTGGCGCTGGCCGTGCTCTCCACGCTCTCGCCCCGGGAGCTGGCCGAGGCGGTCCGCACCGACAACCACGCCGTCCTGCGGCGGGTCAAGGGCCTGGGCCAGAAGAAGTCGGAGCTCATCGTCCTGGAACTGCGCGGCCGCATCGAGGAGCTGTGCCGGGAGGCCGGGCCGGCCGCGGCCGCCGGGGCCGGCATGCCATCGGGGCCGGCCGAGGACGCCGTCGGGGCGCTGGTCGCCCTGGGCTACTCGCGCAACGAGGCCCAGGACGCCGTCGGCCGCGCCCGGCGCGAACTGGGCGGCAGCCCCGCGGTCGAGGACCTCATCCGCGTTGCGCTGCGCAGCGCCAAGTAGACCTTCGCCGCGGAGACCCTGAGGCGCGGAGAATGACCATGGATTCCCGGCATCCGGCCTTCGGCATGCGGCTGTGGGCACGGCCGCTGCTCCGGAAGCCGGCAGCCGAATGCCGCAAGCCGTCTGTTCCCGGCGTCTCGGCGGTGAGCGCCTGATGTCCACCCGCGACCGCTGTCTGGTCCTCCGCCCCGGGGCGCTGGGCGACGCCATCCTCAGCCTGGGAGCCTTCGAGCTGATCCGCCGGGAGCACCCGGGGCTGCGCATGGTGCTGGCCGCCGGGCCGGCCGGCTGCCGGGTTGGCGAGCTATCCGGCATCTTCGACCAGACCATGCCCTACGAGTCCCCGGAGTTCTCCGGGCTGTTCCTGGAGGACGAGGAGCCCGGCCGGCTCCTGGAGAACGTCTCCGCCCTGGTGGCCTTCGGGGCCGGCGGGGCGGACTCCATCGCCCTGCGCGCCGAGGAGTCCGGGGTGCGGCGGGCCTGCGCGGTGGACACCTGGCCCGATCCGGACGGCGGCCACGTCGCCGAGCAGCTCGTCGAGCGCACCGCCGAGGTGCTGGGCGTGGACCTGGCCGCCGAGCCCCTGGAGATGGTCCGCCGCCGGCCGGCGGCCGACGACTTCAGCGCGCCCGAGGGGGCCTTCGAGCTGCCCCCGCTGCGGGTGGGTCCGGACCATTCGGCCTGGAGCGCGCGGCCCGGTCCGCGGGTCGCCGTGGCGCCGGGAGCCGGCTCGCCGGGCAAGTGCTGGCCGGCCGCCGACTTCGCCGCGGCCTGCCGGCTGATCGCCCGGCGCGGGCCGGTCCACTTCATGCTGGTGCTCGGGCCCGCCGAGATGGAGCGCCCCGAAATAGGCGAGGCCTTCCGGGGGCTGGACTGTTCCCTGTCGGAGTGCTGGTCGGTGCGGGACCTGGCCGCGGTCTTCGCCGCCAGCCATCTCTACCTGGGGAACGACTCGGGCCTGAGCCACCTGGCGGCCTGGGCGGGGGCGCGGGGCCTGGCGGTGTTCGGCCCGACCGACCCGGAGCTGTGGGCTCCGGTGGGCGCCGTCGAGCCGGTGCCGATGCGCGGGCTCTTCCCGGAGTCCCTGGCCGAGATGGCCGGGGAGATGCTCGACTCTGCGTGAGGGGTGCCGGAGGCCCGGCGGGGGCCCGCGGCTCCGCCGGCCGGCCAATCCGGTCTTGACATGTCCGCCGGCAGGGTTAGCCTTGTCGCCGGCGCCTTGGCGGGAGGACAGGCCATGACCAGGTATCATCGTCCGGAGCAGCCCAAGCAGGTCGGAACGATCATCGGCGTGGTGATCGCCCTGGGCGCGGTGCTGATCCTCATGGTGCTCATGGCCACCGGGGTCATCTCCATCGACCGCAAGGAGCCCACCCCTCCGCCGCCAGCCGGGCAGGGGACCCCCGGCCAGTCGGCGGCCTCCGGCGCCGGCCCTGCCTCCGGCAGTCCCGCGGCTCCCGCCGCGGTGCCCGGCCAGGGAGTGGTGCGGTTCTCCGGGCGGTTCGACGAGAAGGCCAACACTCGCAAGATCGAGACCCTCTGCCCCAACCCGACCTGCGGCAAGCCGGTGGATTCGGGCATCAAGGCCTGCCCGTTCTGCAGCGTCGCCATCCAGTGGCCCGAGAAGGTCCGTTGCGGCTTCTGCGCCTTCGAGAAGCCCGGGGCCTGCGGCGTCTGTCAGGGATCGGGGAGCTGCCCGTTCTGCAGCAAGGGCCCGCGGATGCTGATGGGCGTCAGGCCGCCATGCGAGGCCTGCCGGCAGTCGGGCAAGTGCCCGGCATGCGAGGGCGGCGGCAAGTGCGGGTTCTGCGAGGAGGGCTTCTACCGGCCCGGACGCACTCCCCCGCCCAAGCCGCCCAGGAAGCCCGAACCGCCGCCGCCCGAAGTGCCCCCGACGCCGGCCCCGGAGACCAAACCGGAGGGGGGGACCGACCCGGCCCCGACTCCGGCGCCAGCGCCGGCGCCGGCCCCGGCCCCGGCCGAGGGCGCTTAGCCGGTCACTGGGCGTCGACCTGCGCAGGCGCATCCCCTCAGCGGCGCCCACAATTATCTTAAGGATTCCTGGCGGCAGGGCCGATAATCACGGAGGTCGGATTGGGTGTGTCCAAGTGGGCGCCGACCGGTCTGGGAGGCGGGACGAGTGGCCGAGCAGAGAAAAGAAGAAGATTTCAGCGTGGCCAACCTGCTGCAGGCCCAGCGCGACCTGCTGGCCGGAGTTCCGGCCCAGGCCGTGCAGGCCCAGCCGGCGGCCCATCCGATGCCTGGCCCGGTTCCGATCCAGGCCGCCCAGGCCGATGACGCCGACGCCTACATCAACCTCAAACACTACGCTTACGTCATCTGCGGCCGGATCTGGGTGGTGCTGCTCTCGATCGTCCTGGTGATCGCCGCCGCCTTCGCCTACCGCTTGGTCACCAGCCAGAAGTTCGAGGCCAGCGTCAAGGTGGACATCAACGACTCCGCGTCCTCGGGGCTCGACCTGCTCGGCAAGCGCTCCACCTACGTCGACAGCGAGATGTTGTCAACCCTGGTGAAGAAGCAGGAAGTCCTGGACGACGCCGCGCTGCGCGTCCCCGAACACCTCAAGAGTCTGCTGGAAGGAGACGTCGGGCGCTCCCTCTCCAGGGAGGAGCGGGATGCGGTCGAGGCCGAGATCCGCAGGGGCAAGTCGCCCGTCGGCGACATCCGGACATTCCCTGACAAGTTCTTCCTGAGGCTGACCGCCCAGGCCGAAGACAGCCGGCGCCTGAGCAGCCTGCTGGCCCCCGAGCGCAGCCACGCCGCCGCGCTGCTGGCCGAGGCCCGGGTCGGGGCGACCGCCGATGCGCTGCGCGCGCACTTCCAGGCGGTCATGAGCAACGACTCCCGCGTCAATCTGCTGAAGGCCCTGATCCTCAAGAACGACCAGGACCTGAAGAAGATCATCGAGGAGCTCTACAAGAGCTCGGGCTCCCAGCTGCCGGCCGGGGAGAACCTGCCAGCGGATGCCACCGAGCTGATGAACCTCGTCCAGAAGCTCAAGAAGGACAAGGCCGATGCCGACCTGCGGATCGTCGAGCTCAAGGCCCGGCAGCAGGCCCTGGCCTCCTTCATCAGCAACCCCGCCCCCGAGGACCAGCAGGTCAGCCCTCAGATCCAGGCCCGCCTGGCCGATCTGCACATGCAGCTGGCGCTGCTCGAGGAGCGCTACCAGCCTGGACATCCCAAGTACCAGCGCATCAAGGACGAGATCGACGCGCTCACCAGGGTCCGGGACGATCAGAACCGCAATCCCCAGCTGACCGTCAACCCCGGCCAGGCCCAGCTGCGGGCTGAACAGCGCAGCGTCAATCTCGAGATATCCTCTCTGGAGGAGCGCAGGAAGGCCCTGGACGCCACGATCAACGAGAAGCTCAAGGCGATCGGCGGCAAGCCCGATCCGACCGCTCCGGTCCCGGACCGCATTCAGGAGGCCGTCCAGCGCGAGCAGAAGCTCCGCGAGCGCCGGCTGCTCGAGGACGTGGGGTCGCAGCTCCGGCGCAAGCGCCAGGAGCTTGAGGGCCTGTACCCCGACGACCCGGGCGGCGGCAAGAAGGCCGAGCTCCTGGCGGTGGGGACGGTCTCCCCGGCCAGGGCGCTGGGCGCCGGCCTGGCCCAGGTGCTGGGCTTCGCGGTCATGCTCGGCCTGATCCTCGGGACCCTGCTGGTCCTGCTGCTCGAGCACCTCGACGACACGGTGCGCAGCGAGCTGGTCGCCCAGAAGGCCGCCAACCTGCCGGTGATCGGCCGGCTGCCGCTCTTCGCCGGGCCCTCCTCCAAGCAGTTCATCTCCGGCAACGAGCCGCGCTCGGACGTGGCCGAGATCTTCAAGGTCCTGCACAACCACGTGCGCTACGCGGCGCCCAACGCCCCGGAGAAGTGCCTGCTGATCACCAGCCCGGAGCGGGACGAGGGCAAGAGCTTCGTGGCCACCAACCTGGCCCTGAGCTTCGCCCTGGAGGGCAACCGGGTCTGCTTCGTCGACGCCGACCTGCGCCGCTCCCGGATGCACGAGCGCACCGATGTGCTGCGCCCGCGCGGCCCCATGGACGCCGGCCTGTGCGGCTACCTGGAGAGCGGGCTGAACTACGAGGACGTGGTCCTGCCCACCGACAACGAGAACCTGTCGGTGATCCTGGCGGGCGGACGGGCCTCCAACCCGCCGCGGGCGCTGCGCTCCGACCGGATGCTGGCCCTGCTCGACCGCCTGGGGCGCGACTACGACGTCGTCATCATCGACACCCCGCCGGTCCTGCCGGTGGTCGACGCCGCCATCCTGGCCTCGCTGGTCCGTTCGGTGGTCGTGGTCGCCCGCTTCGGAGCCACGCACCTCGGCGACCTCTCGGAGGCCTCCGGGCGCCTGATCCATGTCAACGCGCCGCTGGCCGGCATGATCATCAACGGGGTCCACGGCGCCATGGCCGGCTACGCCTACGGCTACCGCTACGGCTACCGCTACGGCAATCGCTACCGCTACAGCGGGAGTTACGGGGGCTGATCCCCGTCCGCCGGGCCCGGCGCGGCCCGGGCGGGTCATCCTGAAACGAAAGAACCGGCCGGAGCCCGAGGGCTCCGGCCGGTTCTCTTTTCGTCCTGTGGGCCGATCGGCGGCTACATGGCCTCGATTTCGCCGGGCGCCGGGGCCGGCACGCCCTGCTTCATGGGCCGGACCTGGGGCCGGGGCAGGCGGCCGCCGGGGTTGAGCATGCCGCGCGCGGGCAGCGGCTGGAAGTCGCCGGTCAGCTTGATCTCCACCTCCTGGGTCTGGACCTGTCCTATCCAGACCTTGCCGGGCAGGGGCTTGCCCCCGTCCTCGAGGCCGCCGATCATCGGATCCGCGTCCCGGTAGGTGTAGCCGAGGCGGACCTTGTAGCTGCCGGCCTTCGTGAAATAGACGGCCAGCTTGGCAGCCGTGGGCGGATTGCCCGAGATCTTCACGGTCAGGGCCTTCTTCTCGCCGGGAGCCAGCTCCGGGAAGTTGTCAGGTCCGGGGACCAGGGCCATCATGTTGCGAATCTGGGCGCCGTGCTGCACCCCCTCGCCCGTTGCCGACATCGAGACCTGGTCGGCCAGGAAGCGCTCGATCGGCCAGAAGACGCGCAGCTTCTCCTTCGAGACGTTCTCGAAGGTCATGGTCAGGCTGATCTCCTCGCCGGCCTTGGCCTCGGCCTTGTCGGCGGACAGCGTGACCTTCAGGCCGTCGACGGCCGCGGGTTCGTTGGCCGCCGGGGCCGCGAGTGCCGGGTCGGGGGCGGCGGCCGGCTTGAGGCTCGGGTCCGCCGCCGGCGCCGGCTGGCCCTCGGCCGCCAGCGCCCGGACCACCAGGGGCGTGCCCACTCCCAGGACCAGCACCGCGACCGCCGCAGTTGCGGCCAGTTTGACCTTGCTCCAGAACATGGCTCTCAGCACTCCTTCCGTCAAAGCCGCCACCGGCGCCGCGGCCGCCGCACCCTTGGCTGCGGCCGCCACCGATGCAATCAGGGACTCGGGCGCGCCGCCTCCGGCGCGGGCCAGCAGCAGCGCGGCCAGCGCGGCCCCGGCCAGCCGGCGGTCGCGGACGCCCAGGGCCTCGCGGAGCCGCTCCAGGCCGCGCGCGCAGCGGTTGGCAACGGTGCTCTCGGGCAGTCCGGCGCGCTCCGCGGCCTGGCTCTGCGAGAGGCCCTCGAAGTAGCACAGCACCAGCGCCTGGCGCTGGGCCGCAGGCAGGGTGTCGAGCGCCCCGTCGAGGCGTCCGGCCACTTCGCGCCAGGGGCGCTCGTCCACATCGGGAGCCTGCACCGTGGAGCGCATCTGGGCCGCCTCCTTCTCGTGTCGGGCCTGGCGCCGCCGGCCCCGCAGCGCGTTGCGGGCGGTGAGCACCGCGGTGCGGTGCAGCCAGTGCCCGATGTCGCGCTCGCCGGTCAGGGAGCCGGCCCTGCGGAGCAGTACCAGGAAGGCCGCCTGGGCGGCGTCCTCGGCGTCCTCGCCGGGGCCGAGCACGCGCCGGCAGGCCTCCAGCACCATCCCGGCGTGCCGCCGGGTCAGCGCCTCGAAGGCCCCGGCGTCACCGGTCAGGTGCAGGCCCAGGAGCCTGCCGTCGTTCCTCGGATCACTCACCCCGGTCATCTCCATGTTCCACCCCTCTATGTCCGCAAAGGTCTGCGGGCTCCCGGAGATTATTGCTGGAAATGGGGAGGGTGTAAAGGCCGGCGGGGCAGTCCGGAAATGCGGCGGCCCGGAGGGTCATCCTCCGGGCCGCCGCTGCGGTCCGCCGTCGGCGGCTCAGAGCGTCGCCTGCGGCGAGGCCAGGGGCATGGGAATGGGCCTGGGCAGGGGGCGGGTTCCGCCGCCACCGCCGCCGCCCACCCCGCCGCCTCCTCCACCACCACCCGGCCAGCCGACCGTCGGGGCGGGCTTGACGCGGACTTCGATGTCCACGCTGCCAGTCAGGGCCTTGCCCTGCCAGCCGGACTCGGTCTTGGCCAGCTGCGGGTTGTAGGCCACCTGCAGGGTGTACTTGCCGGCCGGCAGGGCCTTGACGGCCGCCGCCCCATTGGCGGCGCCCTCGAAGCGCCAGTTGGCATCGAACTCGACGACGCAGTTGCCGTGGCTTCCGCGGCAGAGCCGCACCGGGGCGGACATCTGGGCGGGGTCCTTGGGCAGCCGGGCCGGGTCGTACTTGGCCGTCCAGCTCTTGTCGCCGGACTTGGAGGCGACGGTGATCTGGAAGTCCGGCAGCTGTAGGGCGGCGTGCAGCAGGGTCAGGTCGCTCTCGCCGGCGTTGCGGAGGTACAGGGCGAACTTGAGTCCCTCGCCCTCGAAGTAGACGTTCCGGCGCTCGGGGGTGTCGCCGCGGCCGGTGGGAACCAGGCCGAGCTGCAGGCCTCCGACCGCATCTCCCCAGTTGAAGGGGTCGACGGCCGGGGCGCCGGCCGGTTTGTTGGCGTTTTCGCCGCCGGCGGCGATGGTCACACAGGTGGTCAGGGCCAGTACCAGGGACGTGGCTCTCAGAACGGACATCATCGTGGACTCCTCCTTTCGCTGCTCCCATATGTCCGGCTGAAGGGTGGAGCTTGCACG
The DNA here is from genome assembly GCA_022703445.1 of Planctomycetota bacterium. Classification (GTDB taxonomy): domain Bacteria; phylum Planctomycetota; class SZUA-567; order JAKLDR01; family JAKLDR01; genus JAKLDR01. The sequence continues at coordinate 31,467 of JAKLDR010000035.1, read as the reverse complement.
AAATATGCGGAATTCCGAGGCTGGCGCCGAGGTCGCCGGTGATGTCTATCGCCCTGTAAAGGCTTGGGTTGCGGTGGACATTCCGCGCGGCTCATCTCCCCCTTGTCGACTTGCCGCACGACGGGCAGACGTCGTCGCGGTCCGGCTCCAGGAAGAGCCCGCAGTTGCCGCAGGGCACCCTGCCGGCCGAGCGCCTGCGCATCATCCTGGCTCCCACGATGATCGCGACGACCAGAACCGCCATGATGACCATGGCCAGCGCCGACCAGAGGCCGGCGGACATCTCGCTCCGGGAGTAGTCGTGATCGTGCCCGCACTGCTCGTCGTGGACGTGCTCGCCCATGGCTTTCAGCCTCCGAAGAGCCGGTTGAGCTTCTCGCGCGCGGCGGCGGACCGGGCCTTCTCGTCATCGAGGCCGCCCGGGCCGCGGTCGGCGAACAGGAAGTACTCGCAGGTGTTGCGCTTGTCCTTCTCCCGGACGTGCTCGGCCTGGGGCTCGCGGCAGTCGTGGTGCGCACCGGGCGAGTAGAACTTGCAGTTCAGGCAGCAGTGCAGCCAGCCGACGCACTTGGGACATTCGGCGGAGAACCCCGGCGAGCCCTTATCAGTCCACTCGGTCCCGCAGGCGTGGCAGGTCTTCATCGCAGGCCCTCCTTGGTTCTCCCCTGCCGCCCTGGCGGACCGGAGGCCCCGGACCCGTTCCGGGCCGAGTCCCGCGCCGCGGCCGCGGCGGCCATGGAGGCACGGGTCCGGCCGATGGCCGCGCCCACCGCCCTGGGGCCGGCCGGCAGCGCCCCGGCGGTTCCCTCCAGACGGCCGGCCTCGGCCATGCGGGCCAGGGCCTCCTCGGACCGGCCGGCCAGGCGCAGGCCGTAGCCTTCGAAGAGGAGCAGCAGGGCGTCCTTCGGCTCGGCGCCCGCGGCGCGGCGCAGCCACTCCAGGGCCGGCTCCGGCCTACCGCGGGCCACCTCGGTCAGCGCCCTGCGCAGCAGCAGCGCCCCGTCGCCGGGCTCCCGGGCGATCGCCGCGTCGAGCGCCGCGACGATGGCGTCCATCCGCGGGAGCTGCCAGGTCATCAGCCCGGGGTCCTCGAAGAGCACCGAGAGGTGGATGGCCTCGTCGGCCACCCGGCGCGAGACGGCCAGGGCATCGCGGTAGCGCGCCCGGGCCGCGTCCGTCCGTCCGGCCAGCAGCTCGGCGTCGCCCCATCCCAGGAGCAGCTCGGACTTGAGCGGGTAGAGCTCGTGGGCCTCGCGGAAGGCGTCGGCGGCCTCGCTGGCGCGGCCGTCGAGCAGCAGCAGGTGGCCGAGCACCGCGCGGGGCGTGGGCCTGGCGGGGGTCAGTTCCGCGGCCCGGCGGACCTGGGCCTCGGCCTCGGCCAGCAGCGCGCGGGCCTGCTCGCGGTCGGGTGCCAGGTTCGCGGCGACGTTGCAGAGCCTGGCCAGCATCAGCCGCAGGGGGCAGTCGAGCGGATCGGCGGCCACCGCCGCCCGGAGGCGTCCGACGTGCCAGACGGCGCGGTCGAAGGGGCGGGCCGCGACCTCCTCCGGCGGCGGGACGTCGAGGTCGGCCAGCGCCCCGGCGCGGCGGTACTGGCCGATGCCGAGCCACAGGCTCCCGGCGGCCAGGACGGCCACCAGTCCGGCGCCGGCCAGCGCGCGGCGGCCATCCAGCCGGAGCACCCGGCGGAGCGGCCCGCCGCCCGGGGCGGCCATGGCCAACGCCGCCAGGATCAGCGCCGAGCCGGTCATGGCGCGCATGCCCATGTCCATGTCGACCGCGGAGTGCAGCAGGAAGATGGCCAGCCCGGCCGCCGCGCCCCGGCGCAGCCAGCGCCCGGCGGCCGCCGGGTCGGCGGGCGAGAGCGCCGGGCGGGCGATCAGCAGAAAGGCGGCCGCCCAGATCAGTGGGAAGTCCAGCGCGCGGATGGTCAGGAAGGCCTTGAGGCGCCCTCCGGCCTCCGGGGGCTGCCTGAGCGCCTCCAGGAACTGGCTGATGTCGGCCTGCCCGAAGCGCAGCCAGGCGAAGGCGAAGGCCGCCCCGGCCCCGGCCAGCAGCACCAGGTTCGCCTCCCGGCGCCGGGCGGGGGCATCGTCATAGCCGGCGGCGGGGGAAGGAGGCGACAGCGCGGGCTCCGGCCCCGCATTGCGCCACAGCCTCCGCAGGACCAGCGCCCAGAATCCGGCCAGGAGGACCAGCCCGACCATACCGGACTCGGCCGCGGTCTCCAGCCAGGCGCAGTGCGCCGACTGGGCTTCCTCGGCCATCGGCCCCTTGAGCTTCGGGAAGCGCGCGCCGAAGGTGCCGGGGCCGACGCCCAGCGCCGGCCGTTCGGCGGCCATCTCCGCCGCGGGCCGCCAGTAGCCCAGGCGCACGTCGAGCGAGGCGGCGAGCCCCGCCCCGCCGGGCAGCCCGGGCCTGGCCCAGTAGAGGAGCCCGGCGGCCAGGGCCAGCGCCAGCATGGCGCCGCCGGCCAGCCGCAGCCTCCGCCGCCGAAGCTCCGCGTCCGCCGGTGGCGCAACGAACAGCGTCGCGGCCATGCCTCCGAAGGCCGCCAGCCACGCGCCCTTGGAGCCGGTCAGGGCCAGCGCCCAGCCGGTTGCGGCTGCGGCGAGCCCCGCCGCGGCGACCAGCAGTGCGGTCCGCACAGCGCCCGGCCCGGCGGTCCTGCCGTCCCAGCGACCGGCGGCCAGGCTCCCGGCCAGGAGCCCCGCGACGGCCGCGCCGGCCATGGCCAGCCAGGCGCCCAGGATGTTGGAGGTCAGGAAGGAACCGGTGGGCTCGGTGGAGAAGAGCCGCGAGCGGGCCACGGGGGAATCGAAGCCCTCCCCGGCCAGCGGGAGCTCTCCGGCCAGGATGCGGGCCCGCATCTCCGCCAGTCCCACGTGGCCCTGCCAGATGACCTGAACCGACTCCAGCACCAGACCGGCGGCCAGCGCCGCGAAGAGGACGCGCCCCAGGCCGTCCTTGCCGGCTGCGGCCGCGAGCACTACCACGAAGAGCGCCAGGTGCCCGAACCACATGGCCGCCTGGCCGCGGGCCTCGAAGGGATGGTCGCAGCCCGCCGCGCGGATGGCCAGGTAGAGAGCCCAGGCCCCCAGCGCCGCGGCGGCCGCCGGCTCGGGCAGGGCCAAGCGCCCGGCCAGGGCGGAGCGCACGGCGGTCAGGGCCCCGAGCAGGGCTACGATCCAGAGGAAATAGCCCTCCCCGGCCACGATGTGCGGCGGGAACCTCACGACCGGGACGTAGGCGTCCTCCAGACGCAGCACCGGGGCGAGCGCCACCAGCGCGGCGAGCACCAGCAGTTCGCCGAGGCCCAGCGCCCGGGCCAGTTCGCCGCGGAAGCCGCCGGGACCGTCCGGTGCCGGCTGGAGGTCCTGCCTACTCGCGTGCATCTGCGTTCATCCGCCGGCTGGCGCCCTATTCCCGGCGCCGGCCCAGGCCCTCGAGGATGGCCACCACGGCCAGGATCGCCGCGGCCTGGGCCAGGACCAGCACGCCCAGGTGCACCGGGAGGTGCTTAAGGTACAGAGCCCCCAGCCCGCAGGCCAGGGTCAGCAGCCAGATGGCCAGGACGGCCTCGCGGACCGACAGGCCCAGGCCCTGCAGGCGGTGGGAGAGGTGCGAGCGGTCGCCGACCCACAGCGGTCGGCGCTCGCGCAGCCGGATCCACAGCACGCTGGCGGTGTCGAAGACCGGGACGGCCAGGATCAGCAGCGGCACGCCCAGGGCCAGCATGGCCGGCGAGGCCACGCCCGCGGGGCCGTCCCCCCGGTAGAACGTGGCCTCCACGGTCAGGGCGCTGAGGGTGAACCCCAGCCAGTAGGCCCCCGAGTCGCCCATGTAGAGCCGGGCCGGGCAGAAGTTGTGGACGATGAAGCCGGCCGCCGCCCCGGAGAGCGCGGCCAGCACCGCCGCCAGCTCCGGCTGGGCGGTGAAGTCGCCGACCATCGCGAAGATGAAGGCGGCGATGGCCGCGGTGCCGGCCGACAGGCCGTCCATGTTGTCGAGCAGGTTGAAGGCGTTGGTGATGCCCACCACCCAGAGGACGGTCAGCGCCACCGAGACCGGGTAGCCGGGGATGTTGGCGGTCACGCGCACGCCGCCCCAGACCAGGATGAGCGCTGCGCCGATCTGCACCAGGAACTTGGCCAGCGGGGGGATCCGCCTGGCCTCGTCCAGCAGGCCCATCAGGAAGACCAGCAGCGCCCCCAGGCCGATGGCCCCGAAGTGCCGCAGCGCCCCGGGTGCGCCGAAATCGAACGACGGCAGGAGCTCCGCCACGGGGCCCTGTGCGCCGGCGACCGATCGGCCGGCGAACCACAGTCCGGCGACGGTCAGGGCGAAGGCCAGGAACATGGCCGGGCCCCCGCCGTAGGGGATGGCCGCTCGGCCCTGCTTGCGCTCCAGGTCGGGGATGTCCAGGAAGCCGATCCGCCGGGCCAGCGGCCGGGCCGCGGCCCCCAGCAGCGCCGAGAGCGCGAAGGCCAGCGCGAACGCGGTCAGCAGCCCGATGCCCAAGCAGTCCGCCTCCTCCGGAGACGCTCCGGCCCCCGGTGGGCCATTCTAGGCCGCACTTCCGGGGGGCGCAAGGTGCGAGCCGGCAAAGCCGCCGGCGGTCCTGGCGCGGCGGAGGCTCGCGATTAGAATGCGCGGCGAGGCCGCCCTGCGCCGCCCAACGGAGGACAAAGATGCCCATGACCCCCCGCCAGAGGTTCATCGCCGCGCTCAAGCGCCAGCCCCTGACCGGCCGCGTGCCGCACTTCGAGCTGGTCTTCTTCCTGACCATGGAGTGCTTCGGCAAGGTCCACCCCAACCACCGCAACTACCACCAGTGGGGCCAGATGACCGAGGCCGAGCGCCGGCTGCACCGCGCGGACATGGCCGACCTGTACATCGCCACCGCCGAGCGCTTCGAGCACTCGGCGATCTTCATCCACCCGACGACCGGCTCCGAGGAGGTCGGCCGGGTGGCCCAGGTCATCCGCGAGAAGACCGGCGACCGCTTCTTCCTGATGACCCACGGCGACCCGACCTACTCGATCCCCACCGGCAAGGACATGACCGAGTGGTGTGCCTGGCTCTACGAGAACACCCAGGAGGCCAAGGACAAGGCCGCTTCCCGGGTCGAGGGCTGCCTCCGGTCCGCCCGGGAGCACTACCGCGGCGTTCTCGACGGCATCGCCATGTGCGCCGACTACTGTTTCAACAGCGGGCCGTTCCTCAGCCCGGACATGTTCTCCGAGGTGGTCACGCCCTACCTCAAGGCCGCCTGCTCGGGCTACCGGGAGATGGGCCTCTTCACCATCAAGCACACCGACGGCAACATCATGCCCATCGTCGACCAGCTGGTCGAGGCCGGCCCGGATGCGCTGCACTCCCTCGATCCCCAGGGCGGGGTGGACATCGCCGAGCTCAAGGCCAAGTACGGGAAGCGCGTGGCCCTGGTCGGGAACGTCAACTGCGGCCAGCTCGACACCGGCACCAATGAAGAGGTGGTCGAGTCCGCGCGCTACTGCCTGAAGCACGGCATGCCCGGCGGCGGGTACATCTTCAGCACCTCGAACTGCATCTACACCGGCATGCGCCTGGAGCGTTACGAGCTGATGCTCGACGTCTGGCGCAAAGAGGGCAATTATCCGGGATAGGCCCGGCGGCCCTCAGGGCTGTGGTGCGGCGTCGGCTCCCGCCGACGGGTATCTCCGGCTCCGCCGGTAGTCGCTGGCGCTCTCGCCGGTGATCTCCCTGAACCGCCGCGAGAAGTAGAGCGGGTCGTCGAAGCGCACCGCCTGGGCGATCTGCCCGACGCTCATGGATGTCTCGACGAGCAACCGGCAGGCGCGGCGGATCCGCAGGCCCACGAGAAAGCGCTGCGGCGGGGTGCCCACGTGCTCGTTCCAGTGCCGGCGGAAGCTCGACGGCGAGAAGCCGTGCTCGAGCGCCAGCTTGTCGAAGTCGATCTCCCCGAGGAAGCCGGCCTCCACCTGGGCGCGGGCGGCGAGGATGGCGCGCTCGTGCGGACCCGACACCGGCGTGGTCTCGCTGATCAGGCTCTCCATCACGAGCGACTCGCAGATGCGGTCGACGCGGTCGGGAGAGATCCCGCCCTCCTCCCCGGCGGTCAGCGCCTCATTGAGCTCGTCGAGCCGGCGCCGGACCGGCCCGGGGTCCTGTAGATACCAGACCGGCTTGCCGTCCTTGACCAGCTGGCTCCTGCGCAGGGCCGCCATGTGCGCGGCGTCGTAGATCAGGTAGAGTTCCTCCCACTCCAGGTGCGGGCCGTACTCGACGTGCACGCCGGGCCACTGGGTGATGACGCAGGGCGCGCGGACCTCCCACTCGCGCTGCGCCGTGCGGTAGAGCCCGGCGCCCTTCAGGATGAAGGAGAAATTGAAGGTCGAGAAGGGATGGCGGATCCAGTTCTGTTTGTGCGGGATGTAACCGACGGTGCCCACTTGCAGCAGGCCCGGAAAGCGCCGCGGCAGCGGCGCCAGGTGGATGGAAGAAAAGTCCATATCTTTAATCATAGAGTCTATTGCCCCTGGTGTAAAGTCCCAGTACAAGAGGCAGGAAGTCCATGGCAGCCCCAGAGGGCCCTTTTAACGCGGAGGACGCAGAGGTGCGCAGAGGTCGCAGAGGACAGCCCGGCGGTGGAAAGGGAGGCGGAGCAGCTTCGGCCTCTTCAGCTCCGAATGGGTTCGGGCCGAAGAGGCCAAAGCAGCTCCTCCCGGGAGCGTTCCGCTCCCTGCGCGGCTCCGCCGCGCGTCTCTCTAGCGAGAGAAAAGGCCAACGCCTCTGCGGCCTTTGCGTACCTCTGCGACCTCTGCGTTGAAGCCACCCGTGGCCGACAGATGGACTGTGGCATGAGCACTGGGCGCGAAGCGAAGGAGGAGTAACCGTGCGATCGGCTTTGATGGTCTGGGGAGGCTGGGACGGGCACGAGCCCAAGCAGTGCGTGGACATCTTCGCGCCGTGGCTGGAGAGCCAGGGCTTCGCCGTGAAGGTCTCGGACACGCTCGACGCCTACTTGGACAAGGAGGCCATGAAGGCGCTTTCGCTCATCGTCCCGGTATGGACCATGGGCAAGATCACCAGGGAGCAGCGCGGGGGGCTGCTCGAGGCGGTGAAGTCCGGCGTGGGCATCGCCGGCTGGCACGGCGGCATGGGCGACTCCTTCCGGGAGGAGGTCGACTACCAGTTCATGGTCGGAGGCCAGTGGGTGGCCCACCCGGGCGGGATCGTCGACTACGAGGTCAAGATCACCGACCACCAGGACCCGATCACCCGGGGCCTGGCCGACTTCAGGATGCGCTCCGAGCAGTACTACATGCACACCGACCCCTCGAACCAGGTGCTGGCCACCACCACTTTCACCGGCGAGCACGGCGGCGCCTTCTGGATCAAGGGCACGGTGATGCCTGCCGTCTGGAAGCGGCGCTTCGGCGAGGGCCGGGTCTTCTACACCTCCCTGGGCCACGTGGCCGCCGACTTCAGCGTGTCGGAGGCCAAGACGATTGTGCAGCGCGGGATGTTGTGGGCCGCGCGATAAGGAGAGGGCCATGAGGAAGTCCAAGGTCAAGGTCGGCGTGGTCGGCTGCGGCAACATCAGCGGGATCTACCTGAAGAACGGCAAGCTCCTCCGGAACATCGAGATCGCCGCGGTGGCGGACCTGGTCCCCGGGCGCGCCGAGGCCAAGGCCGCCGAGCACGGCAAGGCCCGGCCATGCTCGGTGCGGCAACTGCTCGCTGACCCGGAGATTGAGATCGTCCTCAACCTGACCATCCCCAAGGCCCACGCCGCGGTGGCCATGGCGGCGCTGCGCGCCGGGAAGCACGTCTACAACGAGAAGCCGCTCTCCATCCGCCTGGAGGATGCCCGCGCCATGCTCCGCCTGGCCAGAGCGAAGAGGCTCCTGGTCGGCTGCGCGCCGGACACCTTCCTCGGCGCCGGCGGCCAGACCTGCCGCAAGCTCATTGACGACGGCGCCATCGGCCGGCCGGTGGCGGCGACGGCCTTCATGATGTGCCACGGCCACGAGGGCTGGCACCCGGCGCCCGAGTTCTACTACCAGCCGGGCGGCGGCCCGATGCTCGACATGGGGCCTTACTACCTGACGGCGCTCGTGAACCTGATGGGCCCGGTCCGGCGCGTGACCGGCTCGGCCCGGATCACCTTCCCCACCCGGACCATCGGCAGCCAACCGCTAAAGGGGAAGAAGATCGTCGTTCGCACCCCCACGCACATCGCCGGGGTGATGGACTTCGTCTCCGGCGCCGTCGGCACGATCATCACCAGCTTCGACGTCTGGGCGGCGGAGCTCCCCTGCATCGAGGTCTACGGCACCGAGGGGACCCTGAGCGTCCCCGACCCCAACACCTTCGGCGGCCCGGTGCGCCTGCGCCGCGCCGGCGATGCCCAGTGGCGCGAGGTGAAACTCACCCACGGCTACGCCGAGAACAGCCGCGGCCTGGGCGTGGCCGACCTGGCCCGCGCGCTCCGCTCCGGGGGCGAGCCGCGCGCCGGCGGGGACCTGGCCCTTCACGTTCTCGAGGTCATGCACGCCTTCGGCCGCGCCTCGCGGAGCGGGCGGCACGTTCAGATCCGGTCGTCTCCGGGACGGCCGAGGGCGCTGGCGGCGGGGCGCGATATCCTCTGAGGGTGGCTCGGGGCGGCGGGGCTACTCGGGGATCATCTCCAGGATGCGCTCGGCCCGGCCCTTCCAGGAGTGCCGGGCGGCGAAGGCCGGCCCCTCGGTCCGGGCCCGCTCCCGGAGTCCCCTGGCCCGGTCGAGCGCCGCGGCCAGTTCGGGGGCCCCCCAGCCGGCGGCGGGCACCACCAGCCCGCGGGTCTGGCCCTCGAGTTTCGCGGCCGCCGGAATGGGCGTGGAGGCCAGCGGCAGGCCGGCTGCCAGGCACTCGTAGAACTTGAGGGGCTGGCTGGCGCGGTTGAACTGGCTGTCGGCCAGCGGGACGAAGGCCGCGTCCCAGCCGTGCAGCCAGCCGGGCACCTCGGCGTAGGGGACCTGGCCGAGCCAGTGCAGGTTGGCCGGACCCTGGGGCTTGACGCCTTCGGCGGGGCCGGCCACCACCCACTGCCAGTCGGGCCGGAGTTCGGCGGCGGCAGCCACCATGACCCAGTCCTCGCGCTTGGTGACGTTGCCGACGAAGCCGACCCGCGGCCGGCCGATGCCCCGGGCCTCGTGCGGGTCCTGGTCAGGGCGGGCGGCGAAGTGTTCGTGGTCGACGCCCTGCGGGATGTGTTCGACGCGGCGGGCGTCGCCCCGGCGCTTCTCGAGCAGTTCCGGGTCCATGAAGACGGTCAGGTCGGCCCGGGCCAGCAGGTGCCGTTCGACCCCCAGAACGTAGCGCCGCTTCCAGCCGCTGTCGCGGATGTTCAGGGCCGCGGCGTGGTCGTCGATGCACTCGTAGAGGCGCCGCTCGCGCCAGTCCCGCCCGGAGCCGGCCTCCGGGAAGTACCAGCCATAGTGGGCGATGAGCACGCGGCTGTCGGCCCGGCTGGGCCAGGAGAAGAAATCGCGGAGCTTCCTGGAGACCCGGCCGGCATGCCAGCGCCGGACCGGTCCGGGGAAGGCCAGGCGCATGCCGGGCAGCCGCTCGGCCCGGGCCACGTAGAAGCGCTCGCGGTCGGGGTGGACGAAGACGTCCGGGGCGTTCATCTTGAGCCGCGCGGTCTTCAGCCGGAAGAGCTTGCCGTCTCCCCCGCACTCGAAGTAGAGCACCTCGCAGCCGGCCTCCCAGAAGGCCTCGGCCATGCGCAGGCCCACGGTGCTGCCCGGCGCCCAGAACTCCCCGCCGCCCAGGACGCAGACGGCGGTCTCGGCGGCTATCACCGGCCCGCCCCCACCGCCGGGAAGCGGTCGGTGCCGCCCTTGCGCGGGGCGGGCAGGAAGATGGTGAAGGTCGCGCCCTGCCCTGGCTCGCTCTGGACCTCGATGCGCCCGCCGTGGGCGTCGATGATCTTGGCGCAGATGGCCAGCCCCAGGCCGGTGCCCACGTCCTTGGTGGTGAAGAAGGGGTCGAAGATCCGGGCCAGGACCTCCCGGGTCATGCCCGGGCCGGTGTCCTGGAAGGCGATGAAGAGCTCCTGCCGGCCGGCGCCGCCCGGCGCCGGGGACTGCCCGGTGCGCACGGTCAGGCGTCCGCCGCCGGTTCCCGCGCCGGCCATGGCCTCCAGGGCGTTCTTGGCGACGTTCAGGAACACCTGGCGGAGCTTGGCCTCGTTGCCGTAGGCCTGGGGCAGCCCCGGTTCGTACTCCTCGGTCACGGCGATGCCCAGGGTGGCGGCCTCGCCGGCCAGCTGCGCCAGGACCGAACGGGACACCTCGGCCAGCGCGAGCCTGGCCATGGTCAGCTGCCGCTGGCGGGCGAAGTCCAGGAGGTCCTGGACTATGCCGTTCATGCGGTCGACCTCCTCGATGATGATGCTCATGCACTCTGCGGCGCTGGGGCCGGGGGCGCCGGTGGCGGCCGGTCCGGCCCCGCCGGACTCGCGGGCCAGGCGCTCGGACATGATCTGGGCGAAGCCGCGGATCGAGGACAGCGGGTTGCGGATCTCGTGGGCCACGCCGGCGGCCATCTCGCCGAGCGAGGCCAGGTGTTCCTGGCGTTTGACCTGCTCGGCCAGCTTGCGGATCTGGCTGAGGTCGCGGAAGCTCAGCACCGCGCCGGAGGCCCGGCCGGACGGGTGGGTCATGAGGCCCACGGAGAGCTCCGCCGGGACGGTGCGGTCGCCGACGCGGATCTCGATCTCGGCGTGCTCGACGGCCTGGCCCTCGTCCATGGCGCGCCGGGCGGCCGCGGCCATCTCGCCCAGGCCGGGCAGCGCGTCGAGCTTCCGGCCGGTCAGCTCCATCTCCTCCAGGCCCAGGAGTTCCAGGGCGGCGCGGTTGACCTTGCCGATGACCAGCCCGGTGTCGGCCACCAGCAGGCCGGAGCTGAGGCTGCGCAGCACGGCCGCCGAGTACTCGGTGGCGTTCATCAGCTTCTCGTAGAGGCGGACGTTGTCGAGCGCCGAGGCGGCGCCCACCGCCATGGCCGTGACCAGTTCCAGGTCGGTCTGGTTGAAGAGCCTCCCGCCGGTCAGGGTGTCCAGGTAGATGAGCCCCGCGGTCTTGTCCTGGGACTTGAGCGGGGCGGCGATGACCGACTGGACCGAGCCGGCGCCGAACGCCGAGGTGTCCGCGAAGCGCTTGTCCGCACCCGCCTCGGTGATCATCAGGCTCTCGCCCTTCTCGAGGACGTGGCGGCTGATGCGCTTGCTGACGGTGATCTCCCCGGCGGCGGCGATCACCGCCCGGTCCTTGCGGGTCCGGACCGCGGTGGGGCGCAGCTCCCCGCCGTCCCCGGCCAGCAGGACGAAGCCCCGGTCGGCCCCGGTGGCCTCGAAGATCTCCTCCATGACCGTGTCCAGCAGGGTGGAGACGGTCAGGGGCGAGCCGATCCGGACCATGAAGCGGTAGAGCCGCTGGAAGTTCTCCTGGGCGCGCACGTCGGCGCGCATCCGCGAGGGGCTGAGGAAGCCGCTCTGCTCCGGGCTGAGCCGGAACTGGGTGGTGACCTCGGCGGGCTCGCCCTCGTGGAAGAGCACCGCCTGGCCGGGCGCCGCGGCGGTCGGTTCCCGGCGGACCTCGACCAGCATGGTGGCCGTGCCGATGCTGACGCGGTCGCCGTCGGAAAGCGCGCACTCGGTGATCCGGCGGTTGTTGACGTAGGTCCCGTTGGTCGAACCGAGGTCGCGGATGGTCAGCGATCCGGACTTGCGGCGGATCTCGGCGTGGGCCCGGCTGGCGCCCTCGTCGTCGACGGTCAGGTCGTTGAAGCGCTCCCGGCCCAGGCGAACGAGGTCCTTGTGCAGTTCATAGCGCTCGCCCTGCTGCAGGCCGGCGATGAAGATGAGGGTCTCCATGCACTGTCCCCGTCAGCGGCCCGGCCGGGGCGGCGCCCGGCGACGCCCGCGCGGCCCGGCCCTCTTACGCGGGGCAATCTTATCCCCGGCCGGCTGGGCCGTCCAGGGTCAAAGCGGGGTCCGGCCCCGCGCCCCGAGCCGTTCCTTTTGACGCCGGGCGCGGCCCGGGTACTATTGGCGGGACGTCTCGCGGAGACGGGAAGCCCTCAACCCCCTTCGCCCTTCAGGCTACGGCGGGCCGGCCCCCTCCCTCTCCCCGAGGGGAGAGGGAGTCTGAGAGGAAGAACATGTCCAAGCTCTGGCAGAAAGACTACGACCTCGACGCCGAAGTCGAGGCCTTCACCGTCGGCGAGGACCACGTCCTCGACGCAGTACTCGTCGAGGCCGACTGCCTCGGCTCGGTGGCCCACGCGCTCACGCTGGTCAAGGCCGGCGTGCTCAAGTCCGCCGAGGCCGCCAAGCTCCGGAAGGCGCTCGCCGCCGTGGTCCGCGACTGGCGCGCCGGGAAGTTCGCGATCCAGCGCTCCGACGAGGACGTGCACACCGCCGTCGAGAACCGGGTCACGGCGAAGCTCGGCATCCTCGGCAAGAAGATGCACACCGGCCGCAGCCGCAACGACCAGGTCATCGTCGATCTGCGCATCTGGGGGAAGTCCGCGCTCCTCGACCTGATCGCCGCCGCCTCCGAGGCGGCCGCCGAGCTGCTGAAGCTCGCCGAGCGCGGCAAGGACTGGCCGCTCGTGGGCCGGACCCACACCCAGCGGGCCATGCCCAGTTCGGTTGGCCTCTGGGCCGGGGCCTTCGCCGAGAGCTTGCTCGACGACGTCGAACTGCTCCGCGGCGCCTACGAGCTCATCGACCGCTCGCCGCTCGGGTCGGCCGCCAGCTACGGCGTTCCGCTGCCGCTCGACCGGGCGCTGACCGCGCGGCTGCTCGGCTTCCGCGAGGCGCACAACAACGTGCTCTACGCCAACAACGCCCGCGGCAAGTTCGAGGCCATCTGCCTGGCCGCCGCCGCGCAGGTCATGCTCGACCTGTCGCGCCTGGCGCAGGACCTGATCCTCTGGTCGCTGCCGGAGTTCGGCTACTTCAAGCTGCCCCGCGAGCTCTGCTCGGGCAGCTCGATCATGCCCCAGAAGCGGAACCCCTGCGGCCTGGAGCTGGTCCGCGCCAAGGCGGCGAGCGTCTACTCGCAGCTCTTCGCGGCGCTCGAGATCTCGCGGGCGCTGCCCTCCGGCTACAACCGCGACAACCAGGAGACCAAGGGCTTCTTCATGCGCGGGCTCGGCACCGCCACCGCCTCGGCGCGGATCGCGGCGCTCTCGGTGCGGCGGCTGGAGGTGGACGTGAAGGCGCTCAAGGCCGCCTTCCACCCGGAGGTCTACGCCACCGACGAGGCCCTGGACCTGGTGCTGGCCGGCGTGCCCTTCCGCGACGCCTACAAGCAGGTGGGCCTGAACCTCGACAAGCTCTCCGATCGCGACCCGGTCGATGCCATCCGCCGGAAGAAGAGCCTCGGCGCCACCGGCAACCTGAACCTCGGCTACGGCCGGAAGAAGCTGGCCACCGCCGAGCGCCTCGTCGCCGCCGAGCGCGCGAAGGCCCTCGCGGTGCGGAGGAAGCTGCTGGGGAGATAGGCGGGGCCGCAGAATGTCTGGCGCCGTTGTCCCGAGAGTACATGGCGACATGGTGCGTAACGGAAACATGCAACATGCAACACGCAACACCCAACACGCAATGAATCAGCGGAAGAGGCCGATCTTCTTATTGTTGCCCTTCTCGCTGTTAGAGATTCACCTTCGACTTGCATCCCTGATTTGCTCTGCATGTTGCATGTTGAGTGTTGCATGTTGCGTGTTGGCGCCGTCGACAGCCCTTTAGGAGAGATCTTCATGCCACGAAAGCTTCCCCTCGAAGATCCCGCCCTCACCAAACTCCTCAAGGGCGCCCGGCCCGCGCCGCGCGACGACTTCACCGTCGCCTGCATCTACTACCCGGGCTTCCACCCCACGCCCTTCATGGAGGCCTGGCACGGTTTCGGCTGGGACGAGTGGGACATCACCCTGCGCTGCAGGCCGCGCTTCAAGGGCCACCGCCAGCCGATCCTGCCCAAGTGGGGGCCCTTCGACGAGTCCGACCCGAAGTGGTCGGCGCGCGAGGTCGAGGCCGCCGCCGGCGCGGGCATCGACGCCTGGATCTTCGACTGGTACTGGTACTCGGGCGTGGAGATCTGGAACGAGGCCCTGGACCGCGGCTTCCTCAAGGCGCCCAACGCCTCGCGCATGAAGTTCGGCCTGATGTGGGCCAACCACACCTGGCAGAACAACCACCCGGCGTCGCTGACCGAGGCACTCCCGAACCTGCTACCCATCCGCCACTGCCCCGAGGACCTCGACCGGGTCCTCGACGCCTGGTCGGAGCGCTACTTCTGCCAGCCGAACTACTGGCGGATCGACGGTAAGCCCTGGTGCAGCTTCTTCCTGCTCTCGTCGCTCCTGGACCACCTCGGCGGCAAGGCCGGAGTGGCCCGGGCGGTCGAGCGCATGCGCCGGCGCGCCGAGGCCAACGGCGAGCCGGGGCTGCATCTGGCCGTCTTCACGGGGTCCCCGGGCCAGGCCCGGACGGCGCTCGAGCTCGGCTTCGACCACGTCACCACCTACAACATCGTCGGCGGAAGGAATCAGCAGCCCGCCCAGCCGCTGGTGGAGTTCGACGACGTGATGCTGGCCCACGCCGACAAGTGGCTGCAGTTCCTGGACGCGAAGGTCCCCTACTGGCCGGTGGTCACCCAGGGCTGGGACGTCTCCGCCCGCAACCACCCCTACGAGCCCTGGCCGCCGGTGCGCTGGGGCTGGCCGTGGGGCCACATCGTCACCGATAACACACCCGAGAAGTTCGGCCAGCTGGTCCGCGCCTGCCGCCGGTTCCTGGCCCTCCAGAAGGCCGGCCCCAAGGCCATGGTCATCAACGCCTGGAACGAGTGGACCGAGGGCTCGGTCCTGCTGCCCACCAAGGACCAGGGCGACGGGGTGCTCAGGGCGCTCGAGGCGGCGCTGCGGTAGGGGCACGGCATGCCGTGCCCCTACGGGGGCGGCTGCGAAGGCTGAATGCTCTGCCCCTGCGGCCGGGGGGATATTGCGGCGCGACGCCGGACGCTCCCGGGCGTCTGAGCCATGTCGGATCGAGGAGGGACTATCCATGGCTGGTTCACGCATCCGCAACCTCCGCTCCCTGGTGCTGTTCGTCGCCGCACTGGCCGGTCCGGTCTGCGCATATGCCGGGGAGACGGCCGGAGCGCCGGGCGGCGGGAAGGCCCCGCCTGCCGAACGGTTGACCCTCAAAATCTACGATATCCATGAACTGACCATGCAGGTGAAGGATCTGCCCGGGCCGGAGCTGGACATGGTTGCCGGGCATGGTGACCTGCCGGTCTTCGAGCCGCCGGCCGATCCGCCGATGATGAGCGCCCAGTCCATCAGGGAGCTCATCACGTGCCGGATCGCCCCGGAGACCTGGCAGTCCGGCAAGAACGCGATGATCGAGGAGCGCAACGGGGCGCTGGTGGTGCAGCAAAGCCCGGAGATTCACCGGCAGATCGATGCCCTGCTGATGAACTTGCGGGAGCGCTGCACAAGGCAACTCTCCGTCCAGGCCCTGCTCCTGGCGGTGGACGCTCCGACCGCCGCCAAGCTGAGGCTGCGCAAGGCCCGCGACTTTGACCCCAAGGAGGTCGAGGAGCTGACCAAGGCGGCCGGGCCGGCGGGGCTGATCGCGGCTCCTCAGGTCGTCTGCGCCAACGGCCAGCGCAACCACTCCTGGGCCGGCCGGAAGTCAGCATACATCTTCGGGTATGTGGGGGGTGATGTCCGCGGGGACCCCAATACCAGCACGCTGCTAGAGGGCACGGTCCTCGACGTGCGGCCCACGCTCTCCTTCGACGGCAGCCTGGCCGATGTGGAGTTGCGCCTGAGCGTGACCGACGACCGGCACGACCGGAAGCAGGAGGTGTTCCTGTCGATCGACGGCGCCGGGGCCAAGGCCCCACCGCCCGGCGACGAAGGGGCCGAAAAGGGTCAGCCGCCCAGGCCGTCTGCCGCCGGGCCGGCGCGGATCTGGAAGGGGGAGGTCACACTGCCCTCGGTGAGGTTCCTTCGCTTCCGGGGAAGCATCAGCGCGCCACTGGACCGGCACGTCCTGGCCGGGATGCTCGCGCTGCCAGCAGGCCGGGCGGACGGTCAGGGAGTGCGCCGAACCGTCATCGTGCTCATCAAGGTCAGCCGGACTCCGCCGCCGGCCAAAGCTGTTCCGGCGGACGCAGAAGACCGGCCCAATCCCCTCGGCTTGGTGGCTGGCTTCTATGACATCCGGGAACTGACGGCCACGGCCCCCTGTTGGCCCGGGCCTATTACATCCTTGCCGGCGGGGAGCGCCGGAGCCCACGGTCAGGTTGTCACCTGGCCCATGATGTACTCGGCCATCCCGCGGGGCGCTTTCCAAGACTTGGCCAAGCGGACCATCGAACCGGAGAGCTGGGGGATCAACGGCACCAGCATCCAGGAGGAGAACGGCCAGCTCATAGTCTTCCACACGCCAGCCGTCCAGCGCCGCGTCTGGGATCTGCTGGTATGGACCCGCAAGGACCGCAAGCCCCAGCTTGCCGTTCAGGGGCTGGCCCTGGCCGTCTCCGACGAGGTCGCCGCGCGGCTCCGGCGAACCAACGCCGTGGAGTTCAGCCCCGAGGAGGCCGAGGCACTGGTCCGGGAGGCCGGCGATGGGGCCTTGCTGGCCGAGCAACTGACCATGGGATACAACCTCCAGCGGGTGTGCAGCGCGTCCGGGCGGCAGGTGAGCCATATCGTGGGTTTCACGAGCAACGGTGTCGTCAGCAGCCCCAATGTGAACTCCATGTATACCGATTGCCACTTCGACGTGCGGCCGGTGCTGAGCCCCGATCACAAGGCGGCCACGCTGGAGTTGCGCTGCGCGCTGAGGAGCGCCCTCGTGGAGAAGGAGGCAACCGCCATCTCCGGAAGCGTGGCCGGAGAGGCCGGCGCCGCCGCCCAGGCCATCACCAACAAGCTTACCCTGCCGCAGATAGACGGCATCACCGTCCGCGGCAATCCGGCTGCGCCGCTCGGCCGGTACGTTCTGGCCGGGACCGGCCGCCTGACCGGCGATGCCGCCGGGGCCAGGCCCAACGTCCTGGTGCTGGTCAAGGCGGAGATCGTCGAGAGCGGGAAACAGTAGCCTCTTAACCACAAAGCCACGAAGGCACAAAGAACTGCTCACAAAGAACTACCGGCAGCTCCGGGCCGCGGCTAACGGCTTGCGGCCTGGAAGCAGTTCACGCCGCGTAGCATAACCAGGCTGTTCTTCGTGTCTCTTGGTGGCTTGGTGTCTTTGTTGGTGTCTTTGTGGTTAGATGGCCGCCCGGAGGAACGCTGCGACGCCCGGCATTCCCGGGCGTCTGAGCTGTGTCGGATCGCGGAGGGACTATCCATGGACACATCCCGTTCTTGCGTCCTCTGTTGCCTGGCTCTGCTCATCGCCGTCCTGGCCGGTCCGGCCGCCGCGTGCGGCGGGGAGGCCGTCGGCGGGAAGTCTCCGCCACCAGAACGGCTGACCCTTAAAATCTACGATATCCAGGAACTGACCATGCAGGTGCCAGACGTGCCCGGGCCGGAGCTGTACATGACTGGCGGGCAGAGTGATCTTCCGGTCTTTCAGCCTCCGCCTAACACACCGTTGGTGACCGCTCAGTTCATCATGGACGCCATCCGATGCAGGATTGCCCCGGAAACATGGCAGCCCGACAAGAACACGTTCCTCACGGAGCGCATGGGGACTCTCGTGGTGCAGCAAAGCCCGGAGGTCCACCGGCGGATCGAGACCCTGCTCCGAAGCTTCCGGGAGCAGTACGTCAGAAAGCTTTCCGTTCAGGCCCTGATCCTGGCGGTGGACGCCCCGACCGCTGCCAAGCTCAGGCTGCGCAAGTCCCGCGAGTTCGACCCCAAGGAGGTCGAGGAGCTGACCAAGGCGGGCGGGCCGGCGGGGCTGATCGCCGCGCCCCAGGTCATCTGCGCCAACGGCCAGCGCAACCACTCCTGGGCCGGCCGGCAGTCCTCGTACGTCTCGGGGTACTCGTGGGGCGATGGCCGCGGGGACCCCACTACCAGCACGCTCCTCGAGGGCGCGGTCCTCGACGTCCGACCCACGCTCTCCTTCGACGGCAGCCTGGCCGATGTGGAGCTGCGCCTGGCCGTGACCGACGAACGGCACGACCGGAAGCAGGAGGTGTTCCTGTCGATCGACGGCGCCGGGTCCAAGACGCCGCCACCCGGCGACGAAGGCGCCGAAAAGGGCCAGCCGGCCCGGTTGCCAGTCGCCGGACCTGCCCGGACATGGAAGGGGGAGGTGACGCTGCCCTCCGCCAGACATCTGCGCTTTCGGGGGTGCATCAGCGCGCCGCTCGACCGGTATGTCGTGGCCGGGATGCTCCTGCTGCCAGCCGGGCAGGCGGACGGCCAGGCCGCGCGCCGGACCGCCCTGGCGCTCCTCAAGGTCAGTCGGACGCCCGCGCCGGCCAAAGCTGTTCCGGCGGACACAGAAGACCGGCCCAATCCCCCCGGCTTGGCGGCTGGCTTCTATGACATCCAGGAACTGACTGCCACAGCCCCCTCCTGGCCCGGGCCCATGCTCGGCTTGCCGGCGGGGAACACTGGGCGCGGCGGCGGCTCCATGGTGGTTCCGGCCGTGGAGGTGCCGGCCATTCCGCGGGGCGGGCTCCAGGATCTGGCCAAGCGGACCATCGAACCGGAGAGCTGGGGGATCAACGGCACCAGCATCCAGGAGGAGAATGGCCAGCTCATCGTCTTCCACACTCCAGCCGTCCAGCGCCGCATTCGGGAACTGTTGGTATGGGTCCGCAAGGACCGCAAGCCCCAGCTGGCCGTTCAGGGGATGGCCCTGGCTGTCTCCGACGAGGTCGCCGAGCGGCTCCGGCGGGCCAATGCCGTGGAATTCAGCGCCGAAGAGGCGGAGGCGCTGATCCGGGAGGCCGGCGAGGGGGCGCTGCTGGCCGAGCATCTGACCCTGTGCTACAACCTTCAGCGGGTGTGTAGTACGTCCGGACGCCAGACGAGTTACGTCTCAGGCTTCATCAGCAGCGGCGCCGTCACCACCCCGATCATGAACACCTTGCTTGCCGGCTGCCACTTCGACGTGCGCCCGGTGCTGAGCCCGGACCGCAAGGCTGCTACCCTGGAACTGCGCTGCAGCCTGGGGAGCGCCTTCGTGGAGAAGGAGGCAACTGTCATCTCCGGAAGCCTGGCCGGAGAGGCCGGCGCCGCCGCCGCCGCCCAGGCCATCGTCAACAAGGTCTCCCTGCCGCAGACAGACATCGTCACCGTTCGCGGCAACCCGACGGCGCCGCTCGGCCGGTACGTTCTGGCCGGGACCGGCCGCCTGACCGGCGATGCCGCCGGGGCCAGGCCCAACGTCCTGGTGCTGGTCAAGGCGGAGATCGTCCCGCAGGCCGCGTCCGGGGAGCAGCCGCCGGCGTCCGAGCGGTCCGAGCGCCCGGTCCCGGGAAGATAGGTGGCCTTCGACGGCCGCGTTCCGCCGGTCCCCGGGTCGACTGGCCGCCGGCTGTCCCGGGGCGGGTAGCCCGGCAGCTCCGGTTTGACTTTGCCCCGGGCTGACGGTATATTTCCTCCCGGCTGAACTTGTGGGACAGCGGAGAGCCGGCAGGCCGAGGCAATGGAAATCCTCTACTGTTCGCGCTGCAACCACGCCATCCCGCCCGGCGGGCTGGACGAGGGCCGGTATTTCAAGCTGGGCGAGGACCTGATCTGCCCCAAGTGCTACCACAAGGCCAAGGCCGACCAACACTCCGGCAACACCGTGCCGGTCGACCCGGTTAAGGACGGCCGCCTGCTGGGCGCCAGCCGCGTCACCGCTCCGGCCGAGGATGGCCGTCCGTCGGGGTCGCGGGTGGGCCCGGCGGTCAAGGGCCGCAAGATCACCTCGTCCGCCACCATGCCGGCGGTCGGACAGCGCCGGATGACCAGCTCCGCCGCCATGCGGGCGGCCCGGCAGCATACCCCGGCCGAACCCACCCCGGCGCACAGGCAGCCCAGCACCAAGAAGCTGCCGGCGGCGGCCCCCAGTTCGTCGACCAGTTCGGCGCGGCTCCGGTCCATCCGGGAGTCCAACGCCCGCATGCGGCTGCTGCTGGGGCTCCTGCTCCTGGCGGCCTCGGTCGGCACGGCCGCGGTCATCTTCTTCTGGACGATGCGCACGAAGCCGGGCACCGGACCGGGGACCTCCGGGCCGACGCCCCGCCCGGGAGGGGCAACGATGGGTGGGACCGGCACGGGCCTCAGGGGCGAGTACTTCAACGGCACCAACTTCGGCCATCGCGTGTTCGAGCGCGTCGACCCGAAGGTGGACTTCGAGTTCTCCGGCTCCCCCGGCAAGGGGCTCAACGCCAACTCGTTCAGCGTACGCTGGACCGGCCAGATCGAGCCGGAGCACAGCGAGACCTACTCCTTCGCCACCATGGCCGACGACGGCGTGCGCCTCTGGGTCGACGGGCAGCTGCTGATCGACGACTGGCGGGGCCACGCTCCCGAGGAGAGGTCCGGGGCCATCAGCCTCCAGGCCGGCCGCAGGTACAAGCTGCAGCTCGACTACTACAACGGCGCGGCCCGCGGCATGGCCCGGCTCTTCTGGAGCAGCCCCTCGACGCCCCGGCAGCCGGTCCCCTCCAGCCGGCTCTACCCGGCGGCCCCGGGGGACCAGCCGGCGCCGGGCAGGCCCGAACCTCCCACCGCTCCCCAGCCGCAGCCCGGCCGGACGCCGGTGCCAGCGGTCCCCTCCGTCGCCGGCCTGACCACTGTGGTTCTCCAGGACGGGCAGAACGGATACGACGGCACCCGGGACGCGTGGGTGGCTGGCCCGCCCAACAACAAGGACGCCAACTACGGGGTCAGCGAGGAACTCAACACCGGCGACATGGGCGGCCCCTGCTGCACCCTGATCCGCTTCGCCATCTTCCGCTCCGAGGGCGGCCCGGTTCCGGACGGGGCCGACGTGCGTTCGACCACGCTGTCCCTGTACCGCAAGAGCGGCTACGCCCACCAGTACGACGTCCGCCGGGTCCTGCGCGAGTGGCGGGAGGCGGAGGTCACCTGGGAGCGGGCCGGTTCCGCGGCCAGCTGGCAGGCGGTCGGAGCGGGAGGCGGCGGCACGGACGTGGCCGCCGAGCCGGACGCGCTGGTCCGAACCGGCGAGGGCAAGGGCTGGCAGGCCTTCGACGTCACCGCGGGAGTCAAGGCCTTCGCGGGCGGCGCCAGGAACCACGGGTGGCGGCTCTTCTCCGCGGATGCCGTCAACTACAACAGCCACGCCAGCCGCGAACACAAGGAAGACGCGAGCCTGCGGCCGAAGCTGACCGTGGTCTTCGCCGCCCCCTCCGGCAAGTAGGGCTCCCGTGCGTCGGCCGCCCTGTGCGGCGACCGCGCGGGTGGCGCCGGCGCGGGCCCATGATAAGATGCGGGCTGCTGGGATCCGCCTCGCAAGGAGGGTGCGCGTGCCTCTGGCCTTCAAGCCCATCATCGACGGAGTCGGCTACGTGGAGATCCCCGACTCCGGCGGCCACTCCAGTGTCTACGTGGTCGGCTCGCCCCGCGACGCCCTGATCGTCGACGCCTACACCGCCGGCATCGCCCCGGACATCGCCTCCGCGCTGGAGGCGGCCGGGGTCCGGCCCGGTGCGGTCCGGGCCATCGTGGTCACCCACGGCCACCAGGATCACTTCGGCGGCGCCGGGGTGCTCTCCAGGTGGAGCGGGGCGCCGGTCTGGGCGAGCCTGTCGGCCGCCCTGCAGGCCGAGGACCCCTGGGGCTACTTCGCGGCGCCCAACAGCTGGTCGGCCAACGCGTCGGTCGCCGACTGGGACGCCTTCCGGGCCGGCGCCGGCGAGGGCGGCCTGCGGGTGGAGCGCATCCTCCGCGAGGGCGACGTCATCGAGCACGCCGGCATGCGCCTGGACGTCCTGCTGCTGCCCGGCCACGACCGCGGCGAGCTGGGCCTCTGGGAACGCTCCCGGCGGCTGATCTTCACCGGCGACCTGATCCAGGGCGGCATGGACGCCTCGAAGAACTGGCTGGGGCTCTTCACCGACCCGGCCAGCCAGCGCCGCAGCCTGCAGCGGGTCGCAGCGCTGCGCCCCGAGTGGAACTTCAAGGGCCACCGCCGGGCGCGCTCGGGCGAGGAGGTCGGGGCCGACATCGCCTCGGCCCTCGGCCGGCTCGACGCCATCGAGCGCGCGCTGCTCGAGTCGCTCCGGGAGAAGTCGCCGCAGGGCGTCCCGGCGCTGACCCGGGCGGCCTTCCGGGGTGTCCTGGGCATGGAGGTGGCCGAGCCGGCCAATTACGCGACGGTCTCGGTGCTCAGCTTCCTGCTGGACATGGCCCGGCGCGGGCTGGTCCTCCGGACGGCGGAGCACGAGTGGATACCGGTCCGCAAGTGAACAGCCCAGCGCCCGACTGTCTGGTGATCGGCGCCGGCCCGGCGGGCCTGGCCGCGGCCATCGGCGCGGCGCGCTCCGGGCTGTCCGCCGTGGTCCTCGAGAAGGGCGACCGGCCGGGGAGGAAGCTGCTCCTCACCGGCGGCGGGCGCTGCAACCTGACTGACCCGCGCGAGCCGGCGCTCGGCCACCTCGGGGCCTTCGGCAAGGGCGGACTCTCGCTGCGCCAGGTGCTGGCCGGCTTCGACCTGGGCGGGTTCCTGGCCGGCCTGGGCGTCGGGACCGAGCGCGACGGCGGCGCCGTCTACGTCCAGGGCGGCGCGCGGCGCATGCTCGAGGCGCTCCTGGCCGAGTGCGCCCGGCTCGGCGTGCGCATCGAGACCGAAGCCGCCGCCAAGGCCGCCCGTCGTGGCGACGAGGGCGGCTTCGAGGTCGAGACCCCCCGCGGCTCCTTCGCGTCGGCCCGGCGGCTGGTGGTGGCCGCCGGCGGGATCACCTACTCCTCGACCGGCTCCTCGGGCGACGGCCTCCGGCTGGCCGAGGCCTTCGGCCACGAGGTCGAGCCGCCCCGGCCGGCGCTGGCCGCGCTGACGACCAGCCCCGCCTTTCCGGAGCTGGCCGGGTTGTCGGTGGCCGACGCCGAGCTCAGCCTTGGCTCAGGGGGCAAGCGCCCGGCGGCCAGAACCCGCGGCCCGCTGCTCTTCACCCACACGGGGTTCTCCGGCCCGGCGGCGCTGAACATGAGCCTGGAGGTGGCGCGGACCAACGCGGCGTTCGGCATTCGGCCTTCGGCTTTCGGAACGGCCGATGTGCCGAAAGCCGAAAGCCCAAAGCCGAAAGCCGGCCAGTCCCCGGACCCTGGTGGTGAAGTCTTGGTCCTGGTGGACTTCTCCCCGGCGCTCTCCCGCGAGGAACTCGTCGCCGGCATGGTGGCCCGGGCCAGGTCCGAGACCAAGCGGACGCTCGAGAACTCCGGGCTCGAGGGCCTGCCCGTGCCGGCGCGGCTGGCCGCGGAGCTGGCCCGGCGTGCGGGGCTCGATCCCCGCCGGAGGATGGGGTCGCTGTCCGAGCGCGACTTCGCCGGCCTGGCCGGCGCGGCCAAGGCCCTGGCCTTCACCTTGACCGAACCGCTCCGCTCGCGCGAGGCCATGGTCACGGTCGGCGGCGTGGTCATGAAGGCGCTCGACCCGCGAACCATGGAGAGCCGCCTGGTTCCGGGGCTGCGCTTCGCCGGCGAGGTCCTGGCCCCGGCCGGGCCGTGCGGCGGCTACAACCTGCTCCAGGCCTTCGCCACCGGCGCGGCGGCGGGAGGCTGGTCCTGGGGGCCCCCCGGAAATACCTGAACCTCCCGTCCGGCCCCCCCGTTATCGAAGCTCGTCGGAAGGGAGGGCGGAGCCATGAGACTGCTGAGGCGCTCGACGGGGCTCAAGGACGTATCGCTGCAGATGACCCCGATGATCGACATCGTCTTCCTGCTGGTGATCTTCTTCCTGTGCACCGCCGAGGTCTGCAAGCTGGAGCTCGACCCGGCCGTCACCCTGCCGGTGGCCTTCCGCGCCTCGCCCGAGACGGGCGACCACCGGCTGGTCGTCAACGTCGGCCGCGACGGCGGCATCCGGGTGATGTCCGCCGCCTACGCGCCGGGGGAGCTGCGCCGGCTGATCGCCGAGGAGGCCGCCCGGCAGCCGGCCCCGGACGGCGGGACGGCGCTGGCCGTGAAGATCCGGGCCGACGCCGATGCGCCCTACCGGCACGTGAGCGAGGTGATGGCCGCCTGCCGGGACGCCGGGGTCCGGCGGCTGGCCTTCGGGGCTTCGCCCGGTGAGGAGAGCGCCGGCTCCGGCCGGGACCTCCGCTGAGGAGGCGGCCGGCGCGGACGGCGGAGCTGCGGGGAAGGAGGCGGAACATGGCCACTTTCGCGGGATCGAGGACGCTCAAGGAGCTGCTGGAGGAGTACGAGTGGGAGCTGCCCACGTCGTTCATCGACGTGGTCTTCCTGCTCCTGCTCTACTTCACTCTGACCATGAAGTTCCACACCCTGGAGCAGCGGATGGAGGCATATCTGCCCAACAAGGGCCCAGGGAGCGACGAGCGTCCACCCATCAAGCCGGAACTGGAGATCCAGGTTGCCACCGCCGGCCCGGCCTCCGGCGCGCCGGTCTTCCAGGTAGGCACCTGGACGACCGCCGATCCCAACGCCCTGGCGGCGAAGATGGCGCAGCTGGAGAGGACCTGTCCCAAGTACTATCAGGTGGTCATCAACGGGGCCCAGGGTTGCCCGTTCAAGCACGTGATGGCCGCGCTGGACGCCTGCGCCCGGGCCGGGATCACCAAGGTGGACTTCCGTCCGCCGCCGGCGGCGGACGGCTCCGCCGCGTAGGGGCGCGGCCGGCTGCTACGACGGAATGTTCCCCAGCATGTCGTAGGGGTTCCTGGCGATCCTCTTCAGGCGCGGCACCGGCCGGGCTGCGGCGGGCTGGACCGGCGCGGGCGCGGCCGCCGCCGGGGCCTGGGTCTGGGGCCGGGTCTGGGTCTGGGATTTCGGCCCCTGGCCCTTCGCGGCGCCGCCCTTCCTGGTGCGGCCCCTGCGTCCGGCCGCGGCCTTCTGGGCCTGGCCGGAGGACTTCTGGCGCGGCGACTCCGCCTTCGGCTGCGCCGGCGCCGTTCTCGGAGCGCCCTGGGCCCCGGCGGCGGCGGACTTGCGGCGGCCGCGGCCTCCGCGGTGCCGGCGCTTCCTGCCGGTCCGCTCGGCGGCGGGGGCCGGCTCGGAGACGCCGGCGGCCGCCGGCGCGTGGGCCGGGGCGGCCTGGGCCGCCGGGGCCGGGGCGGCCGGAACGCGGACGGCCGGCTCGGGCCGGGGGGCGGTCAGGGCCTCGATGGCCAGCCGGGCGGCGCCCTGCTCGGCCTCCTTCTTGGTGTGGGCCGAGAAATCCGGGAAGGTCCGGCCGCGGATCTCCACGGCGATCTCGAAGCAGCGGTTGTGCTGGGGTCCGCTCTCGTGGAGCAGGCGGTAGCGCGGGGCGCAGCCGAAGCGCCGCTGGGCCAGCTCCTGCAGCTGGCTCTTGGCGTTCTCGCTTCCGCCCGAGGTGGTCAGGACGGCGATCTCCGGCTCCAGCAGCCGGATGATCAGCGCCTTGGCCGGCTCGAGCCCGCCGTCCAGGTAGATGGCCGCGAAGATGGCCTCGGTCACGTTGGCCAGCACCGAGTCCGGCAGCCCGCCGCGGTCGCCGAGACCCTTGCCCAGGCGCATGAAGTCTCCCAGGCCCAGGGCCCGGGCCACCCGCGCCAGGGTGGTCGTGCTCACCGCCGCGCTCTTGATGCGGGTGAGCTCGCCCTCACCGTCGGCCGGCATGGTCCGGAAGAGGCGCTCGTTGACCGCCAGGGCCAGCACGGCGTCTCCCAGGAACTCCATGCGCTCGTTGTCGCTGAGCGGCTCGACGGTGGCGGAGGAGTGGGTCAGGGCCAGCTCCAGGAGCGACTGGTCCTGGAACCTGTGCCCGAGCTTGTCCTCAAGGGCGGAGAGGTCGGTATTGCGCGGCAGGCGATGCGGAGCCATTGGAGACGCTTCCTCTTCTGTCTCCCCCGGGTCGAAGGCGATTTTAGGAGCGCAGCCGGCCAAGTCAAGGACGTCCGCCGGGGCGGTTGATTCCGGCCCCCATCCGGGGTAGATTGTCTGTGGCTGCGCCGCTCGCGCGGCCGTCAGGAGTCCGTTTTGCCGGATCAGGACCCCCCGCGCCTGGGCCGCCTGGCCCTCGACCGCGGCCTGGTGACCGCCGAGCAGCTCGAGGCCGCGCTGCGCGTCCACGGCGAGCGCACCGCGGCCGGTTCGCAGGTGCCCCTCGGCGAGCTGCTCGTGGAGATGGGTTTCATAACCAGGACGCAGCTCGGCGCCCTGGTCGCGGCCCAGGCCAAGCCCGACTCCCCGCGGCAGCCCATCGAGGGCTTCGAGCTCATCAAGAAGCTCGGCGAGGGGGGCATGGGGGCGACCTTCCTGGCCCGGCAGATCTCCATGGACCGCCTGGTGGCCCTCAAGCTGCTCAAGAAGAACCTGGCCCGCGACAGCAGTTTCGTGGCCCGCTTCCAGCGCGAGGCCCAGCTGGCCGGCAAGCTCGGCCACCCCAACATCGTCTCGGCGCTGACCGTGGGCGAATCCGGCGGCTACCATTACCTGGCCATGGAGTACGTGGAGGGCCGCAACGCCTTCGCCGCCGTGCCGCCCGGCGAGGCCATGGAGCAGAAGCGGGCCCTGGGCATCGTCCTGCAGGTGGCCCGCGCGCTGGAGGCCGCCGACCGGGAGGGGATCGTCCACCGGGACATCAAACCCGACAACATCCTGGTGACCGCCGAGGGGCTGGCCAAGCTCTGCGACTTCGGGCTGGCCCGCCAGACCGAGGCCGACTCGCGCCTCACCCAGACCGGCACGATGCTGGGCACGCCCCACTACGTCTCTCCCGAGCAGGCCCGCGGCGACGCGGCCATCGACATCCGCGCGGACATCTACTCCCTGGGCGCGACGCTCTACCACTTCGTCACCGGCCGGACGCCATTCCAGGGACCGTCCGCCGCGGCGATCATGGCCAAGCACCTGACCGACAGGATGCCCTGGCCGCGGGACCTCAACCCGCGCGTGTCCGAGGGCTGCTGCCGGGTGATCGCGCGGATGATGGCCAAGGAACCGGCCGACCGCTACCAGACCCCGGCGGAGCTCATCGCCGACCTCGAGAGCCTGGTCGCCGGGCGTCCGCCCGCCGGGGCGCCGGCGGCCGTCCGCAGCAGCGTCGGCGGGGCCGGCGAGACGCCGGTCGAGGCGGAGGCCAGGCCGGCCGGCCGGCGCCAGCCCACCCGCCACCGCACCACGGCCGCGACCGGGCCGGTGTCCCCGGTGGCCCCCCCGGGGCGCTCCCGCATGCTCCTGGCGGCGGTGGCCGCGGGCGGACTGCTGCTGGCCGGCGCCCTGGTCTGGCTGGCCGCCTCGAGCGGCGCCACCGCGCCGGGTCCGGACGGGCCGACGCTGCCGGCCGAGGGCCTTCTCCAGCCGCCTCCAGAGACCAGGACGCCCGACCCGGCCGACCCCGGCCGCGCCGCCGCCCGGGAGCTGGAGGCCATGTTCGTCTATGCCCGCGAGTTCCGGGAGAAGAACCCCGGGGACTTCGACGGCGCGCTGGCCAAGTTCACCAAGGTCCGCGACCAGGCCCGGGGCACGAAGTGGTCGCTGGCCGCCGAGGACGCCATGGCCGAGGTGCTCAAGGCCCGGGCCGCGGCGGCCGAGGCGGCCTTTGCGCCCGCGCGGGACCGCTCCGTCGCCCTGGCCGAGGCCGGGGATTTCGACGGGGCGCTGGAGGCCCTGGCCAGGGCGCCAGCCGGCTTCGCCGACGAGCTCGGCCCGCGCATCAAGGCGGAGTCGGGGGCGCTGCGGGCGCGTGCCGAGAACCGTGCCAGCCCGGTCCTCGCAGCCGCCGAGGAGCTCTCCAAAGCCGGGGAGCCGGCCCGGGCCCTGGCCGAGCTGGACAAGCTCTCGGCGGTCAAGTACGCCCCGCTGGGCCCGCGGCTCGCCGCGCTGCGCCGGAGGCTGGAGGACGAGCAGCGCAACGCCGCCGAGCTCGAGCGCCGGAGGCTGGCCGTCGAGGCCGCGCGCCGGCGCGATGTCCTGCTGGGCGCCTTCGACACCGAACTGGCCGCCGGGCGGTTCCGCGAGGCGGCCGCGGGCCTCGAGGCCGGCCGGAAGTCCACGGATCCCCGGGTCCTGGCCCTGGTCTCGGCCGACCTGGATGCCGCCGGCCGGCTGGCCGCCTGCCTTACGGGCATGCAGGCCGCCCGGGAGTCCGCGATCCGCGGGCTGGCCGGGCGGGAGTTCGACCTCAGCACCAAGGCCGGCGTCCACCGGGTGACGGTGACGGCGGCGGACGGGCTCGGCCTCGATGTCGAGCGCTGGTACGCGGTGGGCGGAGAGAGGAAGAGCATTCGCTATCGCATCGCCTTCTCCGAGCTGGCCGCCGGCGAGCTCGCCCGGCTGCTGCCTCCTCCCGAGCCCAGGAACGCCGATGAACACCTGGCCCTGGCGGTCCTGGCGGCCAACGGCGGCGACCTGGCATCCGCCGGGCGCTTCCTGGCAGGGGCCGGGGGCGGTCCGCTGGTGGCCCGGGTGCGGGCCAGGCTCGACCTGCTGACTCTTGGAGCAGCGGACGCCGCCGCCAAGGGCGCCTGGGAGGCGACGGTGGTTCCGCTGGCGGGCGACCGCTACGACGTGCCCGGGGCCCGGAAGGTCCTGGCCGCCCTGGAGGCCTTCACCAGGGACCACGGCGCCACCCGCTTCGCCGCCGGGGTGGCGGCCGAGCGGGACCGCCTGCGCGGCCTGGCCGAGGCGGCCATCGACGCCAGCCCCGAAGGCCTGAGCACCAGGGTCAGGAGACTCTTCCGCGGGAAGGTGGAGAAGTTCGATGCGCGGACCCTGGCCGTCGAGCTCTCCTGGGACTTCTCCGACCCGGCCCAGCTGGAGGACTTCGAGTTCAGCCCCGGGGCCTGGAAGATCGAGAACGCCGCGCTGGTCGGGGAGATGCCGGACCCGCCGGGCCCGACGCAGGCCGTCCTCAAGGCCTGGTTCGCCCCGGATTGCCGGGTCGGCTGTTCGGCAACGGTCTTCCGCGGCCGGGGCTGGTACGTGACCGTGACCAGCGGCGGGGACCTGATCGGCGCCTTCTCCTCCCTGGTCGACTACAACGGCCAGCCCCAGCCCCGGGCCGCGCTGATGCGCGTGGGGGCTTACGGCGAACAGCTCGCCTCGGCTGCGGCCAAGCCCTACACCGACATTCGCGCGGGGGAGGCTCGGACCGTGGAGGTCACGCTCAGCGGTGCGCAGGTGGTGGGCGCCGTGGATGGCAAGCCGCTAGGCGAGCTCAAAGGCCTGGCCTGCGCCGCCGTCCGGGCGCGGCTGGGCTTCCACGGGATGGGAACCCGGGCATCCTTCTCCGGCCTGCGGATCAGCGGGACTCTGGACCGCACCTGGCTGGAGTCGGCCGCACCGCTGGTCGGCGCCCCCTGCCCCTGGCGGGCGGCGTGGACGAAGATGAAGACGCGCGTGGCCTCCCCGGCCTACAGCGCGGCGGCCTTCGACACCAAGCGCGGGCAGTACCTGATCTTCGATGACAACCGGACGCTGACCGCCTACAGCCTGGCCGCCGACAAGGCCGAGGTGATCCATCGGCCGGGACCG
Source organism: Planctomycetota bacterium (assembly GCA_022703445.1). Classification (GTDB taxonomy): domain Bacteria; phylum Planctomycetota; class SZUA-567; order JAKLDR01; family JAKLDR01; genus JAKLDR01. The sequence goes on along the minus strand of JAKLDR010000035.1, from coordinate 1,800 downwards.
GGCGACGCCGCCGACCTGCCTCCCAGGCTGCAGACGCCGGGCGCGGTCTATGACCCGGGCCGCGACGAACTGCTGGCCACGGGCCACGCCGGCGCCGGCACCATAGTCTACTCGTTCGCCGACCGGCGCTGGACCGTGTCCAAGAGCGCCACCGGGGCTCAGCCCTGCCTGTTCTCCGGCGGAGGCGCGGATTTCTGCCTGTGGAGCGGAGCGTCGTCCCACCTCTTCTACCTGTCCCGCTGGGATCCGGCCAAGGCGGCTTGGGAGGAGGTCAAATGCCGCATGCCTCCGGGACGGTGCTACCCCGGAGACATCGCGGCCTGGGACTCAGCCAGGAAGCGGCTGGTGATGTTCAGCGGCGCCCCGCATCTCAACGACACCTGGGCCTACGATGCGGAGAAGAACGAGTGGGCCGAGCTCCGTCCGGCCTTCTGCCCGCCGGGGCGCACGGTGCAGAGCACCGCCTACGACGCCGACAACGATCTCATCGTGGTCATCGGCGGCCGCAAGCCACTGGACACCTGGGTCTTCGACGCCAAGCGCAACAGCTGGTTCGACGTGTCCAGCCGCGAGCAGGCCGGAGAGCTAATCACCCAGATTGAGTACGATCCTGGCAACAAGTGTCTGATTGCCCGGAACCCCGCCTGGAACGGCGGGACCATCTGGACGCTGCGCATCTCGCCGGCCGCCAGATAGCGGCGCTCCGGGTTTCCCCGGCGATCCCGCGCTGACTTGCGAGGGGGGCCTCAGCGGCCCTCGGGCAGCAGGTTGCGTGGCTCTGCGATCTCCGCGTCGGCGACGGATTCGGGAGGCCGTTCGACGGGCAGGTCCAGGGTGAAGGTCGTGCCGTGGCCGATCTCGCTCCTGACCAGCAGCTTGCCGCCGTGGTCCTCGACGATCTTGCGGCTGACCGCCAGGCCCAGCCCCGTGCCGTCCGGCTTGGTGGTGAAAAAGGGCGAGAAGATCTTCTCGAGCACCTTGGGGGCGATCCCGGGTCCGGTGTCGGTGACGGAGATCTGGACGCCCAGGCCCTCCCGGCGCAGGCCCAGGGCCACCGCGCCGCCTCCGGGCATGGCTTCGGCGGCGTTGCGGACCAGGTTGATGATCACCTGCTTGAGCTTCTCGCCGTCGGCCTGGACCGGCGGCACCCCGGCATCGATGTCCAGGTCCACGGCCACGCCGCGCCCCTGCAGGGCCTGGGCCTGCTCGGCGGCGGTCTTCTTGAGCAGCTCGGCCAGGTCGCAGGTCGAGAACTCCGGGCGCGCCGGCCGGCTGAAGTCCATCACCTGCGACAGGATGCTCTCCAGGCGTTTGACCTCCTCGACGATGACCTCGGCCGAGCTCTGAATGCGGTCCGGCCGGTCGGGGTGCTTGATGATCGAGCGGGCGAAGCCGCCGATGGTGGTCAGGGGGTTGCGGATCTCATGGGCCACGTGGGCGGCCATCCGGCCGATGGTGGCCAGGTTCTCGGCGTGGACCATGCGGGCCTGGGCCGAGCGCAGCCGGCTCATCTTGTCGAGCAGCTCGGCGTAGGTGTTGGCGTTCTCGATGGCCATCCCGGCCTGGTTGGCGAACATGCTCAGGATCTCGGTGTGCTCCTCGGTGATCGGCCGGCCGCTGTAGATGTTGTCGGCCAGGATCACGCCGGTCACCTCGCCCTTGGCCAGCAGCGGCACCACCACGAAGGCCCCGGCGCCGAGCGTGTCCCGGAACTGCTGGGTGACGCGGGGGTCGTTCCAGGCGTTGGCGATGACCAGCGGGCGTTTCTCGATGGCCGCGCGGACCAGGACCTCGCCGACG
>JAKLDR010000034.1 GCA_022703445.1 Planctomycetota bacterium | reverse complement strand
CCCGCCACCAGGAGAAGGACGGCCACTGGGACCGCAAGAAGTGGGCGGACGGGCCGAACATCTCCGGCGGCGACGTGGCCGTCACCGGCCTGGCCACCCTGGCCTTCCTGGGGGCCGGTTACACCTCCAAGGACGGCGGCAAGTACGCCGACGTCGTCCGGCGCGCCGAGAACTGGATGTGCAGCACCCTGGACGAAGCCACCAAGCACCACCCCTGGTCGCCGGTGAAGCTCGGCGACTTCGACACCAACATGTACGAGCAGGGCATGGCCGCGCTGGCCCTGGCCGAGGCCTACGGCATGACCAGGGACGAGCGGCTCCGCAAGTACGCCCAGGCCGCGGTCGACGCGGTGGTCGAGGCCCAGGGCCCCTACGAGGGCTGGACCTACCAGTCGAAGCACGGCAAGGCCGGCCGCAACGACACCTCCATCACCGGCTGGCAGGTGATGGCCCTGAAGAGCGCCAAGATCGCCGGGCTGAAGGTCGACGGCAGCGCCTTCCAGGGCGCCAGCCACTGGCTGGAGGTGGCCACCGATCCGGCCAACGGCGTCGTGGCCTACGAGTCCGCCCCGACCATCGACAAGGTCAAGCGCGGCAGCGGCACGATGGCCCTGTGCGCGGCGGGCATGATCATGCAGCAGTTCCTGGGCACGCCCAGCGACAGTCCGCAGGTGAAAGCCGCCGCCGACCAGCTCAAGAAGTACCTGCCCACCTGGGACACGGCCGCCGTGGACACGACCTTCGCCCCGTACCCCGGCGGCAAGAACGGCACCAACTACTACTACTGGTACTACGGATCGCTGGGCATGTTCCAGTACGGCGGCGATCACTGGGCCAAGTGGAACGAGGCCATGAAGAAGATCCTCACCGAGCACCAGCGCAAGGGCGGTCCGCTCGATGGCACTGCCGCCGATGTCGACGGCTCCTACGATCCGGTGGGCAGCGGCGGCGTGCCCCACGGCGGGCGGGTCATGTCCACCGCGCTGGCCGCGCTGACCCTGGAGGTCTACTACCGCTACCTGCCGCTGTACAGCACCAAGTAGCTCCGAGGCCGGGCCGGCGGGCCCGCGCGTCCGCCGGTTGCCCCGCAGCCCGACCCTGTGATATGATGTCCGGGCATGAATCCCCCGGACCGTGCCGCCCCGCGCCGACTGCCCTTTGCCCTCCGGGCGCTGCGGCATCCCAACTATCGGCTGTTCTTCTTCGGCCAGGGCGCCTCGCTAATCGGCACCTGGATGCAGCACATGGCCATGCAGTGGCTGGTCTTCCGGCTGACCGGCTCGGAGGTGATGCTCGGCGTGGTGAGCTTCGCCGGGCAGATCCCCAATCTGCTCTTCGCCCCGGTGGCCGGGGTCTTCGCCGACCGCTGGGACCGCCGCCGGCTGCTGCTCGTGACCCAGACCCTGTCCATGCTGCAGGCGGCGGCGCTGGCCGCACTGATGTTCTCCGGCCAGATCCGGACGCCCTCGGACGCCTGGATCCTGGTGGTCATGAGCCTGTTCCTCGGGCTGGTCAACTCGGTGGACATCCCCGTGCGCCAGTCCTTCGTGGTCGAGATGGTCGGCTCGCGGGAGGAGCTGGCCGGGGCCATCCCGCTCAACTCCTTCCTGGTCAACAGCTCGCGGTTCATCGGCCCCTCGGTGGCGGGTCTGCTGGTCGCCTGGGCCGCGCGGTACGCCGGCGATGACGCCGGGGAGGGGTCCTGCTTCCTGGTCAACGCGCTGACCTACCTGGGGGTGCTCGGCGCGCTGCTGGCCATGCGCCTGACGCCGCGGGAGCGCACCGCCCCGGCCCGGCGCCTCGGACGCGAGCTGTCCGACGGACTGGCCTACGCCTGGCGCACGCCGCACATCCGGCTGATCCTGCTGTTCCTCGCGTCGGTCAGCCTGGCCGGCATCCCCTACATGACCCTGATGGCCGTCTTCGCCAAGGAGGTCTTCGGCGGCGATGCGCGGCTGCAGGGCTGGCTGATGGGCGCGGTGGGGCTGGGGGCCATCGCCGGTACCTTCATGCTGGCTTCGCGGCGCAGTTCGGCCGGCCTGGGTCGGGCCATGGCGCGCGGCGCCCTGGTGTTCGGCTCGGGCCTGATGCTCTTCGCGGCGCTGGCCTTCCTGTGGCCGCGCCTCTGGCCGGCCCTCTACGCCGGCCGGGCGGCGCCGCCGGTATGGGCGGTGCTGCCGCTGGCGGTGCCGCTGCTCATGGCCGTGGGCTTCGGGCAGGTCTCGCAGCTGACCGCCGGGAACACCCTGCTCCAAACGCTGGTCGACGAGGACAAGCGCGGCCGGGTGATGAGCCTGCACACCGTGGCCTTCCTGGGGGTAGCGCCGCTGGGCAGCCTGGCTGCCGGCGCCATCGCCAGGCACCTCGGCGCGCCGGCCACCGTGCTGATCGGCGGCGCCGCCTGCCTGACCGGGGCGCTCCTGTTCTCGGCGCGGCTCCGGGCGCTGCGGGAACATTTCGCCGAGACGGGCGGAGCCGGCCGGGAGGGGGCGACGTAGCGCTCAACGGTCAGAGTCCGGCCCCCCGAACCTTGAGCCTTGAGCGCCGAACGTCGGTCCGACTTACTTGCCAGCGTATCCCTTGGGATGCTCCGAGTGCCACTTCCAGGCCGTGGCGATGATGTCCTCGAGCGAGCGCTCCGGCTTCCACCCGAGCTTCTCCCGGGCCAGCGCGTTGGAGGCCACCAGGGTGGCCGGATCGCCGGCCCGGCGCGGGGCCCGCTCCGATGGGAAGTCGCGGCCGGTGACCTTCCGGGCGGCGGCCAGCACCTCGAGGATCGAACTGCCCCGGCCGGTGCCCAGGTTCATGGCGGTCGACGCGCCGCCGCCGGCCAGGTATTCGAGCGCCTTGACGTGCGCCGCGGCCAGGTCCTCGACGTGCACGTAGTCGCGCACCGCGGTGCCGTCCGGCGTCGGATAGTCGCTCCCGAATATCTTGAGCGGCTTGGCGCCGCCGGAGAGCGCCGCGCGGAGGAGGTTGGGTATCAGGTGGGTCTCCACCGGATGATCCTCGCCGATCTCCCCCGAGGAGTGCGCCCCGGCGGCATTGAAGTAGCGCAGGGCCACGTAGCCGAGCCGGCCCGGCCCGATGAGCGCCGAATGCCGCGCCACTTCCCGGGGCTCGGGCTGCGCGCCGGGATTGGTCCCGGACTTCGCCTTGGCGCCCCCATGGGCGCGCCTGGCGGCCGAGGGCCTGACCGGGGCCGGACGCTCGGCGGCCGCGGCGGAGTCGGCCGAGGTGAAGACCGGCGCGGAGGCGTGGTCGGCCAGGGCCTGTTCGAAGACCAGCTTGGTGGTACCGTAGGGATTGCAGGGCGCCTTGGGTGCGCCCTCGTCGATGACCGCCCGGTCCGGCTGGCCGTAGGTGGCCGCGCTCGACGAGAAGACGATGTGCCGCACCCCCGCCCGCTGCATGGCGGCCAGCAGCCGCAGGCTGCCGACCACGTTGATCCGCCAGTAGAGCCCGGGCTCGCGGACCGACTCCTCCACCAGGCACTTGGCGGCCATGTGCACCACGGCTTCGGCGCCGGTCCGCTTGAAGGCCCGGCCGAGGTCCTCGCCGCTGAGGATGTCGCCGACGACCAGCGGCATGCCGCCGGCCGCCGGGCGGTGGCCCTCCGAGAGGTCGTCGAAAATGAAGACATCGTGGCCGGATTCGCGCAGCGCCCAGGCCACGTGGCTGCCCACGTAGCCGGCGCCGCCGGTGACCAGGACTTTCATGTCATCTCCATCGCTGCAGGGGTTGGGATTTCGGGCACGCCGCCGGCGCGCCCCTTTCGGTCATGGCCCTCAGGTACCGCCGCCCTGCCCGCAGCCGCCGGCCGCGAACAGGACGCCCAGGATCGCGAGCACCAGGCCGAGGACTAGTCTCACGGGTGGCAAACGCAGATTCATGTCCGCTCCCTCTTGCCGGGGAAACCTACTTCTTCTCAGGCGCGACCGGGGCCGTCGGCTTCTCCGGATCGAGCGCCACCGGCAGGGCGTAGCTCTGGGACACCTCCGGGTCGACCTTGACCACGCCGGCCGCCTCGTAGTGCCCCGGCGCGGAGACGCTGATACTCCAGAGCCCCTTGGCCAGGCCCTTGACCAGCGCGACGCCGTCGGCGCCGGCCGACACCTTGACTTCCCGGCCGCCGGAGACGGCGGTGACCGCCGCCCCGGCCAGGGCCTTGCCCGTCCCTCCCGCGGTGACCGTCACAGTGACGGCCGCGGACCGGTCCCCGGCGGGGGCCGGAGCCGGAACCGCCGGCGGAGGAGGAGTCGGCGGCGTGGGCGGAACCGGCGCGGGGGCTGGCGCAGGGGCCGGGACCGGCTCCTTGACAACCGGAGCGGGCGTCTTGACGGGGTCAGGGACCTTGACCGGGGCCGGCTGCTTGGGCGGCGCGGGGGCCACCGGCGGGGCCGGAACCGGAGCAGGCGCCGGGGTCGGACTGACAACCGGAGCCGGGGCAGGGGCGGGCGGCTTCTTGCCTCCTGCCTCGTTCTGCGGACCGCAGCCGGCGGCCAGGGTCAGGGCGAGGAAAGCTACGGCGAAGAGCGGCAGATGGCGCATGGGGCAGGTTCCTTTCACTGTTTGGGTGGCAGCAGCCACTGGTTCTCGATGACCGCGCGGGCCGCGGGAGAGCGGGCCTCGAGCTTCTCGGCGGCCGCCAGGCTCCTGGCGGCCTCCTCGACCTCTCCCCGGGCCGAGCAGAAGAGGGCGTAACCCAGCAGCATGGGTCCGTCCTTGGAGTCCAGGTAGGTGCGGGCCAGGGCGCAGACATCCCTGGGCGGGAAGACGCCCCACGCCAGCCGGGTGGCCGAGCCCTCCACGTCCAGGGTCACGCCGGCCGCATCGCCGGCGGTCACCCTGCGGGGCTGGCCGGCGTAGCGCATCTTCGCCCCGGCCTGGGCCTTCTTCAGGCCGGCCATGAAGACCCGGTTGAAGGCGCCGGCCAGGCCCAGGGCCTCCTCGATCTGCGCCCGGCGCGCATCGTACGGCGTCCCGGAGAGCTCGGCGCGGGCGGCGGCCAGGCCCTGGGCGGCCTTGTCGTAATCGCCGCCGGCGGCCAGGATGGCGGCCGCGCCGCGGAGCTTCTCGAAGCGCTCGGCCAGGGCGCGTTCCTCGTCGTCGCGGCGCTTGCGCTCCTCGGCGGAGAGCAGCGTGCGGGCGGCCAGGACCGCCCGCGGCGCGGCCGAGCGCAGCCCGGCCTTCTCGGCCAGCGCCATGGTCTCCAGGGCCTTGTTCCGGGCGCCGGCCAGGTCCAGGAAGAGGGCGCAGCCGGCCAGCGAATTGGCGTCCTGCTGGTCGGAATTGTTCAGGGCCAGCCAGGCCAGATCAGTGGCCGGAATCGCGGCCCACTGCAGCCTGGCCGGCACGCCCTCCACGTCGAGGGTCACGCCGGTGGTGCCGGCATCGGCCACCGGGCGCGGCCGGTTCTGGTACTTCACGGCCGGGTTGTTCTTGCGGGCCTTGAGCGCCGCCACGAAGCCGCCGTGGAAGCCGGCGAGCAGCCCCAGGGCCTCCTCGGCCTGGGCCAGCGGGGCCTCGGCGGACGTGCCGGCCAGCTCGCGCCGGGCGGCGGCGAAGAGCTCGGCCGCCTTGGGCAGGTTCCACTCGGCCACCACCGCGGCGGCTTCGCCGCGGAGCTTCTCGGCGCGCTCCGCCAGCCGGACCGCCTCATCGGCGCGGGCGCGGCGCTCCTTCTCGGTGAGCAGCCAACCCCGGTCGATGGCGGCGCGGGCGGCGGCCGATTCGGCGCCGCCCTTGGCGGCCAGATCCAGGAAGCGCTGGGCCTCGCCGTCCTGCCCCTGGGCCGCCGCGTAGACCGCGTAGGCCAGGGCGAGCTTGCCGTCGTCGCGGGGCACGAAGACCCGGGCCATCTCGCAGATGTCGCGGCCCTCGAAGCGGTCCCAGGGCAGTTTGGGCTGGACGTTGTTGCCCAGGTCCAGAGTGACGGTCCGGGCGTCGGCGGCGACGGCCTGCTTGGGCTTGCCGTCGAAGCGGATCAGCGCCTGGATCTTGCCGGCGTTGATGGCCTTGATGGCCGCCCCATGGAAGGAGGCGCAGAGTTCCAGAACCTCGCCGGTCTCCTCGACCGCGGCGGCGCCTTCGGTGCCGGCGGCATCCCGGCGGGCGGCGGCCACCAGGTCGCGCGCCCCGTCGAAGTCCCGCCGGCCGATCAGCTCGGCGACCTCCGGCCGGAGCCGCGCCAGCCGTTCGACCAGCTGCCGGGCACGCTCCTCGCGCGCCAGGCGCTCGGCCTCCTCCCGCTTGCGCTTCTCCTCCTCCAGGCGCTGCCGGGTGGCGGCGTCGGCGCTGGCGATCTCGCGGTCCGAGACCTCCTTGAGCTTGGCGGCCACGGCCGCGGCGCCCTCGGGCGTGAGCCCGGCGCCCAGCCTGGCCAGGGCCTCCTTCGCCTCGCCGTGCCGGCCGGCAACGGAGAGGGTCTCGGCCTCCTTGAGGCGTCTGGCCACGTAGGTCTCCTGGGCAGCCAGGATAGTCCCCTCCATGCGCCGGCCGCGCTCGCGGACCTCGTCGGGCGCGTCGGCGAACTCCTTCCGCCAGGCGGCGAGCGCGGCCAGGCCCGCGGTGAAATCGCCCTTCTCTTCGGCGGTGCGACTCCGGGCCAGCTCGTCGAGCGCGCGGTTGCCGGCCATGCCCAGGTGCTTCACGTAGCGGTCGCGAGCGTAGCGGGAGCCGTAGATCGAGCCGGGGTGGGCGTCGACGATGGCCTTGAACCGCGCGGCGATGACCTTGTCGTCGCCGGCGTTCTTCTCGGCGAAGGTGATCGCTTCGCTGTAGAGCCGGGCGGCCGGGTCGGCCTGCGGCTCGGCCGGGGGCTGGGCCGGCACTGGCGCCGGCCGCTGAGCCGCGGGGCGGCCCTGCGGGGCCGGCGGCCCGATGCGGCTGTTCATGAACAGCCAGACTCCGCCGGCGGCCACGCCGAGCACCACCAGCACGACAAAGACGCTCATGGCCGCCGAGCCGCCGGAGGCGCTGTGCTGCGGGGCGTGGCGGGACGGCTGTGCCGGTCGCGGCCCCGCCGGGGGTCGTCCGGGACGCCCGGCCGTGCCGGTGCCGGTCCCGGCCCGCGTGCCCGCGCCGGTTCCCAGCCCGGTGCCCAGGGAGGTTCCGGTGCTCTCCGCGATCAGCGGCTTGACCGGCCCGAGCTTGGGCGCGAGCTGGCGGAGCCTGGCCAGCACCTCGGCCACGGTCTGGGGTCGCTCATCCGGCTCGGCCGAGAGCATCTGCATGACCAGCCCGGTCAGTGCCTGCGGCAGATCCGGGACGATCTGTCCGGGCGGAACCGGGTTCTCCTGGGTCAGGCGCATCAGCACCTCGAGCGAGCCCTGTCCCACGTAGGGCGGCCGCCCGGTGAGCATGTGGTAGAGGCAGGCGCCCAGCGAGTAGACGTCGCTGCGGGCGTCGACCTTGGCGGTGTCCACGGCCGCCTCGGGGGCCAGGTAGAACGGGGTGCTGGGGGCGTCCTTGCCCAGGTAGTGCAGGGTCAGCACCGCGTCCTTGGCCACGCCGAGCCCCGAGAGCCGGGCCTGGCCCTTGCGGTCGATGACCACGTTGGAGGGCCGCACGTCCCCGTGGACGATGCCCCGGCCGTGCCCGTAGGCCAGGGCCTCGGCCAGCTGGCAGGCGCAGTCCACCGCCTCGGCCGGGCTCATCCGCCCGACCGTCTCCAGGTGGCGCTTGAGGGACCGGCCCTCGACGTATTCCTCGGCCACGAAGTAGCGCCCGCGGTCGGCGCCCACCTCGTAGACCCTCTTGAGGTTGGGGTGGTCGAGGTAGACGGCCCCCTTGCTGTTCTCCTGGAAGCCGGCCAGGAACTTCTCGTCGACGGCCCCGCGCGAGCGCATGACCTTGATGGTCACCAGGTCTCCGGTGGACAGGCTCCGCGCCTTGCAGAGGTTGCTGACTCCGTCGGAGCCCAGCCGCGAGAGGATCTCGAACCCTCCGATCTGGAGCGCGGTCTGGAGCCCCGAGCCGGTGCCTGACTCGTCGCCGGCCCCGGGGAAGACCCCCGATCCGGTCGCCTCCGCGACCTTGGCCAGCTCGGCCTCGCTGATCCAGACGGTGTTCTGGACGTCCAGCGGGCTGTGGTCGGCCACGTGGCGCTCGGTCTCGCCCAGGACGGTGGTGGCCCCGCACTTGGCGCAGACCAGCCGCGCCCCGGCGCGGAACTGGGCGACGTTGAAACGGGCGTTGCAGCCCGAGCAGTGGATGATGCGCTTGCCCTGGGCGTCGAGGATGGCCCGCACCTGGTGCGGCCGCAGCAGGCCCTTCTCGACCAGGATCTCGCCGAGCCGCGAGCGGTGCTTGCCGACCCGGTCCTGGGCGCGCTGGGTCTCGAGGGCGGCCTCCAGGTCCTGCGCGGTGAGCAGCCGCCAGCGCAGGGCGATTTCGCCGAAGAGCCCCTCGCGCCGGGAGTGCTGGCCCTCCAGGACCGCCTTGACCTGGTCGGCGGTCATGTAGCCCTTCATGGCCAGCAGTTCGCCCAGCCGCGGCACCGGTCCGCCCTGCTCCTCGTAGCGGCGCTGGAGCTCCAGGCAGTCGGCGATCTGCTCCTCGGTCACCAGCCGTCCGGCCAGGGCCAGCCGGCCGAAGAGCAGCTCCTTGATGGGCGCCTTGGACATGGGCATCTGACCTCCACGACGTGGTTTATGCAGAGGGGGAATTATAGGCTTTCCGAGGGGGGCTGCCAGACAAAAAACGGGAGGTGCCGGGGCGCAATTCCCGGCTTCCAGGCGGGCTCCACCGGCCGGTTCCCTTTGACAACTCCGCCTCGGCAGAGAATATACCCATCCGGCACCAGCACCCGGCTACATGCTCCCGTCCGAGGCCCGGGCAGATCCCGATCAGCCGGCGATGGCCGTACGGGTTGCCGCCGACAGGTGGAAGATGAAAGCAACAGATCCCAGCCCCGAGGAACTCGAAAGGCGCAGGCGCTGGCTTCAGGAGTACGTCCACAGCCTGAGCCATCGCTCCGTGGTGCGCAGCCCCGAGGATGGGCCGAGCTTCCGCTGTCCCTGCTGCGGCTACAACACCCTGCCGGCGCGAGGCCACTACGACATCTGCCCGGTCTGTCTCTGGGAGGACGACGGGCAGGACGACCAGGATGCCGACGCGGTGCGGGGCGGCCCCAACGGCGCGTTGAGCCTGGCGCAGGCAAGGCTCAACTACCGGGAGTTCGGGGCCTGCGACCGCAGCCACCTCAGGGGCGTGCGCCAGCCCAGAGCTCACGAGCTCTAGCCGCACCGCCGTTTGACAAGCCCGCCCCCGCGGCGAATATATCCTAGCAACCCGTTGAAAGAGTGCCGGGGTCGCGACGCTTGAGATTGTGGCCTCAGGCGAGGAACGACGACGAAGGCGTGTCCGAAAGACACGTTGAGGAGGAGTAACGAAGCATGAGGCCGCAAGATCAAGCGTCCCTTCGGGTTGCGTCCGGACCGCTCGTCTGCGGCGTTGCTCGTCGTCGCCGTATCGCTGCGGATACGGCTTCCTCCTCGCGCCTTGCATCCGGGCGGCCCGGACGCAACGCGATCCCCGGCACTTTTTCAACGGGCTGCTAAGCTCTTTTCAGAGGAGAGATCCATGCCTGAGTCCAGGAAGCTCGATGTGGTCATCGTCGGGGGCGGGATGATCACCGCCATCCAGATTCTGCCCTCGCTCTACCAGATGCAGCGCGAAGGCGTGGTCGGCTCGATCACCATCAACGCCCTGAACGGCGCGCCCCTGAAGGCGCTGGCCGACGACGAGAGCCTCAAGACCGCCTTCCCGGGCGCTTCCTTCAAACCGATGCCCGACTGGAAGAAGGAGGGCCTCGAGAAGCAGTTCCCGGAGATGTTCAAGGACGCCATCCGGACGCTGCCGCCCTACAACCTGGTGGTCGTGGCCGTGCCCGACCAGTTCCACTACGCGGTCGTGAAGGAGGCGCTCGCGGCCAACCAGCACGTCATGTGTGTGAAGCCGCTGGTCCTCAAGCACGCGCAGTCGGTCGAGATCGAGAAGGAAGCCCACGCCAAGGGGCTGGTGGTCGGCGTCGAGTACCACAAGCGCTTCGACGACCGGGCGCTGGTCACCCGCAAGCGCTACCAGGCCGGGATGTTCGGCGAGTTCAAGGCCGGCCAGGCGCGGCTGGTCGAGCCGTGGTACTACCGGCACAGCAACTTCCAGAACTGGTTCACCTGCGAGAACTCCGACCCCTTCACCTACATCGCCTGCCACTACGTGGACCAGGTGAACTTCATCACCGGGCTGCTACCCGTGGCGGTCAGCGTCCACGGCGTGAAGGGCAAGTTCCCGAACGGCAAGGAAGGCTTCCTCTGGTCGCAGGGCCGGGTCATCTGGGAGAACGGCGCCATCCTCGACGTGATGAACGGCCTGGGCTACCCCAACGACGCGCCCGGCGGCAACACCCAGGGCATCATGATGCTCTGCGAGGGCGCGGACATCGGCGGCCTGATCGACCACCACGACCAGTACCGCGGCGTGAAGCACGGGATGGTCAAGCCCATCGACAACAAGGTCTACCACGAGACCAGCCCGGACTACTTCCAGTTCGTCCCGGCCGGCGGCGAGGGGTTGGTGCCCGTCGGCTACGGCTTCCGCTCCATCGCCTACATCACCCGTGCGGCGGCCAAAAGCAACGAATTGGCCGCCGGGCTCGACGCCAAGAAGGCCCTGACCGTCCGGCAGAAGCACCTCGAGGGGCTCGACAGCGACGGTATCATGGCCACGCCCAAGAACAGTGCCTTCAACGAGCTGGTCATGGAGGCCGGGCGCCTGTCCATCACCAATGGCGGGCGCGAGGTGGTGATCGACTACGGCAGGAACGGCTCCGAGCCGGGCGTGCGCTTCCGCGAGGCCGGGGAGTTCGACAGCGTGAAGCCCTCAGCCAAAGCGGCCAAGAAGAAGTAGCGGCGGAAAGGCTCAACGCAGAGGCCGCAGAGGTTCGCGGAGTTCGCAGAGAACATCTACTGGTGCCGGGGGCGGCGAAGGCCGCCCCCGCTCCTTAGGGGCGGTAGTGCCACGGTTGGGTTTGTGCCGTTCGACTATCGGACATTCGCCAGCCGCTCAATGGCATGCTTGGCCTGCCAGGCAATTATGCGGTCCTCGCTCTTGGCCAGCTCGCGTAGCTGGGGCAGGAATTCCTTGCCGTCGGCCCCCAGGCTTCCGATAACCCTGGCAATCTCGCCAAGCACTTGGTGGTCGGTGCTCTTGAGCCCTTCGATTAACACGGGCCTGGCCGACTCGCCCTTGCCCGTGATGCCCCAGTGCGCCCCGGCGGCATTGATGCGCACCCAAAGGACGTCATCCTTCAGAGTTGTGGCCAGCGCGGGCTCGATCTCCGGGGGGAGTGCCTTCAGCTGCCGCAGTTTCCAGGACAGGTTCATCAGAAACAACGCGGCATTGCCGCGGTGGCGTGCGTCCGGGGATTTGAGTGCCGCAGCCATGGAAGATGCCAGCTTGGCCGCGTCCGGCCCGCAGTAGGCGTCGGCCGGCACGCCGGCGTCGTTCAGAAACTTCCGTAGGCCTGGGCATTCATGGGTCATTCCTTTGTATGTCAACAGCGTCAGGAGCAGCACGACTCCGATGCACCACGCATGGAGTGGCCAAGAGCGCCGTCTCCGCAGCAGGAGCACCGGGACGACCGCCAGCGTCAGCCCGACCAGGATGACTGCATACCAGTATTGCCCCAAGACCCGGCTGACGAGCAGAGTCAGCCTGGTGAAGAATGGCAGATCGACGTTCAGCATCCTGTAGAATTCCAGGTGCCGTGCCCCGGCATTCATCAAAAAGAACCCGCAGCCGAGCAGCACCAGCAGGAAGGCGCTGGCGGCCAGCCGGTCGAGCTTGTGGTTGGGTTTGGCGGGAATCGGGGCCGCGGCTTCGTCCATTGGTCCCTCCCGGCGCTCCGTCATAGGAAGCTTGCGCCGGGCGGATTATCGCGGGAGACTTTCCGGCGGCAAGGGGCTGTCCGCCGCCGCCGGCTTCGGCACGCGCCGCTCCCCCACCGGCTCCACCGGCCGCGCCGGCCGGCCGCGCCAGGCGGCCAGGGCGGCGACCGCGACGGCCATGGCCAGCGTGGCGGCGAGGCCCCCCTCGATCCCGAAGGCTCCGCCCGACCACCAGTCCGGTCCCTCGAGCCGGCAGTGCAGCGCCGAGGGCATGCTCGTCCCGCTCACCGGGATGCCCAGGGCCGGGCCCATGACCAGGTTCCATCCGAAGTGCAGGCCCCAGGGCAACCACAGCGTCCGGAAGCGCTCGTAGGCCAGGCCCAGCAGGACGCCCGCCAGGACCAGGTTGGCACCGGCCAGGACGGTGACGTTGGGGTTGAGCCCGTGCATGACGCCGAAGATCAGGCTGCTCGTCGCGATGGCGACGACCGGCCCGGAGCGCTCCGCGACGTTGCCCTGGATGTAGCCGCGGCAGACCACCTCCTCGAGAAGCGCGGCCGCGGCAATGCCCCCGGCCAGGAGCGCCAGGCGCATCAGAGCCCAGACGTCCGAGCCGCCCGGTCCGGCCAGGCCGGCGTATCGACAGGCGCCGGTCGCAAAGAGCAGCCCGGCCGCCAGCAGAATGACTCCCGCGCCGGCCACGAAGCCCAGCCCCAGATCGCACGGCGCGTCGCGGTCCCACCAGAAGCCCAGGCTCCGCCAGCTGCGCCGGTCGAGGAAGCGCCGGAAGACCCAGGCCACGAGCAGCACGAAGGGCAGCGTCGCCGTCGCCGCGGCCAGGTTCATGGCGGTCCCGTTGGGTATTCGCGGAAGCCGCCCGGCCTCTGCGGACTGCTGGGCGACGAGATAGAGCACGATGAACGGCAGCATGACTGCTACCGAGACAAGGAAGGAGGCCAGCATGAAGAGCGCAACCCGCCAGCCCGAGCGCAGCCGGCGGTCGTCCGCAATGAACCAGTCTTTGAGCGGCATGCCCCGATTATCGCCCGCCGGCGAGACGTGGCAAGCGCGACGTCGAAGGCCGAAGACACGGACCCATTTTCCGCGCCTCCGGGTTAAAGCCGGCGGCGGAACAACCGATGTCTTAGTGCTGAAGAGATTCCACAAGCTCCTTGCAGGAAGAAGGGCGGGGTGGTCCCGCCCTTCTTCCTTTTCCGGCACACCGCCTCTCCCTCTGCACCTCGTGCAGTCGCCTGCGCCGCCCCGAAATTCCGACTTGCCGCTCAAGCCGGCAGCGCCGGCTCCGATACATTGAGCGAAAGAGAAAGATAACGTCCTCCTTGAGAAGCAAGGGCGAGTTCGCAGCTCGCCCTTCTTCATTTCCGGAACATCCTCACGCCAAGCCGCTGAGCCACTCGGATTCCCCGGCTTCGTTCTCAAGAACGCCTCGGGACTTCCGATTCAATGGGTGAAGGATGATTTACATCCTCCTTGTCGGATCAAGCGCGGGATCGCAGCCCGCGCTTTTTCCTAGGTGCCAACCCCGGCATTCGGCTTTGGGCTTTCGGCTTTCGGGACAGCGGCAACAATCGCCAAAGCCGCCAGCCAGAAACCGTTTCGGTGCCAAGCCGTTGTGGTTCCGATAGCCGATAGCCGAATGCCGAAAGCCCGCCGCTCTCAGCCCGCGGCGTGGGCCTGGTAGAGCAGCTGCACCCCGATAATCACCAGGTCCAGGACGAAGAGCCCCACGATCATGGCCTCGAGGATCAGCATCCGGCGATCGAAGATCTCCTTGGTGATCATCTCGTAGAGCGAGTCGACGGTGCGCAGGCTGCGCTCGAGCTGCTCCTCCCACTCGGCCAGGTGGAAGCGCTGGGAGAGCGCCTCGTAGATCCGGGCCAGGTGCCAGTCGCCGAAGTACTTGGAGAGGTTCAGGATCTCGTCGGCGATGCGGGCCAGCTCGATGCGCTGCTCGCGCAGGTCGTGGAGCAGCCGCACCGAGTTCCGGAAGAGCGCCGGGCGGCGGCCCTGGCTCTCCATGTCGTCATAGGCCCGGTCGATGGCCCGGTCGAGCAGTGCGTCGTGGGCGCGCAGCTCGGCCATCTGGAGGTTGGCCACCTCGGCGACGTGCAGCAGCTCCTCGTACTCGGCCGAGGGGTCGAGCGCCAGCATGCCGTTCCAGTCGACCACGGCGATGTCCGACTCGGTGAAGGAGTAGGCCAGGCGCAGGCTCTCGTCGACCTGCTCGGCGGCCAGATCCACGGCCGGCCCCTCGCCCAGGAGCAGCGCGGCGACATCGGCGCGGTGGGCGGCGAGCCACTTCCGGGCGCCGTCCTCCATGCCGGGAGCCTCGGTCACGCAGATGACCTTGTAGGCCTCGCAGCGGTCCCAGGCGGGCTGGGGCCGGACCAGCGTGTCGCCGAGCTCCCTGACCACTTCCTCGGCCGAGGCGCGGGCGAGGGCGCGGATCTCGCTGTCCTCGATCTCGCCGATCAGGCAGGCCGGCAGGAGTTCGTCGAGAGACTCCTCCTCGAAGGGCAGCCGCAGGGCCACCGAGACCGCGCCCATCGAGTAGATGCGCGCCGTCCGCCGGACGCCCTCAATGGCCGGCGGGCCGGCGTGCCGGGCCGTGGGCAGGTCGAGCTCCAGCGGGGTGTAGATGGCCGCGCCCTGCGGGGTGCCCCGGTAGGGCTGGGGCTTGCGGAACCCGGAGCGGCCGGCGAGCCGCGCGGCGGCCGCCTCCATCCGGCATTCGAAGCCCACGTCGTAGGCAAAGAACCAGACTATCTCGCCGCGAATCATGGCTGCCATTCTACCGGCGGGCGGCGTGGCTGAAAGGGGAATTGTCGGTGAGCCGCGCGCGCCGCAAGGCCGGATGCGCCCCGTTGTGCCACGGGCAGTCTTCACCGCAGAGGCCGAAGCGGCTCATCCTCCACGTGCCTTGTTGTCCTCTGCGAACCCCTGCGTCTCCTCTGCGGCCTCTGCGTTGAGAGTGCCCGCCTTGTCACGGCGCCCTTTATCTTTGCCCCTTCCGGCGTTAACATCAGGCCCATGCCCCGCCCCGCCAAGCCCGACGAGCGCCTGGCGCGCCTCAGGCGCCTGGTCGCGGAGTTTCCGCGGACCAGCGGCGTCTACATCATGAAGGACGCCTCCGGCCGCGAGATCTACGTCGGCAAGGCCAAGGACCTGCGCGCCCGGGTCCGGCAGTACTTCGACGCCGGCCGCCTCGACGGCAAGACCTCGGCGCTCATGAACCAGGCCGCCGAGATCGAGACCCTGGACACCCCCAGCGAGGTCGAGGCCCTGCTGCTCGAAAGCCGGCTGATCAAGGACCTCCAGCCGAAGTACAACGTCAGCCTCAAGGGCACCAGCTACCCGCTGGTTGAGGTGACCTGGGGCGAGAGCTTCCCCCGGGTGATGATCACCCGCGACCGCTCCAACCGCGCGAGCCACTACCACGGCCCGTTCGTCGACGCCACCGGGCTGCGCGCGGCGCTGGCGCTCCTGCGGCGGGTCTTCAGATTCTGCACGGCGCCGGGCGCGGTCGAGGAGCACCCGCGCCGGCCGGTGCGGCCGTGCCTCGACCACCACGTGGGCCTCTGCTCCGGCGCCTGCGCCGGGCTCGTCCCCAGGGACGAGTACCGGGCCATGATCCGGCGCTTCGAGGAGCTGCTCGAGGGCCGCGGCCGCGCGCGGGTCGAAGCGGAGATCAGAAATAGGATGGAGGCCGCCGCCCGCGAGCTGCGCTTCGAGGAGGCCGCCCGGCTCCGCGACGAGCTCCGGGCGGTTGAGAGCCTGGCGCTGCGCGGCGGCTTGGACAGCCCCCAGCCGCCGGAGATGCCCCGCTTCGACCCGGCCGAGGCGCTGGCCGAGCTCGCCCGGGTGCTGGAGCTCCCCGCGCCGCCGGCGCGCATCGAGGGGCTCGACCTCGCCAATCTGTCGGGACGCGAGGGCGCCGGCTCGATCGTCACCTTCCTGGACGGCCGGCCAGCCAAGGGCTTCTACCGCCGCTACCGGATCAAGGCCGCGCCGACCGACGACGACTACGCCATGATGCGCGAGGTGGTCGGCCGGCGCTGCCGGCGGCTGGCCGAACAGCCGGCATTCGGCCATCGGCTATCGGCTATCGGAACGGCCGTTGTACCGAAAGCCGAAAGCCGAAAGCCGAAAGCCCCCCGCCACGCCGAGGTTGCCGGCGGGCCCGACCTCCTGCTTCTCGACGGCGGCGCCGGACACCTGGCCGCGGCGCTCGAGGCCCTGAAGCGCGGCCCAGCCGCCGGCCGGCCGAAGGCGGTCTGCGCGCTTTCGAAGGGCGACGAGACCATCCACCTGCCGGACGGCGGCGCGCTCCACCTGCCGCGAACTAACCCCGGACTCAAGCTCCTCCAGCACATCCGCGACGAGGCCCACCGCTTCGCCGGGCAGTATCACCGGAAGCTGAGGGACAAGGCGCTGCTGCCGGAAGACCCTTAGGTCCGATCCGTCCCATAGGCCCTATGGAGCTTCCGACACCACCGCCACGATCCGCCCGATGACCATCTCGGCCACGGCCGCGACCTTGGCCTTGGCCAGCACGGTAATGCGGAGTCCGCGGCCGGCGGCGGAGAGGCCGGCGCGGGCCAGTTCGCCCAGGATGACGCTGGGCACGTAGTCGACCGCGCGCATGTCGATGCGCAGATCCCTTCGCCCCAGATCCAGCAGGCGCCGACAGGCCAGCTCCAGGTCCCGGGCGTCATTGGGGTAGAGATAGGCGCACGAAACCACCACCGCGGCCTCGTCCCCGCCCTCCGGGGCGTCCACCCAGATGCGTCTGCCCTCCGGTCCGCAGCCGGGTTCGGGCCGCACCATGACCCGGCTGGCGCCGGCGCCGGCCCGTCCGGATCCGGCCGGCCGGGCTTCTGGCACAGGAGGAGGCGGAGGGGCCAGCGGCGGAGGGGGCGGGGGAGGGGGCGGCGCGTCCAGTTCGGACTTCCCGGCGGCCGTGCCCAGCCTGCCCCGCACCGCCTCGGATATGGAGTCGGCCACCTGCGGGCTGATGTAGCCTTGGGTCACCATGATTTCGGCAAGCCTTCGCCGCGGCAGGCCGGCCACGGCCTCGACGAAGATGGCCCTGGTGCATTCGGCCACCTGGTCTGCCGTGACCAGCTTGTTGTAGAGCGCCACCCGGCCGAAGAGATTGTCTTCCGCCGAGAGCAGATCGGCGTTGTCCATGCCAGGATTCTGGCCGGCGGCGGGGGCGATGTCAAGCACACCGCCCCTGGCGGTCGCGCTCCGCCGCGGCGGCCGCGCTCCCCGCCACCGCGCTCCGGCGGCGAAGCATCTCCGGGCGTTGACCGGCCGGGATGGTGAAACTATAATCGCGGGTCGTCACAGGAGGGTTCCGCCCGTGTTCGGACGCAAGAAAGCCCCCCAGCGCAGTCCCGAGGACCTGCACCGGGCCATCCTGGGCCTGGCGGCGGCCACGGGCGAAAGCGAATTCATCGACGCCGTCAGAGCCGAGGCAGCCAAGCTGGCCGACGGGGCCTCGGCCGCCGTCTTCCTCTACGATCCCACGTACCGCGACCTGCACGGCCGCGGGCTAGCCGGCAAGGAGATCCGTTTCGGGACGGGCCAGGGCCTGGCCGGTTCGGCCGCCCGCGACCTGGGCGTGGTCCGCTCCTCGCGGCCGTCGCGCGAGGACGCCTACGTGCAGGCTATCGACGGGCTGCCCGGGCCCCGCGATCCCGACAGCCTGTTGGCCGTGCCCATGGCCACCGAGGACGACCACCTGTTCGGGGTCATCCTGGTGGCCGAGTCCCGCGCCGGGAGCTTCTCCGAGGAGGACGCCGCCTTCCTGGAGATGTTCGGGGAGATCGCGGCCCGCCTCTTCGATGGTCACCGCCGCTCCGGCCACTGGCGCTCGCTGGTGGTCAGCCTGGCCGAGTCCTTCGGCAAGGCCGTCGATTCAAAAGCGGCGGCCACCGTCAACCACTGCATGCGGGTGCGCGACCTGGCCGTCCTGACCGGCCGCTCCATGGGCCTGACCCCCGCGGAGGTGGAGACCCTGGAACTGGCCGCGCTGCTCCACGACGCCGGGCGCCTGGAGACGGCCAGCGCCGAGTTCTCCGAGGCCGGGCACCGCATCCACGTCTTCTTCACCGAGGCCTTCCTGCGCTCGGTGCGGTTCCCGCCGCACCTCGCGGCGGTCCCGGAGGTCGCCTGCGCCCACCACGAGGCGTTCGACGGCTCGGGCTACCCACGCGGCGTACGTGGGACGGACCTGCCCATGGCCGCCCGCATCCTGCAGGTCGTCAACGCCTACGACGCCCTGATCTTCGCGCCGCAGCCCGGCACCGGCCGGCCGCTGGCCGAGCCCGAGGCCCTGGCCCGCCTGCAGGCCGGCGCCGGGACGCTCTACGATCCCGCGGTCATCGAGGCCTTCATCTCCCGCAAGCTCTACGTCCAGGAGAAACGCCAGCACGCCCGCCTGGAGCGGCAGACCGCCGTGGACGTCACCCCGATCCTCCCCGACGGACGCGAGGGCCGGCCGATGGAGGCCTCGGCGCTGGACCTCTCCTCCGGTGGAATGCTGCTGGAGGTCCCCGAGGACCTCCCCGTCGGAACACTGTTGCGCGCCGTGATCCACCTGCCCAGCGAGCGGCTGGAGGCCATGGCCAAGGTGGTCCGGCGGCTGCCCGACAAGGGCGGGCGCATCCTGGTTGGCACGCACTTCCTGTGGCAGGGGACGACGCAGTGAGGCACCCTTGGCCAAGCTGATCATCAAGACCCGCGACGGCTCCGTGAAGGAGCACGAACTCCGGGCCGTAACCGGCCTCGGCCGCCAGTCTACCAACGACATCCAGCTCAACGAGGAGCTGGCCAGCCGCCAGCACGCCCGGATCATCCCCTCGGGACGCTCCTTCGTCATCGAGGATCTGCAGAGCGCCAACGGCACCTTCGTCAACGGCCAGAAGATCCAGCGCCGCGTCCTGGCGGACGGCGACCTCGTCCGCATCGGCGGCTGCGAGCTGGTCTTCCGCGACGACGTGGCCAAGGACCTGGTCGGCGAGCTCATCTCCGAGCGCTACCGCGTGCTCTCCAAGCTCGGCGCCGGCGGGATGGGCGTGGTCTACAAGGCCCTGCAGATCTCCATGGACCGGCAGGTGGCCCTGAAGGTGCTCAGCCCCGAGCTGACCCGGGACCGCGAGTTCGTAGTCGGCTTCCTCAATGAGGCCCGCACTGCGGGCCAGCTCAACCACCCCAACATCATCCAGGTGCACGACTTCGGCGAGTTCCAGGGTCTCTATTACTTCTCGATGGAGCTGGTCGAGGGCGAGAACGTCCTGGCGCTCATGAACCGGGAGGGCAAGCTGCCCCCCGCCCGCGCGCTGGGCATGATCGCCCAATTGGCCGACGCCCTCAACCACGCCCACACCCACAACATCGTCCACCAGGACATCAAGCCCCAGAACCTGATGCTGGACAAGCGCATCAAGGACCAGATCAAGCTGGCCGACCTGGGGCTTGCCAAGGTCATCGGCTCGGACAAGGGCCAGCGCCGCGGCGTGCTCATGGGCACCCCGCACTACATGGCTCCGGAGCAGGCCAAGAGCCTGCCCATCGACGGCCGCACCGACCTGTACGCCGCCGGGGCCACGCTCTTCCACATGATCACCGGCCGCGTGCCCTACGAGGGCCGCAACTCCATCGAGATCCTCACCAAGCACGTCAAGAACGAGGCCCCAGACCCGCGCCAGTACGACGTGAGCATCCCCGAGTCGGTGGCCAAGCTCGTCATGCGCCTCATGGCCAAGGACCCGGCGGCGCGCTTCCAGACCGCCAAGGAACTTGGCGAGGCCGCCCGGGCCATCTTGGAGAAGGAACGCGCCGGGATGGAGCGCACCGCCGCGCGCAAGCCAGCTCCGGCCGCGGCCGCCCCGCGCCCGCAGGTTCGCCGGGCCATCGCCCGCCGACCGGCGGCCCCCTCGGCGGCCCCCTGGATGGCCGCCTGTGTGTTCCTGGCCGCGCTGGCCGGCGCGCTGATCTGGTTCTTCGTACTGCGCGGCAGGACGGAGACCCCCGCGGACGGCGGCTCCGGCCAGACCACGGGGGCGGGGGCCCTCAGCGAGGCCCAGGCCACGGCCCTGCTGCGCCAGGCCGACGCCCAGATCCTCCAGGGTCGGTTCGACGACGCCGCGGACACCTGCCGCCGGATCATCGCCGGCGCCCCGAACGGTCCGGCTGCCGACGCGGCCACCGCCCGCCTCGGCGAGATCGCCGTGAAGCGCAGCGGGGCAGCCGGCGGGGGTCCGGAGGTCGCCGCCAGGGCGGAACTGGACGAAATCCTCGCCTTCCTGAAGTCCAAGCCCAACGAACTGGCCGAGGCCCAGCGCCGCCTGCAGAACTTCCTGGCCAGGCGCGGTTCCGCCAAGTGCGCTCCCGAGGCCCGCGCCAGGCTCGAGGAGGTCACCAGGGCCATCGCCGCGGCGGCCGGCGTCTCCCAGGCCGACCGCGAGAAGGCCGCCCGTGAAGCCTACCGCAGCGAACTGGCCCGGGCCCGGGCATTCGAGGAAGGCCACGATTTCCGCGCGGCCGAGCGGGTCATGCTCGATTTCGCCGGCATGCACTCGGGCACCTCCGCGGCCGCGGACGCCAAGAAGGTCGCCGGCGAACTGCGCGACCTCGCCGAGAACTTCCTCAGCGGGCTCTTCGAGAACGCCCAGAAGGCCGGCAAGGGCCGCAAGTACCGGCTGGCCGCCGAGGGCTACTCCCAGGTCATCAGCCGGGACCCGGAGGGCGAGTGGGGCCGCAAGGCCCGCCATGCCCTCACTGAGCAGGACGCGGCTACGGCGGCCGCCTGCCGGGAAGCCATGGGCAAGGCCATGGACCAGTTCCGGGCGTTCAATTTCATCCCGGCGTCGCGCGGCGCCGACCGTGGGGCCGAGGAACTGCTGGGCACGCGCTGGCAGGGCGAACTCGAGCGTCTGTCGCTCGAAGCCGCGGCCTGCGCCAAGCTTCACGCAGCCATGGTCAAGAAGATCGCCGGCAGCGGACAGGAGCTGCCCGCGCCCTTCAAGGTCAAGGGCCCCGACGGCTGGGAGTACGTCGGCAAGATCGTCTCCGCCACCACCGATACGGTCAGCATCAAGGGCGGCCCGGCCATCATCCCGAAACCGTGGAAGGAACTGGCTCCCGCCGACCTTGCCAAGGTGTACCTGGCCTACGTCGTGCCCGACGAACACCACCTGGCGGCCAGCTACCTCTTCGCCCGGCTTGACCTCAAGGAGGAAGCCAAGGCCGAGCTGCGCAGGGCGCTCACCGTCCCCTCCACGGCCGAGGCGGCCGGCGCACGCCTCGCCGAGTTCGAGGGCCGGGCCAACCTGCTCAACTATGACTTCTCGAGCGGGCTGCAGGTCTCCGACTGGCAGGCGGCGTCGGGCGTCTGGGGCATCGAGGACGGCGAACTGGCCGGCGGAGGCCCGGGCGAGAGCGTAATCGAGCTGCGCCGCCAGAAGTACTCGGCGCGCGGCCTGAGGGTCAGCTTCGAGTTCACCATAAAGCCCGACAAGGCCGGCGACGGACTGCTGTCCGTGGAGCTCTTCACCGACCAGCAGACCTATCTTGGCGCGACCTTCGACCCGAAGGCCGGCACCGAGGTCTCCGGGGCAGTCAGCGGCGCGCCGGCGCGCAGCCCCGATGGCACCAAGCTCGCCGTCGGGCGACGCCACGTAGTCAGGCTCGCCGTAACCGGCGGGCAGATCGAGGTCTCCGCCGACGGCGCCAAGCTGCCGCCGCTGAAGGTTGCCGGACTCGAGGGGATCTCAGGTAACATCCGCTTCAAGCTCCTGGATGGCCGCGCAGCCATCGATAATGTCCAGGTTCGCAACGAGGCCGACTGACCCCCCCCTTCAGCCGCCAACAGCCCGCTTCCTGGAGTTCCCTCGCCCCGCTACTTCCCCAATAGCCGGGCCCAGCCACTGCCGAAGCCCTGAACGGCGCGTCCTGCCACTGCCGCGGAGCGCGCCTGCTCGTATGTCCAGACCCGCAGCTCATCCTCTCATCAGGACAGCCAGACCGGCTGCTTCCGGGACCGCGCAACTCTTGCTCATTCCCTCCGCGGTAGTCTAACCTACGCTGCGGGAAGCGAGCGCTTCGGTGGCCCTCCGGTAAGTCCCATGCCTGCGCGCGCATAGCCAGCGTCCTGAAAGGCGCCCCAGTTCCAGCCGCGAAGCACCCCTGACGTTCCCTGCGTTGCCACCCCTCGTCGACTTGCGGCTGAATTCCGCGGCCAGCGATGCCTTGCGCTCCGTCGGGTGACGCTCTATCTCCGCCCCCAATCCTCCCGGCGCGCGTTCCCGGGTCCCAGCGACGTCGGACCGTTCCAGAGGCGCCTGCGCCGCTACGCCCGCCCGCCTCTGGCCATCTCCAAGCCAATCCCGGTTCGCACCAGCTATCGCCTGCAATATGCCCCTAAAGTATTCAGATCGGGAGGACGAGCTCACCCCCCTGGGGCGACGCAGACCGCCTACTCTCATCAAAAAGGAGAGGGGCCTCATCATCCAGATGTGCCGCGCGCCGGTATCGTCGGCCAACCGGAGTGAGACCCCCATCTCCTGCAGTAAGAACTTCCCAGGGAGCCAGGGATATTCCTCCTTTATGGCCGGAACCGATCTACTGTGAGCGACTAGAAGCTCGCCTGATTAGCAGGCCAATCTCCGCTATGGTCTTTCTCGTATCGGAGCAAAGCACCACGCCACCCAACATACGTAGTTACGCCACTTGCGCGCGTGCGCGAGGCGCTGCGCCATTGTCGCTCAGATTTCAGCACCACTGATACCGAGAATCTCCAGGATTGCCAAGAACTCCTTGCCGTTCGCGAACGAAATAATCAGCTTGCCACCACGGCGACCTTCCTTGATCTTGACGCTTGTACTGAGTCTCGAAGCGATTCGTTGCTCAAGATCAGTGATATGAGCTGGCTTTGTACGGGCCCCAGTGGTCCCGACCGCAGATGTGGTGGACTCTCCGCCAGCTGGCGTTTCGCTGTCAGCACCATATACGATTCTTTCCAGTTCTCTGACTGATAACCCCCTATCAGAAGCTCTCTCCGCCAGCCGTTGCTGCTCAAGCGGATCGCTAATGGCTAAGAGGACTCTCGCATGTCCTGGCGTAAGAGAACCGCCCTGTAGCTTCGCCTGGATGCCAAGCGGCAGATCAAGCAGACGCAGCGCGTTGGATATGGTGCTGCGGTCCTTCCCGACGTGACCAGCCACCTGTTCCTGGGTCAGACTCAACTCGGTGATGAGCGTTCTGTATGCTATAGCCTCCTCGATGGGATCAAGGTCTTCGCGCTGGAGATTCTCAATAATGGAAAGCGTCAGGCTCTCAGTGTTATCGGCGGGCTTAGCTACCGCCGTTATTGTCTGCTTTCCAGCTTCCTTGGTGGCACGCCAGCGTCTTTCTCCAGCAATCAGTTCGTACTTATCGCCAATCTGCCTCACGATGACTGGCTGCAATAGACCGTGCTGATTGATTGAGCTGGCAAGTTCCGCAATGGCCTCTTTGTCGAAGATACGCCGAGGCTGTCTTGGGTTAGGAACGATGTTATCCACTGGTATTTCGATGAGCTGAGCACCTTCTGCAACGCCGGATTCAGTATCCATTGCGGTGGCGGTTGCGGCCTGAGGTGTCTGCTCCGACGTCCTGGAGATCAGTGACCCCAGTCCACGCAGCTTCTTGTCAGACATTTCGTTCTCCATGACTCCGTTTCACGTGAAACACCGCGCCGCCACAACCAACGGTGCCAAGTTTACACCCATCGTATAGGAAGTCAAGGATTTCGCCCAATTTTCCTTGCAACTATCACTGCCTGCAATAAACTCGCATCTATCGAAGGGGGCTCATGTGCCTGAACCCATACAACAAGCTCGAATCGTCTTCCATGGTGAGGTTCATGGAGTTGGTTTTCGATATACCACGAAGACTATTGCTGGCAGGCACCCAAACATCACAGGTACTGTGCGCAATATGCCGGATGGAACTGTAGAACTCATAGCTGAGGGGCAACAACAGGATATCTCAGATTTCGTTGCCGAGGTCAAGACTACGATGCAATCATTCATCTCCAGCTCATCAGAGTCTTTCAGTCCAAGCAACAGAAAATTCGCATCATTCCATATCGTTTTATAGCTATGTGCCGATCATCTCATACCATCCAATTAGGCAAGGCCATCAGAGCCGTGGCCGGAGTCACTCTATCCCAACTCCTCCGTGACCCAGCTGTTCTCCTGGTTCTTCTAGGCGGGATGGTCCTCGTGATCGCCGCCCCCGCCTATGCGGTCTTCCAGTTCGATGAAACCCGCAAGGTCATGGTCGATACCGGACTGTCCACCGCGTTGCTTGCCGGCGTACTCGTGGCGCTCATCGGCCCGGTCCGCGCCATGGCCTACGAACTCGAGGACCGCACAGCGCTCTCCCTCCTGTCCAAGCCGATGAGCCGCTGGACGCTCGTCGCCGGCAAGTACCTGGGCATCACAGCGGCTGCCGCCACTGCCGCCGGCCCCATGCTCCTCGCCTCGTTATACGTTGTACGTATAGCGGAGAACGCCGAGGACGAAGGCGCCCGGTCGCTGGCCTGGCCGGTGGTCTCCGTGCTCGCCTGCGCAGCGGCGCTCGCGGTCCTGGGCTACGCCCTGCTGCCCCGCCGCCGGATTCTCGCCGCCTGGCTGGCCCTGATGACGGCCGGCGCCGGGGGTCTGATGCTCATCGGTCCGTTCGACGCCTGGCGCTGGGAGGTGTTCGGCGCCGGCGTTCTCGTGCTTCTCGAGGTGGCCGTGGTGGCCGCCGCAGCAACCGCGGCCGCGGCGCGCTTCGGCGCGGTGGGAACCCTGTCCTGCGGTCTGGGCCTGATGCTGGCCGGCCACGCCCGGAACCTGCTGGGGCCTGAGCGCCTGGCTGATCCCATGGCCGCGTTGCTGGGGCTCCTCCCGGGCCTCGAGGCCCACAACGGCATTGCCGCCGCCGCCGCCGGGCAGGCCATTCCGGCGACCTATCTGTTGCTGGCCGGCCTGCACGCCCTGCTGTACGTCATGGCGCTGCTCCTCGTCGGCGCGGCATTGCTCCAGAGGCGCGAGGTGGCCTGACGCCCCGGCCCGAAGCCGGCGATATCTTCCTTGAATCCTGTGGCTCTTCGGATAAGCTCTGCGTCTTGGAGCAGCCGCCCCTGAGGGGGCGACGGTTGGCCGGCATCGGTCCGGGGGAAGCCCGTGCGCTACGGCATCTTCGGCGACATCCACGGCAACTTCGATGCCCTCGAGGCGGTTCTCGCCGAGATGGACAAGCAGAATGTCGACGAGGCCCTGTGCCTTGGAGACATTGTCGGCTACGGAGCCGAACCGCACCGCTGCATCCAGAAGGTCCGCGAGATCGGCTGCATCTGCCTGGCCGGCAATCACGACCATGCCGCCATCGGCAAACTGGACATAGATTTCTTCAACCTCTACGCCCGAGAGGCCGCTGTCTGGACCCGCGCGGCGCTGGAGCCCGAGGACCGTGAGTTCCTGGGCTCGCTGGGATTCGTCGAACACCTGCCCAATTTCGCGGTGGTCCACGGGTCGCTGCACGGGCCGGAGATGTTCAATTACATCTCGACGATCTTCGACGCCGACCTGTCCTTCGACGCGCTGGACAAGCCGCTGCTCTTCTACGGGCACACCCACATCCCGCTGACCTTCTTCGACACCAAGCCCATGACCTACACCATGGACGCGGAGATCCCCGTGGGCGACGGCACCAGGACCCTGGTCAACGTCGGCTCGGTCGGCCAGCCCCGCGACGAGGATCCGCGGGCCTGCTTTGCTATTTACGACGACGCCATCGGCTCGGTGAAGATCACTCGGGTGGAGTACGACGTCCACCAGGCAGCCCAGAAGATTATCGCCGCAGGTCTCCCCGAAGCCCTGGCCATCCGGCTGGAAATGGGCAAGTAGCCACAACCTGACACTTGTGAGCATCCCTTAGCGTTCGTTCTGCTGCAGATACCTGCTGACAGAATTCGTGGTTCGGTGTATAATACATGTGACAAGACATGTGTGCTGAGATTTGGGAGGATTTCAGGTGCCTGAGAAACCAGTCAAGCCACGCGCCTTGACCGACCGCGCCGTCGCCGAACTGCGCGAGGAGATCGTCTCCGGCCGCCTCGGATTCGGCTCACCTCTGCCCTCCGAGGGCCAGCTCTGCCGGCGGTTCGACGTCTCGCGCGTGACTGTGCGCCGCGCCCTGGCCCATCTGAAAGGCGAGCGTCTGATCGAGAGCCGCGCCGGTGTCGGGCACTTCGTGGCCCGCAGGAGCGCCCGGCGACCCGGCGGGGCTCGGGGCTCCCGAATCGAGATCCTCTACGTACACGACATGGGTCGCTCCGGAGCGAGCCTCTCGCCGCTCGGGGCGGCCATCTTCTCTGGAGCGGCCGAGGAGGCCAGCCAGCTCGGGCTCGACCTGTTCCTCTGCTGCCTGGACGCCACCGGGCTTCGCCGCCAGGTGCTGGCCCGCAAGGCCAGTGCGCTCCGCGGCGTGCTCTTCGACTGGAACGACCCGGCGGTCGCCCGCTTCCTTGCCGACGAGGGCGTGCCCTTCGCCGTGGTCGAGGGCGATTTCGACGACCTGCCAGTGGCCGCGGTGGTCCAGGACGACGTCGGCGGGACTCTCGCGGCGCTGACGCACCTAGCGGCACTCGGCCACCGGCGAATCGCCTACCTCGGCCCGGATGACGGCTGGGTGCACAGCCGCCGGAGGCTGGCCGGCTACCGGCAGTTCCACCTGGAACGCGGCTGGTCGGTTGAGGAGGCGATGGTTGTCTTCCAGCCGGACAAGGTGTCGGACGGGGCGACCGCAGCCGAGGCGCTCCTGGCTGCCTCTCCACCCCCTAGTGCCGTCTACGTCGCCGACCGCCGCTTCCTGCCGGGACTGCTCGCGGTCCTTGCCGAGCGCAAGCTCACCGTCCCCGCCGACCTGAGCGTCGCGGTCTGGGGCGACCCGGACCCCGGCGCTCCGGGCGCGGAGCTCACGCGCGTCAGTTGGGACCGCGCCGAGATGGGCCGTCTGGCGGTCAGGCTGCTCAACGACCGGGCAGAGTCCGGCGCGACCGGCAGGATGCAGGTGCTTGTCCCGGCAAAGCTGATTGATGGATCTTCAGCTGCTGCACCGAAGGCAACGGAGGGCTGACCATGCGCGTTCACATGATAGCCGCGGCGATGATGCTCTCGGCCATCGCTCCGGTCATCGCCGGCGAATCGCCCGCCACCCAGCCGTTCGACCGCGCTCACGGCCCTGAGCGAGCGGAGCGAGTCGAAGGGTGGGTCGAGCTCAAGGAGGCCACCGTCGGGAAGCGCGGCATTGCGGCGCTGGTCTACTCCGAGGAGGCCAAGCGCTTCCTGGCCCTGGGCGGCGGACTCCACTGGGACGCCAAGGGCGACCAGCCCTACGCCGACCTGGCCCTGGACATCGCTGAGGGCAAGTGGGAGAACTGGTACCCGCCGGGCAAGAGCTACGGCCCGAAGTTCGGCCCCTGCCAACCGCCAAAGTTCAAGAGGTACTACGACGCGCTCTTCGAGGACGTCGAGGGCACCAACCGGGTCAATCCCAACGCCCACATGTGGGGCACCCTGTACGGCTGCAGCGGCTTCGACGCCGACGGCAAGAGGTTCTTCTTCCATGGCGGGGGCGCCACCTGGACCTACGACCCGGCGGCGCGCAAGTGGGAGGGCGTAGAGACCACGACGCACCCAGCCAAGGCCGGCACAGGCCCGCTGCTCTGGAGCTCGATGTGCTACGACGCCGAGAGGAAGCGCTTCGTGCTTTTCGGCGGCGGCAATGTCCAGACCGAGCGCGGCGACCCGGGCACCTGGACGTTCGACCCGGCAACGAAGACCTGGACCGAGCTCAAGCTCGAGAAGCAGCCCCCGCCGCGGGCCCTCTCCCGGCTGGTCTACGATCCGGTTGCCAAGAAGGTCGTGCTCTTCGGCGGCGACGGCCTCAACGTGCTCTACGCCGACACATGGACCTTCGACGGCGCCAAGTGGGAAGAGAAGCAGCCGGCCGTCTCGCCCTCGCCGCGCGCGGGCCACGCCCTGCTCTGGCTGCCCAAGGCGAAGAAGCTCCTTCTGCTCGGCGGCTACGGCTACGACTCGGGCGGCGGCTACCACGGGCAGTACTACAGACCGCTGCCGCTCGAGGCCTGGGCCTACGACGCGGCCGCCGACCGGTGGGAGCTGATCCGCCGCTTCGAGGCCGGCAAGAGCGGCTTCGAGGGTGCCAGCCCGCTCTACGGGTGGTCCTCTGTTCGCGGGCTGCTCGCGGCCGTCGACGAGAGCGACACCGTGGCGGTGCTGAGCGGCACAACCTGGCTCTGTCGTCTGGATCCAGCGCGGAACGACGCCGCCGGGACGGCCAAGTTCGGCGTCAAGCCCGGGACGGTCGAGCGCCGCAGGGAGTTCTACGACCCCAAGTGGTACAGCGAGGGTGTCCCCGCCGCCGACCCGGCCAAGGTCAAGGCCGAGCTCGAGGGGCTCCCCGCCAACCAGTGGGTCCGGCGCAGTCCGCCGCGGGTGCCGCGGCCCAACATGGACTGGGGCTCGGCGGTCTTTCTCCCGAAGGCCGATATGATCGCCCGCTTCTCCGGCGGCCACTGCGCCTATAGCGGCACGGCGCCGCACTTCTACGACGTGAAGACCGACCGTTGGAGCATGCCCTTCGCGCCGGATCTCCCGATCGACCAGTGCTGCAGCGACGCCGGCGTCCCCGGCGAGTGGAGCTTTGGCGGCAACCCCTGGATGCCCGGCCACACCTGGCGGGCCACCGGCTCCGACCCGGCCGGCGAACGGCTGGTCTACATAGGCCGGGCCTTCACCTATTCCGTCGGCCCGAAGGACGCCAAGTGGTCGCGCGGGGCCGAGCGCCACCCGCGGCACGACGTGCGCGCAACCACGCTGGCCACCTCCCGGGATGCAATCTACGCCTGGGCCATCGACTTCGAGGCCGGGAGCGGCTCGGCCATCTACCGGGTGGACGCCGCGGTCGGAGCCTGGAAGAAGCTTCCCGTGACCGGCAAGCTCCCCGGGGCGGTGGGCTTCGACGCCGGCGGGATGTGCTGGGACTCCAAACGCGACCGGATGCTCGTCTTCTCACCCAACGAGAAGGGTCACGCCGGCGACGTGATGAGCTACGACCTGAAGACCGGCGAGGCCAAGTGGCTCGTGCCCGCCGGTGCGGCGCAGGCCGGCGTCCCGGCGCGCGAGACGGTCTACCTACCCGAGAACGACATGGTCCTGCTCGGCTCGCACATCAAGCTCCCGGACGGCAGGACGGTCTGGCCGGTCTACGACTGCGAGAAGAATGCTTGGTTCGGCGGGGAGCTCTCCGGCGCCGACCCGTTGGGCAAGGAAGCCTTTAGTGTGAACCTGGGCATGGTCTACGACCCCAACCGCAAGCTCGTCTGGGCGGTGGACGCCAACAGTGCGCTCAGCGCCCTCCGGTTCAGCCCCAAGGTGGCCTTGGTTGAACTCCGGTGACGCGGGCTGGAATGCTCTCTCGCCGTTGAGAGCCGCCCAGCTGCGGCGGCAGGGGGCTGCGTCCGTGCACCCGGACGCGCTCTAAACACAGGTGACGGCAGAGCGGGCGCGCAGTTATATTATGGTACATGCCGCACAGACGGCACAGGGGGGAGGCCCGCAGGTTTGAGATCTTCCTGGACATTCAGCCTTTCCGGCCCGGTCCTGATTCTGCTTGCGCTGGGAGTTGCGGCCATGGCCGGCCAGCCGGCCGACCGTCCGGCGCCTGCTCCAGCGCCAGTCGCCGTCGAACCCGCCAAGCCCGTAGCCGTCCAGTTTGGAGCAGACGGCAAGGAGTTCACCGCCGAGTTCGACGCCTCGGCGACCATGGCGGTCAGGCGCGGCGCGGCGCTGCTGGTGCGCTCGGCCGGCCTGCGCCTGGTCGGCGAGCGAGGTCCGGCCGCGCCCGCGGACCTGGACGTTGAGCCGCAGGAGGAGCCCGGCGGTTCGCCCGCCTGGTCCTTCTCCGGCGACCGCGCACCCGGCGCTTTGCGCGCCCGGCTGCGCGTGCTCCGCTCCGGGCCGGCGCTGGTCCTGGCCTGGGAGCGGAGCTTCCGCGACCCGGGCAGCCTCCAGTCCTGGGCCTACGTCCTCGACCTGCCCGCCGCGGCTTTCGCCGGCCGCGAGCTTCGCGCCGATGGTCAGAAATACGCCATTCCCCGCGAGCCGGCCGCCGCCGACCGCGCCCAGCTCTTCGCCGGCACTGCGCGCTTGCTGGAGTTCCTGGACGGCGGCAAGGTCCGGCTGCGACTGCTGGCCGACGCCCCCGCCCGCGTGGTGCTCCGCGACATGCGCACGGAGGGCCGCGATGGCCTGGCCTTGGCCTTCATGGGCGCGGCGGCCGGAGAGACCGACCGCCTGGCCGGCCGGTTCTGCCTGGCGCTGTCCGGCTCGGCCGACCCCGTTCCGCCGCTCGTCTATCACGCCGAACTCTGGCCGCCGGCCCGTCCGGGCGGGCCGCTGACCGCCGAGTTGGGCATACTGGCCGAATACGGCTCGCCCTTCAACCCTGCGGACATCGCCGTCGATGCCCTGGTGTCCCCGCCCGGATCAGGCGCCTTCCGCCAGCCCGCCTTCTGGTCCCAGGACTACCGCCTGGAGACGTTCAAAGACGAGAACGAGAAGGACGCCAAGGGCGTGCCGGTCGAGAAGGAGCGGCTCGTTCCGTGGGGCCAGCCGTCCTGGCGCGCGCGCATCCCGGCGGTCCGCGCCGGCGAGTACCGCGCGGCCTTCGAGGTGAAGACGCCCGCGGGCACATCGGTCATGACGCCGCGCCCGGCCCTGGTTTCCGAGCCGCCGCCGGCCCCGGCCGGGCCTCTCAAGCCTGCCCAGGCCGACCCGCGGTACCTGGCCGACCCGGCCGGCCGCCCGGTATTCCTGATAGGCCACAACCTCGCCTGGATCCTCTCGCCCCGGCCGGTGGCCGCCTGGACCGACGCCCTGGAGCGCATGAGGAGGACCGGGCTGAACTACGCCCGGGTCTGGACCTGCACCTGGTCGCTGCCGCTGGAGACGTCGACCCCCTACGTCTACGACCAGGAAAGCGCCTGGCGGCTCGACCGCGTCCTGGAGGAGGCCGCCGCGCGCGGCATCCACGTGCAGCTGTGCCTGGACAACTTCCACGACTTCACCCAGAAGCGCGACAAGAGCCCGTATTTCTCGGCTGGCGGCGGCTGCAAGGTCACGCGGGACTTCTTCGACGCGCCGGCGGCGCGGGCCATGTACGTCGCCCGGCTGCGCTACCTCGCCGGCCGATGGGGCGCCGCCGAGAACCTCCTGGCCTGGGAGCTTTTCAACGAGCTCGACTACTGCGTGGACAAGAAGAAGCCGGCCGACCTGGCCGCCGCGCGGCGCGATTTCCTGATGCCCTGGGCGCGCTGGGCGGCCGGCGAGCTCGCGCGCCTCGACGGCGGGCGCCACATGGTGACCTGCTCGCTGGCCGACGGCGAGGTCTGGCCGGAGCTTTCCGGGGCGCCGGAATTCGCCCTGGCCGAGAACCACCTCTACCTCTACATGCCCGAGGTGGGCAAGGCCCCGCGCTCCGAGCGCGAGGCCTTCGCCGCGGCCACGCCGGAGATGCTCCGGTTCGCCAAGCCCGCGCTCACTTCCGAGTACGGCTTCGGCGCCGGCGGCGGCCCCAAGAGCGAGATCAACGAGGCCGACCGCCTGGGGGTGCACCTGCACAACGGCCTGTGGCTCTCGACCATGAGCGGCCACGCGGGGGCCGCGGCGCTGTGGTGGTGGGACAGCTACCTGGCGCCGGACCCGGCCTCCGCCGGCGGCCGCCGGCCCGTCGCCGGCCAGCCCCCGGCCGAGGGCCGGCCCCCGACGACCGAGATCACCGGCGAGGATCGCTACGGCCACTACCGGGCGTTGGCCACCTACCTCAAGGGCGTCGACTGGCTCGCCGGCTGGAAGCCGCTGGTGGCCGGCCCGCCCGAGCCGGGTGAACCGCTCAAGTCCGACCTGACCGGCCTTCGCACCGGGGACGCCGCGCTCTTCTGGCTCTCCGATCCGGCTAACACCTGGTACAACCGGGCGGTGAATCACGCCAGACCGAAGGTGATCCGCGGGGCCGGTTTGGTCATCGACGGCCTCGCCCCCGGCACCTATCTGGTCGAGTGGTGGGACACCTACAACGGCCGGGTCACGACCTCCAGCCGCCAGCCCACCGACGGGAAGGGCTCGCTCAAGCTCGAGGCCCCGCCCTTCACCCGGGACGTCGCCGGGAAGCTACGGCTCCTCGTGGCGCGGCCGGCGGCGGAGGCGGCGGAGGTCAGGTAACCAGCCCCTTTGTTGCGGGCCCATCCGGGACCGTTGTCCGGTCGGTCTGAATGATCCGCCTCCGGACCTTCTTCCCGGTGCCGCGAATTACCGGGGAATCCGTGCTAAGATTCCGCCGCCGCCGGTAAATACCGGCGATGAGAGGAGCACTGATGCCCCCCGAGACCGGCGCCGACCGGCAGTCGCAGTTCCTGGTGCTCTACAACCGGGCCCAGCCGCTTCTGCGCGGCTATCTCTTCGCCTGGCTCCGCGACTTCCACCGCGCCGAGGAGATTCTCCAGCAGACCTCGCTCGAACTCTGGGAGCACTTCGCCGAGTACGACGCCGCAAGGCCGTTCAGCGCCTGGGCGTTGGGCATTGCCCGCAACCAGGCGCTCAAGGAACTGCGCCGTTCGAAGGCTGCGCCGGAACTGGCCCGGCCTGAGGTCCTCGACGCCGTGGCTGGCACCTACGCGGCGTTGGGCGACGATCTCGCCTTGCGCCGCCGCGTGCTGCAGGGCTGTGTCGAGAAGCTCTCGGCGGCGCTGCGCGCGCTGGTCGACCTCTACTACGGCCGGGGCCTCTCGATCGCCGAGGTCGCCGCGGAGGCGGACCGGCCGCGCGGGTCGGTGGAGGTCTCGCTCTTCCGGGCCCGGCAACAGCTGGCCGACTGCACGAGGAAGGCGCTGGCGGAGGACCACCCATGAGTCCCCAGGAACTCGACGGCCTGCTCGCCGCCCACTTTGCCGGGACGCTTGACGTCGATGGCCAGAAGCGGCTCGGCGGAGAGCTCCTCGCCGACGAGGCCGCCCGCCGGCGGTTCGTGGAGTTGGCCGATCAGGAGGCCGCTCTAAGAACGCTGAAAGCAGCCGAACAGCAGGTTCCGGCCGTTGGCCGCAAAGAAGCGCAAAAGGCGCAAGGGGATGATCGGGAGGGTGCAACACCACACTCCGCCAGACCTTGCGCTTCTTGCGCCTCTTCGCGGCAATCCGCGGAAGGCTCTTCCTCAAAGCCCAAAGCCGAAAGCCCAAAGCCGAAAGCCGGACGTTCCGGCTGGCTGTTGCCCGCCGCCGCCGCTGCGGCGCTCATCGTGGTCAGCGGGCTCTTCGCCTTCGGGGTCCTGCCGAGCGGCAATGTAACCATCAAGGAGTTCGGCAACACCACCGACCGCGTGAGAAGCAAGACGCTCGCCGACGGCACTCGCCTGGCCATCGCTCCTGGCGCGAAGCTCGTCGCCGCCGGCCGCGACTCGGCCCGCAAGGTCCGCCAGGTCATTAAGCTCGAGTCCGGCGAGGTGGAGGTCCGCGCGCCCAAGGCCGTCGCCGGCGAGGTCGCCTGCCGGGTGGAGACGCCCGAGGGGCTCTGGGTCGAGACGGTGGGGACGGTTTTCAGGGTCACTCGCGCGTGGGAGAACGAGAGGGGGGAGCGGAACGTGGATAAGTCCAAGCTGGCCGGCGTGCTGACCGCGGTGCTGCTGGTGGCGGTCACCGAGGGGGAAGTCCGCACCGGAAACGCCATAGCCGAGGAGGCCAGGGTGGCGGTGGGAAGCTCGGTCGTAGTGAAGGAGGGGCCGGGGAAGGCAGCCGCGGCCTCTGTCGCCGGGGAGTCGCTCGCCTTCGGGCCCACGGTCAACGGCTTTGCGCTGGGCCTGGCTCCCTCCAAGCGTCCCCCGATACTACCGGTCTACGCGCCCTCCGAGCCTGTTAAGCTCCGGCTGGTCTTGCGCGCTGGCGGCACCGGGTCCGACGAGCTGCGTCTGCTGACCGGAGGCCTGTTCGACGGGGCCGGCCTGAGATTCAAGGTCTGCCGCAAGGAGGAGGATGGCCGGTGGAGCCAGCCGAAGGAATACGTCCTTCCCGAGGGACACTCCTTCTACCAAGACATGTCCCCTGATCGGTTCGTCCCTGGCAAGGAGAGAGCCTCGGAGATCGATCTCAAGTGGTTGGACTTCGTGGGCGAGCTCAGCAAGGGAGAGCCCGGCGAGTACAGAGTATCTGTCGTCTTTGTCCCGAGAGCAGCTGATGCTAAGAAAAGTGTTGCCGATGGATGGGCGGGGAAGGAGTTGTCCAGCGGCTGGGCCCAGCTGAGCATCGATGCCTCGGCGGAGCCGAAGGTTTCCTGGGGCCAAGCCGAGAACGGCCTCCAGGCGGGGCTCTCGGCCAGGCAGACCCAGTTCGAGGCTGGCAAACCCATGGAGTTCACCGCCCATTATCGCAACGCGGGCAAGGATCCTGTCGTGTTCTACAGGAGTGGTCGGATTTCTGTCGAGGCTGACTTCGACTGGCTGGTCGTTATGAAGCCCAAGGCGGGCGGCACGCCACATGTCCCCGCGTGGGAGGGTTACGCCATGAAAGCCTTGTCCTTCAGCTTCGAGCCGTTCGGGGCCGGAGAACAACGAAGCTTCGTGCTGCGATTCGGAAAGCGAGGATTTTGCCCGGCGAAAGACCAGGCCATGGAACGGGCACAGCACCATGCCGCCGATCGATTCGACAAGGCGGTCCCATTGCCGGTCGGCACCTATCTGGTCACCGCAACGTTCCGGGGGCATTGCGATCTGGGCCCAGGGGAGAAGATCCCCGCCAACTTCTGGCGCGGCTCGATCACCACGGGGCCGGTGGAGATAGAGGTGGTCGCGTCGTCGGAGGAAGCCGATGCCGCCGAGGCCGGCCGAATCGGTAACCTCATTAGGCGACTGGCGGACGTGGACTTCAGGGTCCGCGAGGAGTCCCTAAAGGCGCTGGTGGCCATGAAACGCAAGGCCGTGCCGGCCCTCCAGAAGGCGCTCGGGGATCGCGATCCCGAGGTCTCCAACTCGGCCAGACAGGCGCTGGAGGCCATCAGCATCCCCCCCGAGTGGGCCACGTTCGGCCAGGGCGAGGAGTTCCTCGGGAAGCTGGCCCCGCGGCAGGAGATGTTCGGCAACTGGAAGTCGCCCGATGGGGACGACGTCGTGGCCACCAGGGCGGCGCTCAAGGCTTTCCTCGATGCCGGCTACTCGGAAAGCTTTGGGAGGTATCAAGACAACGTCCGGCGCGCCCAACAGTGGCTCAAGCAGCAAGAGCAGAAGACCGCTGCCCACCCCTGACGTGACCGGACCAGCCTAGCCCCTGTCGGCCACCGCGACCTGGGCGGACGTTTGCGAAATTCCTTGTGACGGAGCCGGCCCCGGCTACAAGTGATATTGGCTGGGGGTTGTGTCGATGGCTTCGGGACGTGCCGGCGCTCCGGATCTCGCTCAGGTGGTTGACGCCCACCTGCCCGCCTTGCGGGGCTACATAGCCTCGCTGGGCATCCATCCCGACCTCGTGGACGACGTGGCCCACGACGTCTTCCTGGAGCTCCTGCGCCATCCCGACAGGTATGATGCCTCCCGGCCGCTCCGGGCCTGGCTCTTCGGCATTGCCCGCAACCTCGCTCTCCAGGAGTTGCGCCGGGGCCGGACGGAATCGCGCCTGCGCTCGGGGCTGGTCGCCGAGGCCCTGCTTGCCCGCACGGGCGAAGCACCGGACGGCGAGGAGTCCCCCTTGGCCACCACTGAGGGCCTCCAGGCTCTGCGGGAATGCCTGGCCGGACTCTCCGAGCGCATTCGGAGGCTGGTGAACCTGCGCTTCGGCCAGCACCTGGCCCCGGAGCAGATAGCCCGGGAGCTCGATATGGGTGGCTCGGCGGTGCGCACCGCCCTGATGCGCGCCCGCTGGGCTCTTCGCGAGTGCGTCGAGTCGCGCCTGGGAGGGCAGCGTCGATGATTCCCGAAGGCCGGATTGCCGACCTGGTGGCCGCTCTCCTCGAGGGGGCGCTCGGCGCGGAGGAGGAGCGCGAGCTCTGCGCCGCCCTGGAGGCGGATCCGGAGTTGACCCGCACGGTTCGCGCGCTGCTCGTCCTGGACGATGCCCTCGACCAGGTGGCCGACGGCGCGCGGACCTGCGAGAGATTCCGGGCGGCGCTCGCAACGCGTCTGGCCCGCAACGGCGACGGCACGGCCGGCTGCGTGACCGAAAAGCTGCGCAGAGAATTGACGGTTCCTGGTTCGGGGACAACGGCAAGAACGGCAGGCGACGCGGAACCTAGCTGCCATTCTGCCGCCGTGCTCGACCACGGCTCCCCGTCTACTCAACCAGGAACCAGGAACCAAGAGCCAGGAACGCCAGCCCGCCGTCGTGCGGGCTGGCTGTTTCCCGCCGCCGCGGCTGCGGCGCTCATCGTGGTCAGCGGGCTATTCGCGCTCGATATCCTGCCCAGTGGCAACGTCACCATCAAGGATTTCGGTAACACCACTGGCCGCGTGAGGAGCGAGACCCTCTCCGACGGCACCAGGCTGGCCATTGCTCCGGGCGCGAAGCTTAAGGCCGCCGGCCGCGACTCGGCCCGCAAGGTCCGCCAGGTCATTAAGCTCGAGTCCGGCGAGGTGGAGATCGCCGCGCCCAAGGCCGTCGCCGGCGAGGTCGCCTGCCGCGTGGAGACGCCCGAGGGGCTCTGGGTCGAGACGGTCGGGACGGTCTTCAAGGTCACGCGAGCGTGGGAGAACGAGAAGGGGGATCGGAACGTGGACAGGAGCAAACTCACCGGCGCGGTGCTCGCCGCGGTGCTGCTTGTGGCGGTGAGCGAGGGCGAGGTGCGGACCGGAAACGCCGTCGCCGAAGAGGCCAGGGTGGCGGCGGGGCAGGAGTCGGCCATCAAGGCCGGGCCGGCAGAGAAGGCCTCCCGGCCCTTCCGCATCATCGGCATCCCGAAGACGGGGAGCAGCTACAGCAGCTTCGACTCCACCGTCATCTATACAAAGGCTGAGTTCGACGGCCTGCTCGAAAAGACCGGCGAGCAGAAGGGTTGGTCCCGGTACCAGGAATTTGCGGACGCGCTGGCTGCTGCCAAGATCGATTTTGACAAGGAAGCCCTGGTGCTCCTGCGGCATACCGAGAATTCGATGTCAGTAAGAGTCGAGCTCAAGCCTCCCGAGCTCAGGGCCGGCATTCTGAACTGCGAGATCGACCAGGGAAGGCCCACTGCCCTTCCGGCCATGGAACTCTTCTGTTTCGCCCTGGCGGTCAGCAAGGCCGAAGTCAAGGGGGTCGTGCTCTCGGTCGGGGGGAAGGAGAAATCTCGTCTGGCGATAGGGGCACCGGGCGGGGTCGCGGAGAAGGTCTCCTGGGGCCAGGCGGTCAACGGCCTCCAAATGGGGCTGTCCGCCGGCGAACGGGTCTTCGTTGCCGGTGAACGCCTGGAGATGCAGCTCCGGCTCAGGAACACCACCCGGCAGCGCCTTTCGCTGGAGGCCGAGTTCGGCCTCACCGTGGAGGGCGCCAGGCAGAGTTCCGTGGAATTCGTCTGCCAGCCAAAGTCCGCCCCCGACAAAGTGAGCCGTGGCTTCATGCAGCTCAGCCCAGAAGATGTTCCCGGCCGTTGGCCCGTGGCGCTCTTGGCCGGCCAGGAGGTACGCGTCCGCTCGGGGGCCGTAGGGACCTACGCCGGGGACGCCTACTCCTGGCGCCCGCTCCTGTTGCCCCCTGGCAGGTGGCTTGTGACCGTTCATTACTTCTTCCCCACAGAGGTAGAGGCTCCCGAGGCTCAAGGCCTCAAGGCCTCCTCCGGCCCGGTGGAGATCGAGATCGTCGCGCAGGGTAAGGGTCTTCAGGCCAAGGTGCTGTCGGTGGAATTCGGCCGGCTGAGCACCGCCGGCCCGCTGGGCACCATCATCAGGCTGGACAAGGGCTCCGCCCACGGGGTCAAGCCGGGCGCGGTGTTCAGGGGCGACGGGGCCGAGGTCACGGTCAAGCTCGCCGACGAACGCGAGTCCACCTGCTTCATCGACAAGTTCAACGGCGGCGCCGCGGTCAAGATGCCCAAGGTCGGGCAGGTTCTGGAGGCGGCCAAGGCCGAGGCGCCGGCCGCTGAAGGGGAGTGGCTCACGCTGCTCGCCGACCAGCCGGCTTACAAGGAGAAGCCCGGCGAGGAGCAGCTCTTCACCGGGCGCCTCGACCCCCTGCGCCCGATCACCGAGCTTCACAACTTCGCCTATGCCCTGGCGCCAGGAGATGGGACCAAGGAGCGATTCACCCTCGGGGTCGGCCTCCTCCCGGCGCTGGAGAAACTCAAAGACAGCGAACTGGCGGCCGGCAGGATGGCCAGGGTGGAGGTCCGCGGCAAGATCGAGAAGGACGTGCAGCTCTACAAGGGAGATGGCGGCAAGGGCGTGGTCCTGTGGCCGGCGGCAGTGCGCCTCATGCCGGGACCTGCCGCCGAAGCGCCGACGCCGGCCCGGCCCCTGAGCTCCATAGCCGCGGCCTGCGAGAAGTCCCCGCTGGTCTTCGTCGGCAAGGTCGTCAAGGCCGACCTCGACCCGACCTTCTGGAGCGGGGGCTTCATGTCAACCCGTCGGGTCCTCTACGAAACGGAGCAGGCGCTCAAGGGCCAGGCAGGGAAGCAGGTGGCAGTGGACGTCATCGTGCTCATGGGCAGCCCGCTCATGGCCGCCGGCAAGGGCGGGAAGAAGGAGCCGCGCCTGGATCCCCAACTCTTCGCCGTCGGCGCGCGGCACCTGGTCTGCACCGACTCCACGCACGAGGTTCAGGTCCTCAAGGATGGCAAGCCGGCCGTGGACGATGGCGGCCGGCCGGTCAGGGAGGAGGCCTTCCTGCTCGAGCGCAACCTCTGGCCGGCGACCGAGGAGAACATCAAGGCCGCCAAGGCGGCCCTGGCGCCGCCCCCGGCATCCGCGGCCGCCGAGTTCTCCGCCAAGCCCCAGCGGCCCGCCGACAAGGTCGCCGCCGAGGTGGCCGATGGCGCGCTGGTGCTCACCGTGACCTCGCCCGGCGGGATCGGCTCCGCCGAGGTCAAGGTCGAGAAGGGCGAGTGGCCGAAGAGGGTGTCCGTGCGCCTGGCCCTGAAGGGCCTGGAGGGCTTCACCGCCGAGTGCGGCGGGAAGAAGCTCTCCGGCTTCATCAACTCGAGCGGGGCCAAGGGCGGTGATCTCGCCGCCGAGAAGAAGGGCGAGCTCATCCAGGTCGCCCTGCCCGAGGGCTTCGCCTCCGGCAAGGACGCGGTCCTCAAACTCAGCTGGGTGGACTTCTATCGATAAGGGCGCCCGGAGAAGGCCTCACGCAAAGGGCCGCCCCGATGATCGGAGCGGCCCTTTCGCCAGGCGAAGGTCCGGCAACTAGCCCTGGTTGGCCTTGAGCGTCGCGAGGATGTCGGCGATGGCCTTCTCGGCGATGTCCGGGCCAAGCTGGCAGGTGGAGGCGCCGCGGTGCCCGCCGCCGCCGTACTTGGCGGCCAGGTCACCGGCGTTCACCTTGCAGGAACGATTGAAGATGCTGTGGCCGATGGCCACCACCACGGTGTCGCCCAGCCCCTGGAAGATGCGCATTTCCACGTTGCACTCGGGGAACATGGTGAAGACCAGGAAGCGGTTGCCGACGGGGAGGTCCTTCACGCCGCGAAGGTCGGAGATGATCACGGTCCCCTCGGCGTGGGCGTGGCTTTTGAGCACCTGCTTGAAGCGGGCCTGTTCCGCCAGCACCCGCTCGCAGCGCTTGGCGACCTCGCGGTGCTGGAGGATCTTCTCGATGGAGACCTCCTTGACGTACTCCACCAGCCAGCGGAAGTACTTGCGGAATTCGGGGCCCAGGCCGGTGCGCGGATCAAGCGTCAGCCCCAGCAGGATCCAGCCCTTGGGGATGGAGATCTCCTCCTGGGTGAGCTGGCCGGAGTCGACCTTGTCGGTGGCCTCCAGCAGCTCCTTGAAGCGGTCGAACTGGGCGCGCTTCTCCGGGTAGTGATCGTAGATCACCCGGGCGGTC
>JAKLDR010000033.1 GCA_022703445.1 Planctomycetota bacterium | reverse complement strand
TCGTCCATGAGAAGATGGAGGAGTCGGAGACCTTCGAGACCGACAACAACATGGACAAGAAGACCGCCCGCGGCAACGAGGACGCCATCTCGGACATCCCGCTGGGCGGCACCGGGACGGTGGGCTCGATCGGCGTGGGCGGCGGCGGCATGGCCGGCGTCTTCGGCTACCGCGACGGCGGCGGGCGCAAGAAGGCCGTGGGGCGCTTCGGCGGCAGCCAGGCCACCGAAAGCGCCGTGGAGGCCGCGCTGCGCTGGCTGGCCAGACACCAGGAGGCCGACGGGCACTGGGACATCAAGAAGTGGGAGGGCGGGGGCGACGTCTCCGGCGGCCTGGCCAACGACGAGGCGGTCACGGCCATGGCCGTCCTGGCCTTCCTGGGCGCGGGCTACACCCACAAGAGCGGCGGCCTGTTCCAGGACAATGTCAAGCGCGCCACCGAATGGCTCCTGGCCAGGCAGCGCCCCGACGGGAGCTGGACCGACAACCACCCCTTCGAAACCTATGCCCTGGGCCTGTCCACGCTGGCTCTGGCCGAGGCCTACGGCATGACCAAGGACGTCCGTCTGCTGGGGCCCGCCCAGAAGGGCACCGACCACATCCTGAAGGTCCAGAACCGCTACGCCGGCTGGCAGCACGGCAGCAACCTCTCCACCTCGGTCACCGGCTGGATGGTGATGGCCTTGAAGAGCGCCAAGATCGCCGGGCTCAAAGTCGACGGCACCGGTTTCCAGGGCGCCAACAACTGGCTGGACCAGGTGACGGACAAGGGCACCGGCAAGGTCGGCTACAATTCCCGCAGCCAGTCCCCCTGGGGCGCCGGGTTGCCCATGACCGCGGTGGGCATGGTCTGCCGGCAGTTCATGGGCACGCCCAGCAGTGACCCGCTGCTGATCAAGCAGGCCGACCTGCTGGCCAGGACCACGCCGAAGTGGGAAGCCAGGAACAACCCCACCGACAGTCCCCAGGACCCGTACTACTGGTACTACGGCACGCTGGCCATGTTCCAGATGGGCGGCCGGCACTGGGATGCCTGGAACGCGGCCCTCAAGCCCGTCCTGGTCGACAACCAGTGCAAGGGCGGACCCATGGACGGCTCGGCGGCCGACAAGGACGGTTCGTGGGACTGCGGGATGGGCTGGGGCCCGACCGGCGGACGGGCTTATCACACGGCCATCAACGCCCTGAGCCTGGAAGTCTACTACCGCTATCTGCCGATGTACGCGAAGTAGGGGCGCAGCCCTTCGGGGCAGGGCCCCGTGCCATGGCTTCAGCTGGAGGGCGCCGCGCGCCCGGCTGATCTTGCGCAATTCCCGTCGGGGTGGAGAATCCACCCACGATGAGCACCGAAGCCAGGCCCGCCGCAGCCCCGCCCGACGCTTCCGGAGCGCCGTCCGCGGGGCTCTCCGCCAGACTGGCGTCCATGGCGGTGGCCTTTGCCAGGAGCAGCGAGGAGGCCGCGGACCTTCACGGCGAGATGCTCCGGGCCGCCGCCGGCGCGGCCGGGGACGATGGCGTCCGCCGGGCGTTCGAGCTGTGCCGGACCACGGCCCGCAAGGGCCGGCTCGAACGGGCCGTGGCTGAGAAGCTCGCCGCCGCGGACCTGCCCGTATCCGCCCGGAGCGATCCGGCGGCCGGAGAGGACTTCGGCGCGGCCCTCGAGGACGCGCTTGGTCGCCTGGAACCGTCGCAGTCCGAGGCGCTGCGCCTGTGCGCCCTGGCGGGGTTGTCGGCCGCCGAGGCCGCCGCGATTCTTGAGATACCCGAGGAATCCGTCCGGCGCCTGGCCTTCCAGGCGCGGCGGCACCTGGCCGACATGCTGGTCTCCGGCCGGGAGGCGCAGCCGTGATCTGCGAGGAACACCTGGCCGCCTACTGCGCGGGGCTCGACGGGCTGCCCCCCCGGCGGGAGCGCGCCGAAGCTAGGCGGCACTTCGACGGGTGCGCCTCCTGCCGCGCCGAGGCCGAGCGGCTCGGGCAACTCCACGACCTGCTGGACGCAGAGCGGGTCCGGAGGGCGGGGTGGCTCGGCGGCCAGTCCGTGGCAGCCGCCGGGAAGCCGAGAGGTGGCGGCTGGCGCCTGGCGACGCTGCTGGCGGCGGCCGCGGCCGCGCTGCTGACCGCCGGTCTCCTCCTGGAGAGGCCCTGGCGCTCGCTGCCCTCGGTCGCGGTCATAGTCGGCGAGGCCTCGGTGGACGGACGTCCGGCCCGCACCGGCCAGGTCCTCCGGGTCGGGTCATCCGTTGCGGTGCCGGCGGGGAGCTCCGTCAACCTCCACTACGCGGACGGTACCTGGCTGGCGCTGAGCGGCGCCGGGAAACTCAGGGTCGGTGGCGGTCCCGGCGGTGGTCGCGACCTGGACCTGGACGTGGGCCAGATTCTGGTGCGGATCCCCGCGGACGCGCCGGCCGTAGGGATCGACTGCGACCTCGGCCGGGTCCGGGCGGAGGCGTCGGCCTTCGAGATGGCGCTCACCGCCATCCTGGAGGGCGCGGCCATAG
This sequence comes from Planctomycetota bacterium, assembly GCA_022703445.1. Classification (GTDB taxonomy): domain Bacteria; phylum Planctomycetota; class SZUA-567; order JAKLDR01; family JAKLDR01; genus JAKLDR01. The sequence continues at coordinate 38,858 of JAKLDR010000033.1, read as the reverse complement.
ACACGCCCCGAACCCTGCGGCTGGCCGTGGCCGAGGGAACGGCCGCGCTCGACCTCCCCATGGCGCGGGGCGGCGAACGGGTGATTGTGCCCGCGGGGCTCAGCGTCGTGCGCATCGAGGGCCTGGATCGCGTGGAAACGCCCAAGCCTCTGTTGAGCGCCGAGTGGCAGCGGCTGCGCAAGGACAACCGCGTGCCGGCCTTCGCGGACAGCGAGCTGCCGGCCGAGAAGGTACCGCCTGGTGCCTGGGTCCCGCGCTGGCCGGGTCGCCGTGGGCCGGTGCCTGGCTCCCGTTCGCCGGCGCGCATGCTCTACGTGCCGGAACTGGGCGGGGGACTGCTGCCCGGCGGAGGCGACGAGCTTGATCCAGCCTGGTGCTACGAGGCGCGGGCCGACCGCTGGCGCATGCTTGCCGCCAAGGACCGGGCGCCCCGGCTTCCGGCCGCCGGCGCGTCCGAAGCCGGACCGTGGATCTTCTGGCACTCGGTGCCGGACCGCGGGCTGCGCTCCCTGCCGCTGAAGACCCCGCCGTTCCGGCGCGACGGTGGCGAGGCCGCCATGTGCTGGGACGCCCGGCGGGAGCGCGTGCTGCTCCTGCGCTGGCCGGGTGAGGGCGCGCCGGCGGAGACCTGGAGCTGCCTGGGCTCCGGCGGGACCTGGGTCAATCTGCGGACGGCCCCGGTTCCGGCCTGTCGCGGGCAGGGCGCCATGGACTACTCGCCGCGGGCCGATGCGGTGCTCTTCTCCGGCGGACTGGGCACCGAGAGCGAGACCTGGACCTATCGCTGCGGCGCGAACCGCTGGGAGCGGCTGGCGCCGGCCGCCAACCCGCCTCCGCGCCGCCGGCACGCCCTGTACTACGATCCCCAGGCCGACCTCTTCGTGACCTATGGCGGCGAGGGGCCCGGGGGCACCCGCGACGACGTCTGGGTCTTCCGGCTGTCCGAGGCCCGCTGAGATCGCGGGGCGCGCATTCCACACGGCCGTCTTGCGTCCCGGCCCTGGCCGCGCTACACTCTAAAGCATGCCCCAGACAACCAGGCCAGCCGCTCCCAGGGCAGAGGGCACCAACCGCATCCTGCGCGCCGGGGACATCCCCGACGCGATGCTCTCCGCCCTGACCGCCGCCGGCATCGCGAGGGACGCGGTGCTGACCGCGGTGCCCGCCGATCTCTCGGCCGACGGTCGCTTCGCCGAGCGCTGGCTGGTGATCGCGCGCGACCGGGTGGCGGTCGTGGAGCCGGCCTCCGCCGGAAGCGCTGAGTTCAGAACCGGCGCCCAGGAGCCATTCAAGGGTCTGACCGCCCTGGACTACCGCGCCATGGTCGGCGGCGGCGTGCTGCTGGCCAAGCGCGGCGAGGCCCAGCGCGAGCTGCTGCGCTGCTCGCGGGCGGCCGACCGGGCCGTCCAGGGGGTCCTCGGCAAGCTCCGACTGCACCTCTGGCCCGAGCTGCCCGAGGACAAGGACAAGAAGAAGGAAGAAGCCAAACCCGCGGCCGGCGCCAAGTCCGGCGAGCCGGCCAAGCCCGAAGGCGGAGACCAGCCCAGGGAGAAGGAGAAGGAAAAGGAGAAGCCGCCGCGCGAGGCACTTCCCGAACTCGGCGCCGAGGCCGGGCGGATCTTCCAGGAGCAGCTCGGCGACCTGCGCGTCCAGCTCTACTGCCGGACGTGCGGCGTGCCCTTCAAAGAGGACAGCCAGGTCTGTGCGCTGTGCATCAACCCGGGGCGGACGCTCATGCGGGTGCTCCGGCTGGCCGGGCCCTACAGGAAGTACCTGATTGGTCTGGCCGTCATCATGGTGGCCGGCACGCTGCTGAGCCTGGTGCCCCCGTTCATCTACAAGCGGCTTTTCGACCGCGCCCTGGTCCCTCAGGCGCCGACGACCGACGACGAGCGCCTGCTCGTGCTCTTCCTGTGCATCGGGGCCTGGGTCAGCGTGGAGCTGGTCAGCGTCGGGCTGAGGGTGATGCGCGGGCGGATCTCCGTGCTGATCGGCGCCAGCGTCAGCCGGGACCTGCGCGGCCGGACCTTCGACCATCTGCAACTGCTCTCCCTCGGCTACTTCGACCGCCACAAGACCGGCGCGTTGATGAGCCGCGTCTCGGGCGACGCCCAGCACCTGGAGGGATTCCTGGTCGACGGCGTGCTCTGGACCGGAGTCAGCATCCTCCAGGCCGTGGCGGTTACCGTGGTTCTCTTCGTGGTCAACTGGAAGCTGGCGCTCCTGGTGCTCCTGCCGGCGCCGCTGGTGGTCCTGGTCACCAGGCTCGTCTGGAAGCGGATCATGAGCCGCTTCCGCCGGCTGTGGGAGGTGATGAGCCGGATGTCGGCGGCGCTCAACGACTCGCTCCGCGGCGTCCGGGTGGTCAAATCCTTCGGGCGCGAGGAGCAGGAGATCTCGCGCTTCGACCGCTACAACCAGGCCAGCCGCAACGCCATCATCACCGCCGAACGGACCTGGGCCACGCTGATGCCCTTCATCCAGTTCGTGATGGGCTTCGGCGTCTATCTGGTCTGGGCGCTGGGCGGCTTCATGATCGTCAAAGGGCTGGACGGGACCACCCCGGGCACGCTGGTCATGTTCCTGGGCTACACGCCCATGCTCTACGGCCCGCTGGGCACGCTCACCCAGGTCAACCAGTGGTTCACCCGCTCGATGACCGCCGCCGAGCGCATCTTCGAGATCCTGGACACCGAGCCGGAGGTGGCCGAGTCGCCGGACGCCGTGGCCATGCCGCACATCAAGGGGCGGATCGAGTTCCGCAACGTCACCTTCGGGTACGAGAAGCACACGCCGGTGATCAAGCACGCCACTCTGGACATCGCCGCCGGCGAGATGATCGGGCTGGTGGGCGCCTCGGGAGCCGGCAAGACCACCACGGTCAACCTGATCAGCCGGCTGTACGACGCCGACCAGGGCCAGCTGCTGATCGACGGCGTGGACGTGCGCAAGATCCGCGTGGCCGACCTGCGCCGGCAGATCGGGGTGGTGCTCCAGGAGACCTACCTCTTCTCCGGGACGGTCTTCGAGAACATCGCCTACGCCAAGCCGTCGGCCACCCGCGAGGAGGTCATCTCCGCGGCGCGGCTGGCCAACGCCCACGGCTTCATCATGGACCGGCCCGACGGCTACGACTCGGAGGTCGAGGAGGGCGGCAATAACTTCTCGGGCGGAGAGAAGCAGCGCCTGGCCATCGCCCGGGCCATCCTGCACGACCCGCGCATCCTGATCCTGGACGAGGCCACCAGTTCGGTGGACACCAAGACCGAGCAGGAGATCCAGCAGGCCATCACCCGCCTCACCGCCGGCCGCACCACCTTCGCCATCGCGCACCGGCTATCCACGCTGCGGGGCGCCAGCCGCCTGGTGGTGCTCGACAAGGGCGAAATCAAGGACGTGGGCACGCACGAGGAGCTCTCCTCGCGCGAGGGCATCTACCGCGACCTGGTCAAGGCCCACGCCGAGATGTGCGCGGTGGTGGCGGTGGAAGGCTGACGGCGTGGGGAAACGACGGCTCAACATGCAACACGCAACATGCAACACGCAACGCTCAACGAATGTCGGAAGGAGCCGTCTCCAAGCTGAGGGAAACCGGGACAACTCAACGTCCAATCCGCAATCTTCAACGACTATTGGCGGAAACAGCCCCCTCCTTGGCATTGCATGTTGCATGTTGGGTGTTGGATGTTGCGTGTTGACCGCTCGGATAGCGAAGGGCGCGACCGAACATGACTGACGGCGAGAACAAGGCGCAGGGCGAAGCCCAGCCAGTCTCCCCGGCCCCGGCCCCCGCGGCGCCTCCCGAGAAGCCGGCCATCCGCTGGCTCGAGCCCGGCGAGGTCGCGGCGCGCTGGGAGCCGGAGGCCGCGCGGCTCTGTGTGCGGATCGGCTCCGGAGAGGAACTCGCCGACGTCCGGGCGGCCATGGGTTTCCCGGTGACGGCGCCCGGCGAGTACGTGGAGCTCCGCGACGCCAAGGGCGAGCCGGCGGGCATGATCCGCTCCCTGGAGAGCCTCGACGCGGCTAGCCGCGCGGCCGTCAGGGCGGCGCTGGAAGTCCGCTACCTCATCCCCCAGGTGGGCGCCATCGAGGCAATAGACGAACTCCGCCCATTCCTGATCCGCTGGCGGGTGCGCACGAGTCGAGGCGAGAGGGTCTTCCACACCGAGAGCCCGCGCGAGGCGGTCCGCTACCAGGGCGCGGACCGCATACGGGTCACCGACCTGTCCGGCAACCACTACGACTTCCCGTCCATCTCGAAGATGGATGACGCCAGCCGGGAGAGGCTCTCGGCAATACTCTGAGACGGCCGTCCGGTTCCCGGCTACTTGGTCTTGACGGGCTTGGGCGGCTTGGCGGGCTTGACGGGTGCGGCTGGCTGGGGCTGAGCCGGCGGCTTGTTCCCGGCGGGCGGTTTCTTGGAGCCGTCGTCATCCGGCTTCTTGTCTTCCTTGGGAGGGTCGGGCGGCTTCACGCCCTTGTCCTCGGGCTTGTCCTTCTGGCCTTCGTCCTTCTTGCCCTCGATCTTGGCGTTGTTGGCCTGATCGGCAGGTCCCTTGTCCGCGTCGTCGTGCCCCTTGCCGGGCCCGACGGCGACCGGCGGCCCGTCCTCGTGAGCGGGGTTCTCTCTGCCTGCCGGGAGGGCCGGCTCCAGCCCCGGGTGTCTGGCGGGCTGCTGCGCCGGGCCGCCTGCCGTCCCGGCTGCGACCGGGGGCGGTTCCGGCGTGGGAGCGGAGACCTCGGCGGAGGACGGCGCGGAACGCCAGGCGGCAACCTCCTCGGCCGGACAAGTCGTGGGCGGCTCAGGTCCCGCAGGCCCATGGATGGCACTGCCCTGGCCACCGCCGACCTCGACCGCCCGGTCCCTGCCGAAGGCCACGCGGCCGTGCAGCATGCGGAGTTCGGTGCGGTTCTCGCCGCGGGTCAGTTCGAAGGCCGTGCCCAGGACGGTCACCTGATCTTCCCGGTCGGGATTCAGAACCATCGGCCTGCCGACTGGCTGCCCCGCCGCATCGACGAAGACTTCGCCGCGTTCCAGAGTCAGCCGCTTTCCGGCCATCGAGACTTCGATGGTGACGGTGCTGCCACCGTTGAGCGCCACGGAGGAGCCGTCCCGATAGCGGAGCCCGGCCCGTCCGCGGCCAGCGGTCATAAGCCGGTCTCCGGCGACAAGCCGCATTCCCGCGGAGACGTCCAGGCTGCGGCCGCTGCGGACTATCTGACAGTGGTCGTCGCACCTGTCCAGCGTTGGGAGGTCAGGGCCGCCCACCGCCGGGCCTGCAACAACCGGCCGTTCCGGGACCTCAGCCGGTACAGTGGGGGTATCGCGGTGGAGTCCGAAGAACCAGAAGCCGGCGGCGATGACCAGGACCGCCGCCACGGCCATTTGGGCTCCGTATCCGAAGGCCGGTCGGCGCTGGCGGCGCGAACTGGCAACCTTGCGCACGCTCCTCCGGGAGGCCGGCCGCTGTACGGGCAACGCAGCCAGCACGCGGGCGCGAACCTCGGGGCGCGGGCTGATGCCGGCTCCGGCCAGTCCCTCCAGGCCGGCGACCACCGCGGCGGTGGCCCGCGCCAGCCGGGTGCAGTCCTGGCAGGTGGCGAGATGGGCATTCAGGAGGCCATCATCGACCTGCCCCAGCGGAGCCAGGGCCTTGGCGGTGATGAGTTCCCGAGCCTTAGTGCACTCGATCATTGCCTTCCTGCGCCTCTTTGCCGACTACCGGTTTCCATCGTCATCTAAACCCGTCCGGACGATCTTCTACGGGAAATCGCAGGAGTCCCTGAGCAGCTCACTGCGCAACCGGTTGAGAGCCCTCCAGATGCGCATCGAGACCGCCTTGGAACTGATCCCAAGAATCCTGGCCATCTGTCTGGGCTGGCAACCTTCCACATGCCTCAGTATGAGTACCCGGCGGTCGTCCTCCGGCAGGCGGCTGATGACCTCCAGCGCCTTGGCCGCACGGTGTCCGGCCGGGTTGGATTCGCGGGCGGCCAGGAGTTCGGACAATGGCCTGGTCCCGCCGTCGCAGGGCACCGGCGCCTCCAGCGAGACCGATGGCCGGCGCCGCCTTCTCCGCAGTTCGTTGCGGGCCATGCTGTAGGCGATCTGCCGCAACCACGTTGAGATGCTGGATCTGGCGGGATCGTAGCGGGTGGCGTTCTTGAAGAGATAGCTGAAGGATTCCTGGAGAACATCCTCGGCCGTGTTCTCCTCCCCGAGCATCAGCACGAGGAAACGCAACACCCCCGGCGCGTGGCGGTCGTAGATGCGGCCGGCGGCCGCTTGGTCGCCCCGGGACGCCCTTACGAGCAGATCGGCTTCGTCCGCCAAGACGCCTCCCAAGCGCGGGATCGCGGGTCGCAGAGCCTGTCGCAGGCGCTGTTCCGCGGTGGAAACGTGCTCTGAAGATTCTAGCGCATATCCGAAAGGTGCAAGTTCAGGCCTCTTGCATGTTGCCCCGGTTGAGCGTTGGAGGTGCGGAATTCCGGGAGGTTTTGTGTAGAAACCATAGGTTGTCGTGCCTATATGCACGTGTGCAGCGGGGGTGCCCGCGGTGACTGTGTGGGTCCGGAAAGGAGCATGCCGATGAGATTCCTGCAGACTCTGGTGGCTTCCTTGACCATGGTGGTGGCCGGTCTGATGCCTGGGGGAGCCGCCAGGGCCCAGGACGCCGACCCGCACGCCACCGGCTGCCGCCGGCCAACCGCTGCGGAACTCCAGTGGGCCGACCAGCACATGCTCAAGACCGGCAAGGTGCGGCTCAACAAGCTTGGACTCGAGCGCGTCAATGCGGAGCGCGGCAAGAAGGGGCTCGCCCAGCTCACCGAGGCCGAGGCCGGCGTGGTCGCGGTCGGCGAGGAAGTCGCTGCCTCCGGCGCGGGCGCGGAGGCCCCGGCGATCCTGCCCAGCTACGTGGACAACAGCGCGCTCAAGTACTTCCCGCCGGTGCGCAGCCAGGGGTCGCTGGGCTCCTGCGCGCAGTTCAGCTCTGTCTACTACACGCTCACCCACATGACCGCCATGGCCCGCGACTGGGACGCCAAGAACGGCGGCGACACCCTGCGCTTCTCGCCGAAGTGGACCTATAACATGCTCAACGGCGGCGCCAACCAGGGCACCTGGCACTACGACGCCTACAACATCGCCATCAGCCACGGCCTGGCCACCTGGGCCGAGTTCCCCTACGACGGCAACTACACCGCCTGGTGCCTGACCCCCTCGGTCTGGCGCAACGCCATCAACGTCCGGGCCTACCAGACCGGCCGGGTCAGCGGGCTGGACACCGCCACCGGCGTGGCCCAACTCAAGCAGCTCCTGGCCAACGGCTACGTCCTCAACTACGCCACGGACATCTACGGCTGGCAGTACAAGGCCATCGCCAACGACCCGGCCACCACGGCGGATGACGCGTTCGTCGGCAAAAACTGCTGCTACTACGCGGTGGTCAACTCCAGCGGCCACGCCATGACCGTGGTCGGCTACAACGACGACATCTGGGTGGACATGAACTCCAACGGCGTCGTGGACAACGGCGAGAAGGGCGCCTTCCGGATCTGCAACTCCTGGGGCACCGGCTGGAACGAGGCCGGCTTCACCTGGCTGTCCTACGATGCGCTGAAGGCCACCTCCGCGGTGGCCGGCGCGCCCAGCGCCAGCCGCGTCGCCGCCTGGTGGTACAACGAGGCCTGCTGGGTCACCGCCCGCGCGGCCTACCAGCCCAGGGTTGTCGCCCAGTTCACGGTCAACGCCGCCAAGCGCAACCAGCTGCGCATGAACCTGGGGATCTCCGCGACCACGGCCACCACGCCGGCTTCGACCTGGTACCCCAACCTGATCAGCTTCCAGGGCGGCGCCCTGGCCTTCAACGGCGGCACCACCGCGGTCGACGGCACGTTCTACTATGACTTCACCGATCTGGCCCCCACCACCACCGCCGCCAAGCGCTGGTACGTCGGGGTATACGACAGCGGCACCGGCGATCCGTCCACGCTCAAGGCCTTCAACCTCTACGAGGTCAAGGACACCGGCGACGTCCTGGCCGGCAGCGCCGCCAACGTGCCCCAGGCCGCCGACGGCGGGCAGCAGAAGTACGCCTGGATAGACTACACCTACAATTCCGGCAACATCGGGCCAGTGGCCATGGCCTCGGCCACTCCGGAGAGCGGCGCCGCTCCGCTGGTCGTGGCCTTCAGCAGCGCCGGCTCGCGCGACCCGGACGGCGCGATCATCTCCTGGGCCTGGAACTTCGGCGACGGCGCCACGGCCACGGGCGAGACCGCCAGCCACACCTACACCGCGGCCGGCACTTTCCTGGCCGCGCTGACCGTAACCGACGACAAGGGGGCCACCGGCGAGACCACCCTGGTGATCACGGTCAGCCCCGACCCCAACCAGCTCAATGCCCCCAGCGGCCTGACCGCGGCCGTCTCCGGCACCACGGTGACGCTTGGCTGGACGGACAACGCCGGCTGCGAGGATGGGTTCTACGTGGAGCGCGGGGTGACGGCCAAGGGCAAGACCACGTGGACGCGCGTGGGGACGGTCGGCGCCAACGTGACAGCCTTCTCCCAGACCGGCGTGGCTGCGGGCACCTACCTGTACCGGGTGCAGGCCTTCAGCGCGGTCAAGGGCGTCTCCGGTTACTCCAATCAGGTCCAGGCGAAGGTGGGCAGCAGCGGCAAGCCGCCCAGGAAATAGCTAGGCATCGCAAGGCGGACAATGCCGGGGCGGGGGGCGACCTCCGCCCCGGCCATTTCCCGGCTCCTGTCGGCAGCATGTTTCGTGTGCAGCGGGACGGCCGGTGAGTCCATGGTCCGGTCTCTGCCGATTACCGTCGCGGGCTGAGCAGTTCCGTGAGCACCGCTGCGCCCGGATGTACAGGGGCGCTACCGCCCGATCGCCAGCCGCTCCGCACAGATGGGCGCCAGGCAACCGACCTTGTAGATCATCTCCATGGTCTTCTTGTAGTCGTAGGCCACCCGGTGGAAGATGAGCCGGTCGCCGTCGACCTCCGCGTAGCAGGCGCGGTTGTCGCCGTCGCGTGGCTGGCCGACGGAGCCGTCATTGAGAAGGTACTTGCCGCCCTTCCGCATGATCAGCCCTTCGGGCAAGTCCTCGGGGCGCAGCCACCGGAAGTCAGGGGTGACTATGCCCGGGCGGTGGCTGTGGCCGACCACGCAGAGCCGTTCGAAGCGCGAGAAGATATCCACGATCTTGTCGCTCGGGCCGTAGGCCACGTCGCTGGCCAGCACGTATTCGGACAGCCGGTCGCGCGGCGAGGCGTGGACGTTGAGCAGGCCTGGCTCCTCGCTGCCGTCGGGCAGCGCCCGCAGCCAGTTCCAGTCGGCGCAGCCGGGCCTGACGCCCACGTAGCAGTGTTCGCCCATGATCCGGCGGTTGCAGGCTATGGCCTCGGCAGCCACCGGGTTGAAGCCTATCGGGTCGTTCAGCAGCGCCCAGTCATGGTTGCCCATGATACAGCGCCGGGCGTGCTTCACGATCAGGCGGATGCAGCCCTCGGGGTCCGGCCCGTAGCCGACAAGGTCTCCGCCGCACCAGGTCTCCGGGATGCCGCGCCGGTCAATGTCGGCTAGCACCGCCTCGAGCGCGGGGGTGTTCCCGTGGATGTCAGAGACGAAGGCCCTGCGCGCTGAGGTCATGGGCGGATTCAGGCCTCCCGCTCGGCGGGCGCGGACCGGGACTCAGCGGCCGCCTGTCCTACGAGGGCCCTGATCCGCTCGGCGGCCTCATCGATCTGCCGCAGGCGCCGGATCACGTCCGGAGGCAGGTGGCGGCCGCCTGCGGAGGTCATGAGCTCGACGTGGCCGGTTATCACGCCCAGGTGGTTGTTGATGCCGTGGCAGAGCTCGCGGACCTTCTGCGGCCAGGTGCCGGGGCCGTCCCGGCCGGTGCGGGACGTTCCCGCGGACTCCGCCCCCGCGCCCAACTCCCGATCCTGCGGCAAAAACGCTGTCTCCGCCCCTGCCTGTCTTACTTGGGCGGCTCGACCGGATCGAGCCAGGTCATCATCTTGCGGAGGCGGCGGCCGACCTGTTCGATGGCGATGTCCCGCTCGGCCTTGCGCTTGGCCAGGAGTTTGGCGGAGCCGCGGCCGGCCTCGGCCATCCACTCCTTGGCGAAGGAACCGTTGCGGATCTCGGCCAGGATCTTCTTCATCTCCTTGCGGGTGGCGTCGGTGATGATCCTCGGCCCGCGGGTGTAGTCGCCGTACTCGGCGGTGTCGCTAACCGAGTAGCGCATGTAGGAGATGCCGCCGCGGTAGAAGAGGTCGACGATCAGCTTGAGCTCGTGGAGGCACTCGAAGTAGGCGATCTCCGGCTGGTAGCCGGCCTGGACCAGGGTCTGGAAACCGGCCTTGACCAGCTCCGAGGCGCCGCCGCAGAGCACTGCCTGCTCGCCGAAGAGGTCCGTCTCGGTCTCCTCGGTGAAGGTGGTCTGGATCACGCCGGCACGGGTGCCGCCGATGCCCCAGGCGTAGGCCAGGGCCAGATCCTTGGCCCGGCCGCTGGCGTTGCGCTCTACGGCCAGCAGGCAGGGCACGCCGCCACCCTTCTGGTATTCGCTGCGCACCAGATGCCCCGGGCCCTTGGGGGCGATCATGACCACGTCGACGCCCTTGGGGGGCTTGATGATGCCGTAGCGGATGTTGAAGCCATGGCTGAAGCCCAGCACCTTGCCCGGGCCCATGCAGGGCGCCAAGTCCTTCTGGTAGACCTTGCCCTGGATGACGTCGGGGATGAGCATCTGGATGTAGTCGGCGCGATCGGCCAGCTCGGCGGCGCCAACGGGATTGAAGCCGTGCTTCTTGGCCAGCCGCCAGTTGTAGGTGCCCTCCACGTCGGAGACCAGCACCCGGTAGCCGCTGTCGCGCAGGTTGAGCGCCTGGGCGTGGCCCTGCGAGCCGTATCCGACGATGCCGATGGTCTGGCCCTTGAGCAGCTTGGGGCGGGCGTCCTTCTGGTAGTAGATCTTGGCGGCCATTACTCTCCTCTTTCCTTTCTCGGCGGCCGTTCCGCGGCCGGTTCTGCCGGAAGATTATAGCTCGCACCGCTGCCCCGGCAAGGATAAAGGGTGCTTGTGCTGAAATCCCACAGGAGAGCCTTTTCCCCACATGTGCAGTGGGAGATAACGGCGATCCAGTTCTTCTAGAAGTAACGCGATCTGGAGGCTTGAGCCTATCTGTAGATTGGCATGGCACTTGCACCTATCCGGCGGCTTCGGGGGCGAAGCCGGCGTGATGAAAGGGATCTTCTGATGAGTCAGTTGGTTTGGCGAGTCCTCCTGAGTCTCCTGGTCCTGGGCTGCGGCCTGAGGTCGGCGCAGGCCGCGGCGTCGGAATACGACTTCTCCGCCGCTACCAAACAGCTGTCCGACAACCTGGCCCTCTACGCCGGCGGCAACGTCCTTGTGGTGGTCCAGCAGGGCGACCGGGAGATCTTCCGCTACCAGGCCGGGGCGACGCAGGAGGACACCAAGTACGGGCTGGCCTCCTGCACGAAGTGGCTGTCCGGAGCGATCATCCTACGCATGCACGAGAAGGGGCTCTTCACGTTCGAAGACGAGGTTGGCAAGTACCTGCCCTTCTTCAACGACTACAGCAACCAGAACGGCGTCACCGGCAGCGTGACCATCCAACAGTGCTGCTCAATGAAGGCGGGGCTCTATTCAACCCAGCAGTACGACTGGCAGATGAATCCGTTTATGACCCTTGAGCAGACGGTCAAGAAGATCCCCGTCGATGTTCCCCTGGCCTTTCCCCCCGGCACCAAGCTGGCCTACGAAGGCAACGGACTGCAGGCCGTCGGTCGGATCTGCGAACTGGTTGACCCACAGGGGCGCTCGTGGCGGACGATCGCTGCCGATGAACTGTTCACGCCGGTGGGCATGGCCAACTGCGACTACAACTACTTCAGCGACAAGAATCCCGTCATCGGTGCGGGCGTTCAGGGCACGGCTCGGGCCTACCTGCGCTTCCTCAAGACGTTGATGAATGGCGGAGTCACGCCGGAAGGACAGGTCTACCTCCCGCCGCGTTCGATGCGGCACTTCCTGGTCAACCAGACCCGCGACCTGCCGGAGCACTACAGCCCCTGTCCGGATCCGCCCGAGATCTACCCCAACAACACCAAGCCGGACTACGGCACCGCCTCCTGGATCATGGTCGACGATCCCAACTACCCGCAGTCCAAGGAGGCCATCGAGGTGGCCAGCCCAGGGGGGTTCGGCACCTGGCCTTGGATCGACCGCAAACGCAACCTCCGCGGGATCATCTACATGTTTGACTCGCCCAACGGGGGCACCAAGACCAGCCAGAACAACCTGAAAGTGATCCAGGCCATCCGCGACGCCATCGACGCGGTGGGCGAGCCGGCCAAGCCCTCGGCGGCGATCGCGGCAAGCACGCTCACGGGCTGGGCGCCGCTGACTGTAAGTTTCAGCGCTTCCGGGTCGACCGATCCGGAGGGCGACGCCCTGACCTGCGTGTGGGATTTCGGCAGCGAGGCGGTGCTGGGCAGCACCACCAGCCGGACTTTCTCTGAACCTGGGAGCTACGAAGTCGTCCTGAACGTCACCGACTGCAAGGGCACCTTCGCCATGACCTCAGTGACGATCAACGTCACGGCGCCTCCGCCCAGCGGCCAGGCGAAGGGGGCTGGTGCGAACAGTTACGGGCAGCTGGGTGACGGGACGACGACGGCGCGGAAGACGGTGGTGGACGCGGCCGGGGCCGCGGGCGTGGTGGCGGTGGCGAGCGGTCAGTCGCACACGCTGGCGCTGAAGGCGGACGGCACGGTGCTGGCGTGGGGTTTGAACACATCCGGTCAGCTGGGCGACGGGACGAAGACGACGCGGCTGACGCCGGTGGCGGTGCCTGGTCTCACTGGGGTGGTGGCGGTGGCTGCCGGCAACGGGCACTCGCTGGCGCTGCTGTCCGACGGGACGGTCAGGGCGTGGGGCGTGAACAAGAGCGGGCAGCTGGGTGACGGGACGACGACGATGCGGCTGGTGCCGACGGCGGTGCCGGGGCTCGTCGGGGTTGCGGCGATAGCGGCCGGCGGGACGCACTCGCTGGCGCTGACCTCGGGCGGGGCGGTGCTGGCGTGGGGGGCGAACGGCAAGGGGCAGCTGGGTGACGGTACGACGACGACGCGGAAGACGCCGGTGGCGGTTACGGGGCTGGGGTCCGGTGTGGCGCGGATTGCGGCGGGGCTGACGCACTCGCTGGCGGTGACGACGGCAGGGGCGGCGATGGCCTGGGGCGACAACGCCTACGGGCAGCTGGGTGACGGGACGACGACGGGCCGGAAGGCGCCGGTGGCGGTTACGGGGCTGGGGTCCGGGGTGAGCGCGGTGGCCGGCGGAGGATACCACACGCTGGCGGTGCTGGCGGACGGGACGGTGAAGTCGTGGGGCCGGAACAGCAACGGGCAGTTGGGTGACGGCACGACGACGACGCGGAAGACGCCAGTGGCGGTCAGCGGGGTGAGCGGGGCGCTGTCGGTGGCGGCGGGTAGCGGGCACAGCGTGGTGCGGCTGAGTGACGGGACGGCCAAGGCCTGGGGCTCGAACGCCAGCGGCCAGCTGGGAGACGGGACCACCACCAAGCGGCTGAGCGCGGTGGCGATGACGGGGGTGTCCGGGGCGGTGTCCGTCGCGGCCGGCGGCAACCAGACCATCCTGGCGGCCGCGCCCTGACGAACGCGGTCAGCCCGCAGGCGGCAATCGTCCGGCCGGCGCTCACGCAGGCGCCGGCCGGCTCTTTCTGGTGACCGGTCCTCGGGCTTGTCCCAATATCCTTGCCAACGGTCCTGGCGCGCCTAGAATCAGTGCCGCTTCGCAACCAGGAGGGCTGATCCCGTGGCACTGATCTCTCGTTCGTTCGACCCGGAACGCCGCGAATTTGTGCGGGTCAGGGCCGATCTGCCCGTGAAGTACAAGTTCCTCAGCCAGGATCAGACCCTGGTGACCGACGAGGTCTTCGACGGCACCACCAGCAACATCTCGGGGGCGGGAATACTGCTCGTCGGGCAGATGCCCAACTCCGACTGGATCACCGGGCTGCTCATGGAACGGATCGTGGTCGGCATCAATCTCTTCCTGCCGGGCGAGGCCGAGCCGGTCAAGGCTCTGACCCGCACCGCCTGGATAGAGGCCATCGACGAACGCAGCCAGCGCTGCTCCATGGGCCTGCGCTTCAGGGAGATCACCAAGGATCACCTTGACAGGCTTTTCAAATTCGTCATTCGGGCGCAGATGCCTTAGCGAATGCCGAATGATGAACTATGAATGCTGAAACACGGCAGGGGGCGCGTCGCAAGCTTCGTCTGCCCACCTCATTCATCATTCATAATTCCACACTCTGCATTCAGCCGCTGAAGGTTGCGGGAGACGCGATGGGCGACAAGATCGGGATGCGCCTTTGAGCTGGACCAACGGGTACTGGCTCCTCGGCGGCATCGCCCTTTTCCTCCTGGGCATCCACCTGCTCGGCGAGGGCCTGAAACGCGTCCTGGGGGGACGGCTGCGCTGGGCCATGACCCGCCTGGCGGGCAACCCGATCACGGCGCTGGGCGCCGGAGCGGCCGTCACCGGGCCGATGCAGAGCTCCGGCCCGGCGACCGTGGTGCTCATGGGTCTGGCCGACGCCGGCATCGTCACGCTGAGCCAGGGCGCGGTCATCCTCCTGGGGGCCACGGTGGGGGCGACGGTCATCCCCCAGCTCCTGGCCTTCCCAGTGGCCAGGTGGGGACTCCTGGCGGTCATGGCCGGAGTGCCGCTGGTGCTCTTTGGGCGCTGGCAGTCATGGAAGAGTTTCGGCGGGGTTCTGGCCGGCTTCGGCCTGATGTTCTACGGCATGCACCTCATGACCGACGCCGTCGCGCCGGTGCGGGATAGCCAGGGTGCGCGGGACCTGCTGGCCGGCTTCGCCGGGCGGCCGGTGCTGGCCGCCCTGGCGGCCGCGGCCCTGACCGCGGTGATCCAGTCGAGCGGCGCCGCCGTGGCCATCGTCATGACTCTGGTGGCGGCGGGCGGCGGGCAAGCGGACAACCCTCTGCCGCCCGAGAAGGTGCTGCCCCTGATCATCGGCATCAACGTGGGCACTGCCGCCCCGGCGATCATTGCGACGCTGAGCGCCGGCCGCGAGGGCCGCAGGCTGGTCGCCGCCTACGTCGGCTTCAAGGTGGTCGGGGCGGTTCTGATGCTGCCCTTCGCCGGAGTCCTCGGGCAGCTTGCGGTCGATGCCACGGCCGCTGCCGGGGGCGGCCCGGCGCGGGCCGTGGCCAACATGCACACCGCCTACAACGCCGTCCTGGCCGTAGTCTTCCTGTTGCCAGCCGGGCGGCTGGCCAGCCTGTTCGCGCGGGCCGTGCCCGCTCAGGAGGGGCTGGCCGAGCGCCTGGCCCGGCGGCTCAGCAAGGCGCTGAGCGGCACGCCCTCGGCGGCGCTGATGGCCGCGGGGCGGGAACTCGCCGACATGGGCCGGCGCACCGAGCGCCTGGTGCGGGAGGGCCTGGCGGCGCTCGAGGAGGGCGGCGAGCGGCGGATCGAGAGTCTCAAGCCGCTGGACGACGAGATCGACGTGACCTTCGCCACCATGAGCTCGTACCTCGCCAAGCTGCCGGCCCACGGCCTGGCCGGGCCGGACGCCGAGCGTCTCACCCGGACACTCTATGTCGCCAAGCTCTTCGAGGAGATCGGCGACCTGGTCAGCCGCGACCTGGCCAGGCTCGCCTCCAAGCGCTCCTTCAAGGACCTGGAGTTCAGCATGGAAAGCCAGGCGGCGCTGCACCGCTTCGGAACGGCGGCCGCCGACGAACTCGCGCGCATCTGCGCAGCCCTGGAGGCCGAGGGCGCTCAGGCCGGGCCGCCCGCCATACCATCCGAGGAGGTCGAGGCCGAGCACCGCCGACTGCTGGCCGAACACTTCGACCAGCTCGGCCGCGGGGTGCCCGCCGCCGACGAGACCGCCAAGATCTACCCCGACGCCCTGGCGGTCCTCCGCGACATCCGCCGGGCGGGGGCGGAGATCGCGAGGGTGGTGAAGGGCGGGGAGGGAAAGTCTTAGACCCCAGGGCTTGGTCGGCTGTTGCCTCGCGCCAAGACCCAAAGCCGCCAGGAACAACCGGCTTGGCCATCCGTCGGTTTGGTTCTCTGCGACCTGGCGGCTAGGCGCGCGACGCTTCTGGCGTGTAGTTCTGGATTTTGCCCCCCTCCGTGATAGGATATGGCTCATTCGGGGACGTTTAGGGAGGCTTGCCCCACCATGAAAACCATAGGCGGCATTTTCGGCCGGTCGCCCTACGGGCCGGTCCACGAGATGATGCTCAAGGTCGAGCAGTGCGTCGGTCAGGTGCCGGCGATGGTGGCCGCCTTCGTTGCCGGCGACCGGGTGGCGCTGGAGGCCGTTACCCGCCAGATCGATACCCTGGAGGGCCAGGCCGACGACATCAAGCGGGAGATCCGCAAGCACCTGTCCACCAGCCTTTTCTCCTCGGTGGAGCGCACCGAGATCCTGGACCTGGTGCACTCCCTCGACGAGATCGCCGACGCCGCCCAGGACGCCGGCAAGCTCATGGGCATGCGCTGCACGCCGGTGCCGGTCGAGCTGGCCCCCTCATTCGGACAACTTGCGGCCAGGGTAACCCGCGGCGCCGCCGAGCTGACTGCGGTCACTGCCAGGCTGTCCGGCAACGGAGGCCCCGGCGGCGGCAGCGTCGACATCCACGAGCTGATCGCCGCACTGGAAGGCGTGGCCCGCATCGAGTTCGAGTGCGACGAGCAGCAGCACGACATGCTCAAGAGGCTGCTGGCCATGGAAGACCGGCTCGGTCCTATGGACATCTTCTTCCTGATGAATATCATCAAGGAGCTGGGCGAGATCGCCGACGAGCTGGAGAACGCCGCCGACGGTCTGGCCAGGGTTCTGGGGAGCAGATGACGACGGCAGTGGCCAGTTGCCAGAATGCAGTTGCCAGAAGGGCGGCTTTGGCCGCCGCGGCGCTGGCCGCGTCGGTGGCCGTCCCGGCGTTGGCCGCTGACGCCGGTCAGGTCGTGCTGGAGCTGGTTCCCGCGGAGCGCGCGGCCGAAGTCGTCAAGGTCCAGGCCCTGGACCGCAGCCTGCCCCAAAAGCTGGTCGCCAAGGAAGTGCACATCCGGGCGGTCGATGGCAAGCCCGTCGACGGCGCGCCCGGCAAGTGGAGCATCGCGAACCTCGCCCCCGGCGCCTACGACCTCTACGTCGAGACCAAGACCGGCAAGTTCGAGGGCTACACGCTCGCCACCCCCGGCGCCAAGCCGGCCGAGGCCCTGACCGCCGAGGACCGCGAGAAGATCGCCGAGCTTTTCAGGGGCGTCAAGACCTACGAGGACGAGAAACGGATCATCGATCTGGCCGGCGGCGGCGATCGCGCGTTCGCGCTCGTCGAGCTGATCCGCCGCGGGGACACGAGCCTGAAGCCGGGCATCGTCACCTGGCGCGTGGAGCGCTGGAGCTACGAGAAGGTCTACGGCACCTGGCAGCGCGAGAACGGCGGTCACAAGGTCCTCCGCCGCTACCTGGTGGAGACCGCCAGGGAGTTCGCCGGCTGGAACTGGAACTTCGCCGCCGAGCTCGGCGGGGTGGAGCTCAAGGCCGGAGAGAAGCGCGAGGTCAAGTGGACCATCCCCGACCGGTTCGACCCGGCCCGGGGCCGTGCCGCCGGCGCGCCCGACGCCCCGCGCGGCCCTCCGGCCGAGAAGGCCTCCGGCAACTGAAAGCTGACACCCAAAACCCGAGACCTAAGGAACGATAGATGGCCTTTCAAACCTTCCAGGAAACCGCCGCCCAGGCCATGGGCAACGTCCTGGCCAGGATGTTTGGCTCGCGCAACGAGAAGGTGGTTCGGCGGATCGAGCCCCTGGTCGCGGCCATAGGTGATCTTGAGCCCGAGACCGAGCAGCTCAGCGACGCGCAGCTCATCGAGAAGTCTGTCGAGTTCAGGAAACGCCTGGCGGGAGGGGAGTCCCTCGACGACATCCTGGTCGAGGCCTTCGCCTGCTGCCGGGAGGCGGCCAAGCGGACCGTGGGCATGCGCCACTTCGACGTGCAGCTCCTGGGCGGAATCATCCTGCACCGCGGCGGCATCTCCGAGATGGTCACCGGCGAGGGCAAGACCCTGGTGGCCACCTGCCCGGCGTACCTGAACGCCCTGGAAGGGCAGGGCGTCCACGTGGTTACGGTCAACGACTACCTGGCCAAGCGCGACGCCGAGTGGATGGGGCCGATCTACCGGGCGCTGGGCCTGACCGTCGGCTACATCCAGGCCAACATGGAGAGCACCGAGCGCCAGCCGCAGTACGCCTGCGACATCACCTACGGCACCAACAACGAGTTCGGATTCGACTACCTCCGCGACAACATGAAGGTCGACGCCGCGCTCCAGGTCCAGAAGCGGCGCCACTACGCCATCGTCGACGAGGTCGACAACATCCTCATCGACGAGGCCCGCACCCCGCTGATCATCTCCGGAGGCGCCGAGAAGGTCGCCGACCTCTACTACAAGGCCGACC
Organism: Planctomycetota bacterium; assembly: GCA_022703445.1. Taxonomy (GTDB): domain Bacteria; phylum Planctomycetota; class SZUA-567; order JAKLDR01; family JAKLDR01; genus JAKLDR01. Next base: position 20,284 of record JAKLDR010000033.1, on the reverse strand, counting down.
GGGCGGTGGCCCGGCTCCAGGGCCGTACCCTGGTGGAGAACGACGAGAAGGCCCGGGCCTACTCCAAGGAGCACGGCATCGAGGCCGAGCAGGCCAAGGAGGCCGTGGAGCACGACGTTGACTACGTCTACTCCGAGAAGAACCACAGCGCCTACCTCACTGAGCGCGGCATGGACAAGGCCAGGAAGTCGCTGGGCGTCGACGACTTCTACTCGCCCGAGAACATGGAGTGGCCGCATTATCTGGAGAATGCCCTCAAGGCCCACTGCCTCTACAAGAAGGACGTCGAATACGTTCTCAAGGACGGCGAGGTCATCATCGTCGACGAGTTTACCGGCCGCATGATGGAGGGGCGGCGCTGGTCCGACGGCCTGCACCAGGCGGTGGAGGCCAAGGAGGGCCTGCGCATCAAGGAGGAGACCCAGACCCTCGCCACCATCACGCTGCAGAACTTCTTCAGGCTCTACAAGAAGCTCGCCGGGATGACCGGTACGGCCATGACCGAAGCCCGCGAGTTCATGAAGATCTACAAGCTCGACTGCGTCTCGGTGCCATCCAACCGGCCGATGCGGCGCATCAACTACCCAGACCTGGTCTTCGGCACCGAGGAGGAGAAGTTCGAGGCTATCTGCGAGGAGGTGGTGCGGGCCCACGAGGCCGGCCGGCCGGTGCTGGTCGGCACCATCTCCATCGAAAAGTCCGAGCGCCTCTCGCTGCTGCTGACCCGGCGGGGCGTGCCCCACGAGGTCCTCAACGCCAAGCAGCATGAGCGCGAGGCCCACATCGTCGCGCTGGCCGGCCAGCTCGGCGCCGTGACCATCGCCACCAACATGGCCGGCCGCGGTACCGACATCGTCCTGGGCGAGTTCACCCGGGAGCAGATCGTCGGCTACTGGAAGGAGCAGGGCCTGGTCCCGCGGGACCTGGCCGCGGACACTCCCGAAGAGGAGCTCAAGAAGCGGCTCCTGGCCCATTGGGAAGAGCACTACCTGAAGGGGGCGGCGGAGCCGCCCAAGCCTCGGGAGGGCGAGAGCCGGCTGGAGGCCAGGTGGCGCGAGCTGGGCATGGCGCCCATCGATCCGCTGGCCAGGAGCGTGGCCGGCCTCGGCGGCCTGCACATCGTCGGCACCGAGCGCCACGAGTCGCGGCGCATCGACAACCAGCTGCGCGGCCGCTCCGGGCGCCAGGGCGACCCGGGCTCCAGCCGCTTCTTCCTGTCGCTGGAAGACGACCTGATGCGCATCTTCGCGTCGGAGTGGGTGCGCAACTTCATGCGTCGGATGGGCCTGACCGGCGGCATGCCGCTCGAGAGCGGCCTGGTCACCCGCCAGATCGAGAAGGCCCAGCGCCGCGTTGAGGAGCACAACTTCTCCATCCGCCAGCGGGTCATGGAGTACGACGAGGTCATGAACGAGCAGCGCCGGATCGTCTACGGCCTGCGGCAGCGCGTCCTGGAGGGCGAGGATCTCAAGGCCGTCTGCCAGGACATGATCGGGCAGTCGGTGAAGCGCTCCTTCGGCCAGTTCGTCGACGAGCGCCAGATGCACTCCGAGTGGGACATGAAGGGCCTCTCCGACTGGGCCAAGCGCAAGTTCGGACTGGAGATCCCTCTGGACGACCTGGTCAGCCGCGAACCCGAGGAGGTCCGCGAGAACCTCTTGGGGCAGATCAAGCGGGCCTACGACGAACGCGAGGCCAAGGTCGGCCCCGAGACCATGCGCATGATGGAGCGCTTCCTGGTGCTGGAGGTCATGGACCGCAAGTGGAAGGACCACCTGCGGGACATGGACTACCTCAAGGAGGGCATCGGCTTCCGCGGCTATCTCGAGCGCGACCCCAAGATCGCCTACAAGCGCGAGGGCCTGGAGATGTTCCAGGATATGACCTCGACGGTGGCCGAGGACGTTTCGGACCTCGTCCTGCGCATGGAAATCGCGCCCTCGGCGGTGCCCACCGCCACGGACCTCTGGCAGGAGGCCGAGGCCGTCCACGTGGAGAGCGAGCAGTTCGAGAAGCGCTCCGCCGAGGAGCTCTACGCCAGCGAGCACGGAGGCTCGGAGGGCGCCGAGCAGACCGTCAAGCAGGTCCGCCGCGACGAGCCCAAGATCGGCCGCAACGACCCGTGCACGTGCGGCAGCGGTAAGAAGTACAAGAAGTGCTGCGGGAAGGGGAAGTGATCAATGCAGAATGGTGAATTGTGAATGGTGAATGACGGGGCTGTGGCCCTCCCCGGGTCTCCGTTGTTTCACCATTCAGCATTCTTCATTCTGCATTAGCCCGTAAGGACGGATGTCCATGCCCACCAAATTCGACCTGGCGTACCTGGCCGCGGCTCCGGTGATGGGGCCGCTGCAGGTAATCAAGCTCCTCAGAGCCCGCCGGCCGGTCGGCCCTCTCTGGGAGCGCCTGCGCGGGCCGTTCCTGGAACGCGGCAAGAAGCCCCGCATCTGGGTCCACGCGGTAAGCCTCGGCGAGGTTGCCGCCGGCCGGCCGCTGGTGAGGCTCTTGGCCGCGGCCAACCCCGACTACGAAGTGGTGGTATCGGCCAGCACTGAGACCGGCCGCGACCAGGCCGCGCGGCTCTACGGCAACGAGCGCACCTTCCCGTGTCCGCTGGACTTCTCCTGGACGGTGGCCAAGGCCTTCGACTCGGTGAACCCGGCGCTGCTGGTGCTCCTGGAGCTCGAGGTCTGGCCGAATCTGGTTGGCGAGGCAGTCCGCCGCAGGGTGCCGGTGGCGGTGGTCAACGGCCGAATCACCGAGCGCTCGGCCCAGGGCTACATGCGTTTCAAGAGCGCGCTGGCCTCCACCTTCGGCAACATCGACCTCTACGCGGTGCAGACCGAGGCCTACGCCGAGCGTTTTGCGGCCATCGGTGCGCCGCGCGACCGCATCGTGGTGACGGGCTCCATGAAGTACGACTGCTCCGTGGTGGTCGGTAACCCGGAGAAGCGCGAGACCATGCGCCGCCGGCTGCTGATGCGCCCCGAGACTCTGGTCCTGGTGGCCGGATCGACTCATCCGGGCGAGGAGCAGGCCGTGGTCGACGCCGTCACCAAGCTGTCGGTGCGCTTCCCGGGGCTTCGCCTGGTTCTGGTGCCCCGGCACGTGAATCGGGTCAACGATGTGGTCAAGGACCTGGCCTCCTGGGGCTTTTCGGCGGTGCGCAAGACGGCCATCGACGCCGCCGGGGTCACCTGCCGGCCGCCGATCGGCCCCAAGGAAGTCATGCTGGTGGACACCACCGGGGAGCTCGGCGACGTCTACCACGCCGCCGACGCCGTCTTCGTGGGCGGCAGCCTCATCCCCCACGGCGGCCAGAATGTGATCGAACCGGCGGGGCTAGGCCTGCCGGTGCTCTGGGGCCCGCACACCTTCAACTTCGATGACGCGGTGGCCCGGATCCTCGCGGCCGGCGGCGGGCAGATGGTCAAGGATGGCGCGGAATTGGCCTTGGCCCTCGAGGGGCTGCTGGCCGACCCGCGCCGCCGGCAGATGATGGGCGCAGCCGCCCAGTCGGCCATAGCTCGGGCGCAGGGCGCCGCCGAGAAGACAGCGGAGATGCTGAAGAATATGCTGGCCGGAGAGAGGCCGGTCGGCGGCTGAGTGGATCTGGTGGGATCTGCGGGCGCCGGGGGCGGTTAGCCTAGTCCGGCCGGCCCGATAGGCCCAACGGGTCTCCGCACGTCAGGCCGTCAGCTCCAGGTTCTTCCCCGGCTGTTGAGTGGTTGTGGGCTTCTCCAGCCGAAGCGTTCCGTCAGTGGACAGCCTGTCGAGGACCTCGCGCATCAGTTCGACCGGGTCGTCGCCGGCGGCCGCGAATGTCGCGTTGAAGGCCAGGCCGTTCTCCTGGGCCACGGCCAGTTCCTCCGGGCTACGGGCGAGTCCGTTCGCGATGAACTCGTCGATCTTCGCCCAGACCTGGCTGCGGGTCTGGTCGATGGAGGCCTGGACGGCGTCGGGGAGCTTCCCGAGGACGCCCTGGGCTTCTCTGAATCCCTTGTCGATGGCTTTGCCCATGAATTCGGCGAATGCCTTGCGGCTCTCTTCGGTGTCTTCCCCGCCCTTGAGCCACTGGCTGTACCAGCTGGTGGCGAAGTCGAAGATCCTGCCGGCGGTGGCATCCGGGGTGAACTGGGCGGCGAGCTTGTCGAGGGCGGTCCGGCCGTCATCGGTCGGCGCCAGTGCCTCGGCGCGGCCGGCGAGGAGTTCCGCCATCCGGGTGTTGAAGTCGTCCCGCGACTGTCCCGCCGCGCCCATGGCCGAGCCGGTCTCCTGAGAGACCCGGTAGGTTGCCTCGTAGAGAGCGCGGATCTCGAGGATCTGGACCTGTACGCGCGGGGATATCTGGGCGGAGTCGCCGGACTTGGCTGTCTCCGCAGTCTCCGCGGACTGCCCGGAGGCGGCGGCATCCTTCCCGGCCGCTGTCGATCCGGTCTGGTTGGACCGCAGCGTCCAACCCAGACTGCTCAGCAGTTCGTTGAGATCAGACCTTCCAAGTGAACTAAGCGCCATGGCCGTGCCCTCCCTAGCAGTCTTCTTCCTCCGCGCCGTACAGGCGGACCGGCGCGGCGCAGTCCCGCAGTCACTATATCAATCGGTCGTTCCCGGAATTGGCTAAGGGCAATTCCGGCACGTCTCTGCTGGACTAACCACTGGGTGTGGCTAACATGGCGCTGCGTAAGCCGTGTCGCAAGAAAGGCTTGTGGCGGGAGGAAGAACGATGATCGGCAGGATTGTGGTCTTAGCAGCCGTGGCACTGATTATCGCCGCTTCGGCCCCGGCCATGGAGGTGGAACTCAAGGTCCAGGAGACCGCCGGCGTGGCCCGGGTCAAGGACCCCTGCAAGACCGGGATCCCGCTAGTGCCCGGGGCGGTCAAGGACGTCTCCGCTCTGCGGGTGCTCGACGCGAAAGGCATCGAGGTCCCAGCCCAGTTCCGGCTCATCAACCGCCGGCCGGCCGGCGACGTCGAGTGGGTCGCGGTCTCGTTCCTGGCCGACGTGCCGGCGAATGGCACCGCCGTCTACCGGCTGGTCGACGGCGGACCGGCCAAGGCGGTGGAGGATCCGCTGAAGGTGGACGACGGCGCCGAGGCCGTGACGGTGACCGGCGGACCGCTGAAGCTCGCGGTTCCCAAGAAGAGTTTCGTCGGGCTCGGCGCGATCTCGCTCGACCGCGACGGGGACGGCAAGATCGGCGAGGGCGAACTGGTGAGCAAGTGCGGCGCGCTGGTCATCAAGGGGATGGACGGCAGGGTATACCGCTCGACGACCGACCTCTCCGGGCCGCTGAGCGTGGCCGTCGAGGAGAGCGGTCCGGTGCACGCCGTGGTGCGCATCGACGGCGAGATGAAGGCCCAGTCGGCCGACGGCAAGGAGCACAGCTACCCGAAGTGGGACGGCAAGGAGAGCATCCCCGACGGGGTCAAGATCGCCAACCGGGACGCGGCGGTCGGCTTCACTGTCCGCCTGCACGTCTGGAAGGGCCAGACCTGGGTGCGGGCCTTTGTGACCATGCGCAACCTCAAGGGCCAGACAGGCGACTGGACCGACGCCAAGGTCCAGTTCGGCGAGTACTACTCCCAGAGCGCCGCCCAGCCGGGCAACGTCCTGGTCGACGCGGTCAGCTTCGACCTGGATCTGGAGGCGGCCGCGCCGCTCAAGTACCGCTTCGGCGGCGGGCTCGAGGGCAGCGAGGTCCACGAGGGAACGCTCGCCGCCAACGACGACGGCGCGGCGCTCTATCAGGACTCCTCCGCCGGCTGGATGTGGCAGGCCGGCACCGGCAAAGTCTGGGACGAGCGGCTCAAGAAGAACGTGGAGTTCATGAAGACCCAGGGCAAGGATCAGGCCTACTTCGAGTATCAGCCGTACGTCTTCAACGAACTGCTCCGCAAGCGCGACGGCGGCAGCTTCATGGGCTATCGCTTCTACACCGGCGTCAAGGAGCTCGCCCCCGGCTCCGGCTCGGGCTTCGCCGCGCTCGGCAAGGAGGCCGCCGAGGGCCTGCGCGCCCCGGGCTGGGTGGAGGCCGACGACGGCAAGACCGCCGTAGCCGCCGGCTGCCGCTGGTTCTGGCAGATGTTCCCGAAGAGTCTCGAAGTCCGGGCCCCCGGGACGCTGTCGCTGGGCTTGTGGTCGCAGTACTACCCGCGCGGCCACCTCTTCGAAGGCAAGATACATAAGACCCACGAGCTGGTCTTCGCCTTCCGGGCCTCCGGACAGGGGCTCTCCGCCAAGGACCGCTTCCTGGCCTTCACCCAGCGCCTGGTGGCCGCGCCGGACGCCCGTCACAACCTGGCCAGCCGGGCCTATGGCGACTTCATGCTTCCCAACCCGGAAGAGTGGCCCAACTACGAGAAGTCGGCGCTCTCCGTGGCGGTCTGCGGCGTCGACCCGACGGCCAACCCCAGCCTGGCCTCCTCCATGGAGATCGAGCGCGAGAAGATGGACCAGTACGACGTCTGGAAGTTCGGGGACAGCTCCAAGGACAACTGGCACCACTTCGGCCAGTATCTGGAGCTGGACGTGCCCTACTGCCTGATGGTCCAGTTCGCACGCACCGGCGACCTGCGGTTCTACCGCACCGCCGAGGAGTGCACACGGCAGTTGCTCGACATCCCCGCCCACGGCGGCGGCTACGGCCACCAGAAGGGCGAGCCCAGCCACTACTACGCCTACGGGCCGCTGCTCTTCGCCGACGTCAGCGCCGAGCCCTTCATGCGCGACGCCGTGGCCGAGAGCCACCGGATCGTCGCCCCCAAGCCCTGGCACCTGCGCTCCTTCGCCATCACCATGTGGTCGAACTGGGCCATGTACCTGGGCTTCGAGACCGACCGCGAGACCTACAAGGCCGGCATGCAGACGGCCCTGGAGTGGTGGGGCAAGAACTACAACGCCCAGACCCACGTGATCGGCGGCTTCGACCGCTCCTGGCAGATCTTCATGCTGGGCATGGGCGGAGACGCCCTGGGCCGATACTGCGAGAGCTTCCCGGAGGAGAAGGCCCTCCGCGAGCAGCTGGTGGCCGGCTACCGCGAGTGGATGGAGAAGTGGAACAAGGACCCCGAGGACGTGCGCAGGAAGCAGCAGGACAAGACCACGGCGAACGGCTTCGCCTACGCCACGCGCTTCAGCGGCGACGACGCCTTCCTGAGCTACGCCGCCGAGAACCTGGTCAAGGACAAGGACTTCCCCATCCGCTACCGCACCGGCGTGTGCTCCGCCAAGAACTGGTCGGAGACCATGTCCTGCCAGCGGCTGGTCCAGGTCTTCCTGCACGACATCGACAAGAAGAAGCACCCCGAGAAGTACAAGGACCTGCCCTGAGCTACTGCCCCGGAGCCGCCGGGCACGCAGCCTCCGCCCGGTAGCCCAGCTTCACCCTGACGATCCGGCAGGCCGAGCCGTCGGCGACGTACAGCCGGTCGGCGGCGGCGGCGAGCCATCCGGGCTCGGCGAAGGCCAGGTCCGGCGCCGCGGAGTCCCGGTTGCCGCTCCGGCCGATGTGGGCGAGGACGTTCCCCTCGGAGTCGAGAACGGTCACGCGGCCGCGCAGGACGTCGGGGACGAAGATCCGGTCGAACTCATCAAGGTCGAACCGGCCGCCGCCGCAGACGCACTGCTCGACGTGGGGCACGCCCTGGTACTGGGCGGGCACCGGGCTCATCCCGTGGTACTGCCAGAGTGCGCCGGTCACCTTCAGGCGGTGGTTGTTGAAGAGGAACCACTGCGTCCCGGGCACCGGCTTCCAGAGGTCGCTTGCCGGCCGGCGGTAGGGGGGCGTGCGGTCGTCGTCAGGCAGCCCCGCGATCCACCCGCCCTCCGGGCCGAACTTGAAGAGGCTGCCCATGTAGCGCAGGAGCGGGTCCACCCCGACGCTGGCCAGGCGCACCGGGTCGGGTCGCTTGTACGGGTCCAGGAGCGACGGCGCGGCGGTGAGCTCCTCCCCGCCTGCGCCGGCCGGCAGGCGCGCCGGATAGGCGCGCTTCGTCGGATCGTCGAGGACGCCGACGAAGTCATGCGGGTAGCCGGCCCCGACCGGCAGGATGTTCTCGGCGACGTAGACGTTGCCGCGCCGGTCGGCGCGCACGCCCTGGCCGCCGACACGCAGGTGGGCGACCAGCCGCGGCGAATCCATCCGTCCCTCGGCATCGAGGCGCGCCACCGCCTGGGTCATCGGGAATCCTCGGTCCCAGGACTCGGTCGGCAGGGCGTCGGCCGGACGGGCGTCGTCGTGGTAGACCACGTAGACCCGCCCGTCGGGGCCCACGCCCAGGCCGCGGGCGCTCGAGCCGTTGGCCGCCTTCATGGCGTGGTCGACGCGCACGCCGCCGGTCTCGTCGCCGACCGCCAGCGGCTTGGCCCGGCCCTCGGGGTCGAAGCGCACGAGCCAGTTCTGGCGCAGGCCGGACTCGCTCCAGACCAGCGCGTAGACGTCCCCGCCGGGCGCAGCCGCGGCCTCGATGATCGAGTAGGGCCGGCGCTTGCCGTCCTTCTCGTATTCGGGGACCAGCGGCGAGAGCGCCGAGCCGTCGCCGCGGAAGCGCAGCAGGCGGCGCGAGTCGTCGTTGGCATAGACGATGTCCCGCTCACGGTCCAGGCAGATCTGGAACGGGCGGTCGAGCAGCGCCTCGCGCGGCTTCGGGCAGACGTCGCGCGGCGTGTCGAAGGTCCGTCCGTTGTCCTCGATGCGCAGCAGGCTCCACTTGGCCTCGCGGGCCGGAGGAAAGGCCAGGCCCAGCCAGACCACCGGCCGCTCGCCGCTGAAGTCGGCGGCCATGGCCAGGCGGTACTCCGGCCAGGTGCCGGCCTTCCTGGCGCGGATGAAGGGGTCCTCAATCTTGATCTCCTGTTCGACGCGGCCCTCGGGGGACAGGCGCAGGAGCCGCGCCTCGCGGAGCGAGGGCGCCGGCTCGACCCCGAAGCGGACGAAGGCTTCCTCGCGCCCGGCCAGCACGTAGATTTGCCCGGTCTTGGGGTGCACCGCCACCTGCTGCGGGTAGTCGACGGGAATGCTCTTGAGAAGTCCGCCGCGCGGGGTGTAGACGGAGATGTCGCCAGTGGGCGCGGGTTTGGCCGCCTCGCCGCCGGCCGGTGCGGCTGGGGCGCTCCCCGCGGGCCGCGGCCGGGCGTAGTTGCAGACGTAGAGTCGGCCGGCGGAGTCGACCGCCAGCCCCTTGGGCCGGGCGACCATGTAACCCGGCGGGCCGCCGTTCTCGTCGTCGCCGGTGAGGAGTTCGGCCGGCCCGGCGGAGGTCAGGTCCAGCCGGTAGACCGCGTGGCGGTAGCTCGCGCGCCTATCGTCGTCGCCGAGGTAGCCCGGCTCAGCGCCGGAGAAGTAGAGGGTCTTCCCGTCGGGCGCGCAGGCCAGGTAAAGCAGCCCGATGTCCTGGAACGAGGTCAGCCGCTGGCTGAAGGCCCCGGCGGGCACCGAGCCGTCGGTGCCGATGCGGGTCAGGTTCCGCGGATAGCGCCCCGGGCCGGGCAGGAGCAGCTCGCCCGAGGGCAGGACCGCCATCGAGCCGACCGCGCTACCCGGGAGCGAGTAGCCGCGCCGGTAGTAGGTGCTCCCGTCGGCCAGCTGCACCGGCTCGAGCCCCTTGAGCCTCTCCGGGCCCATGCCCGCCGGCGCCGGGACGATCTGGCGAAGGTAGCGGCCCTCTCGATCAAGGACGCAGATGCCGCGCGAGCAGTAGGCGAAGAGTTCGCCGTCCTTGCCGACGGCCAACGCCCAAATGTTGCCCAGCCACTGCGGATCGGAGCCGATCACGCGGTCGAACCGGGCCGAGAGGCCGAGGCCGACGCGGGCCACGAAGCCAGGTGGAGGGTTGATGGTGGAGGGTGGAAGCAGGACTTGACGACCGGCGTCGTCCTTGCCATCCCAGAGCAGCGACTGCTCGAGCTTGCCGGCGGCGAGCGGCGCCGGGGCATTGGCCCCGAGCATCCCGGCGGCCAGGTGCCGGACTGTTCGTCCCGTGCGATCCTCGATCCACACGGCGCAGTCGACGGGCGCGGAGGTCGCGAAGCTGATCCGCAACCCTGCGTCCTCGCGGACGGCGGTGGGCGGCTTGGCGAAGGCGGCGGTTCGAGTGCCGGGCGGAAGGGGCAGGGCCCCGGCCGGCTGGCAGCCGAACAGAATGATTGCCAGGCCGGCGGCCAAAGCCGCGGAGATGGCACAGTGTACGGCTGTGAGGTTGGGTCGACTCATGACGGCTCCTCGCATCCAGGGGCGTGCCGGGATTCTCCACCCGCGGAGCTGGGGCGCAAGTGCGCGACCAGGCTGCCGTTGGCGGCTGCGGCGCGGCTTGCGGCCCGGCATTGGCCCGATCGCCGGCAATTCGGCTTGAGAAGGGCCGCGGCCCGTGCCGATAAGCTATTGACCTTGTTCTTCGTGGAGCGACGGTCATAATGCGCCCTATGGGCGCCTGTGGAGGGCCCCACCGTGGTGATCAAGCAGGAGCGACCCGTGAGCAACGCCGCCAACCATCCCGCGGCCGCCAACGGCGATCTGGACGGAGCCGTTGCCGCCTATCGCGAGGCCATCCGGCTGCGCCCGGACTTCCTCCAGGCGCACCGCGGTCTGCGCAACGCTCTGCGCAGCAAGGGCGATCTCTCCGGAGCGCTGGAGTCCTGCCGGCAGATGCTGCGGGTCGCGCCGGGCGACGCCGAGGCCCTGCGCGTCATGGACGAGCTGGCCGCCGAGGAGGCCGGCGTCCTGCTCAATCGGGCAGCGGCCCTGGCCGCCGACGGCAATGTAGACGGGGCGGTGGTCGCCTACCGCGAGGGAGTCCGGCTCCAGCCGGGCAACGCCGGGGCCCACAGCGCCCTGGGCGCGCTCCTGGTCATGAAGGGCGAGTTCGCCGAGGCGGCCCGCGAGTGCCGCGAGGCCATCCGGATCAGCCCCGATCTGGCCGAGGCGCACTTTAACCTCGGCAACGCCCTGACAGGCACGTCTTCCGGATTTCCCGCGGCCGCCCCCAAGGCGGCGGCTCCGGTTGCGGTTGCAGCGCCCCAGGCTGCATCAGTGCCGCAGATTCCCGCCCCGGTGAGCATACGGCCGGGGGAGGAAGACACCCGCACCCAGGACGGGCCGGTTCGCAAGAACGGCAGCGGCACCTCGTCCGTATACCGGGTGGCCATCCGCGAGGGCAACCAGCTGGCCGAGCGCGGCGACCTGGACGGCGCCGTCGCCCGCTATCGCGAGGCGGTCCGCCTCAAGCCCGACGTCCCCGAGGCCCACAACAACCTGGGCGTGGCCCTGCGCCGCAAGGGCGATTTCGACGCGGCCATCGCCGCCTTCCAGGCGGCTGTCCGGCTCAAGCCCGATGCCGCCGAGACCCACAACAACCTCTCCGTGGCGCTGCGCAGCCGCGGCGACTTCCCCAGCGCCATCGTCTCCTCGCGCGAGGCCGTGCGGCTGAAGCCCGACCTGGCGCCGGCCTGGTACAACCTGGCCTGCGCCTACGCCCTGGCCGGTGACGCCAAACAGGCCGCCGAGGGCCTGCGTCAGGCCATCGGCCTCGACGTCAAGTACCGCGACATGGCCCGCCGCGAGCCCGACTTCAGCAAGGTCCGCAGGGCGAAGGAAGTGGTCACCTGGCTGGGAGACGCGGAGAAGTAGCGGGAGGCCAGCGGCGAGCGTCGCGGCAACGGCCGACGTCATCCCCGAATTCTTGAAATCGGCGGCGGGATGGTTACACTGCCCTCCGGAGGTGGCTCCATGAGAGTCGTCATAACCGGAGCGGCTGGCTTCCTGGGCTCGCACCTGGTCGACCACTACATGGCCCGCGGCGATGAGGTCGTGGGCATCGACAACTTCATCACCGGATCGCGGGGAAACCTCGCGCACCTGGCCGGCAACCGGCGTTTCACGCTCATCGAACACAACGTCTCCACGCACATAGAGATCGACGGCCCGGTCGACGCGGTGCTGCACTTCGCCTCGCCGGCCAGCCCCATAGACTACGCCAAGCTGCCCATCCAGACGCTCAAGGTCGGGTCGCTCGGGACCCACAACGCCCTGGGCCTGGCCAAGGCCAAGGGCGCGCGCTTCCTGCAGGCCTCGACCAGCGAGGTGTACGGCGATCCCCAGGTCCACCCGCAGAAGGAGGACTACTGGGGCCACGTCAACCCCATCGGGCCGCGCGGGGTCTACGACGAGGCCAAGCGCTTCGCCGAGGCCATCACCATGGCCTACCACCGCTATCACGGCCTGCGCACCCACCTGGTCCGCATCTTCAACACCTACGGCCCGCGGATGCGCCTGGAGGACGGCCGGGCCCTGCCGGCGTTCGTCTGCCAGGCGCTCCGCAACGAACCCATCACCGTCTTCGGCCGCGGCGAGCAGACCCGATCGTTCTGCTACGTCTCCGACCTGATCGCGGGCATCACCAAGCTGCTGGAGAGCGACTACCCCGAGCCGGTGAACATCGGCAACCCCGACGAGGTCAGCATCCTGGACTTCGCCAAGGAGATCATTGAGCTCACCGGGTCCCGGAGCCAGATCGTCTACAAGCCCATGCCCGTCGACGATCCGCACCTGAGGCGTCCGGATATCTCGCTGGCCAAGCGTCTGCTAGGCTGGGAGCCGAAGGTGTCACGGCGCGAAGGTCTGGAGAAGACCATCCCTTACTTCCGGAAGCGCCTGGGGATGTAGCGTCCCCAGCAAGTCAGCCATCTGGGTATCCTGGCGGATCTGTCGATAGAGCTTGGGCCGCTGGTCTTGCCGCCGGAGGCGAGCCTATCGCTCCCGTCCGATGATCCTGGCCAGCAGCCGGCGGGCGTCCGGGAAGAGGGCGCTCTGCGACGGGTAGGCCGCCATGAACTCCTCGACCGCCCAGCGGGCCTCGGCGCTCTGGCCGGCCTCGAGCAGCGCCCTGGCGCGGTCCATCTCCGCGGCGGCGGCCATCGGTCCTGAGTCGCGGTGCTCCGTGGCCATCCGGCGCAGGTCGCCGGCGCGGAGCAGCGGGTCGGTCAGGCGCATGGCCCGGCTGTACTGCTCGGCGGCCAGCTTGGTCCGGCTCTCGGCCAGGAGCTTCTGCTGGGCGGCCGACAGCCGGCAGTCCAGGCGGGCCGAGACCGCCCCGGCGCCGCCCGCGGGCATCTCCAGGATCAGCCCCCAGCCGGTGATGCGCCGGGAGGCCAGGGCGTCGAGCGTGGCCGCCGGCAACCGGAACCGGCCGGAGCCGTCCGGGGTGCGCCAGAGGAGTTCACCGCCGCTCAGCCCCAGTTCCATGCCGTCGGCCAGCGCTCCGGCCGCGGGCGTGCCGGGCCCGGCGCCTGCGGCCGCGGTCTCCGGGCCGGCGGGCGGCTCTTCCGGCCCATTGCGTCCGAAGCGCAGGGGCGCGCCGGACCCCTCCGGCCTGGGCGCCAGCACCAGCCGGGCACCGGCGAACTCCCCCGACAGGGAGAATCGCGCCGTGAATTCCCCGGCGAACTCCCTGAGCCACACCAGGCGCGCCGGGCCGTCACCGGCCGGCTCCGTCTGCTGCCAGTCGAGGGCCGCGGCCGGCCCCGCGAAGTCGTACTCCACGCGGAACCATCCGGGGGGGAGCTCGCGGGCGCGTCCGGAGAACAGCCCTGAGGCGGCGCAGTCGCCCTCGGCCGACTCGGCCAGCCGCTCGAGTATGGTGGAGCGCGCCGCGACCCAGGCGGTCTGGCGGAGCCTGGTCAGGAGGCGGCCGATCCCGGTCAGGGCCTCTGCCGGGTGGCCCTCGGCCAGGTGGCGGCGGATGGAGGCCTCCTGGCGCTCGGCCTCGGCCTCGGCGTCGCCGGCGGCAAGCAGGGCCAGTTCCTCGCGGTGGGTGGCGTTGCCGCCGCCGAACTTCTCGGCCTCGTCCAGGTAGCGGGCGGCGTCGGCGGTCCGGCCGGCTCCGATGCAGAGCAGGGCCAGCCCGGCTAGGTCCTCCTGGCTCCTCGGCCGGGCCACGGCGGACGCCAGCTTCCAGCGCTCGACGGCGGAGAGGGCCGCCCAGGACTTCTGGGTGGAGACTCCCTCCGCCTCGGGCGTCGCCAGGCGGATGCCGCGCTCGTCGGCCGAGGCCACGGACATGCCCAGGGGCTTGTCGGCGAACTGGGTGTCGGCCAGCGGCCTGGTCATGGAGTTGAGGCGTTCGCAGAGTCGTGCGCGGAACTGCCCGAGGGCCACGGCGCGGGCACCGATGAGTTCGAGCCGCCGGCGGGTGGGGCTCCTCGCCGGCAGGAGCGCGCAGGCTTTCTCGGCCTGGTCCTGCGCGGAGGCGAAGTCCCAGACGGCCAGGGATCTCTCGATGGCTGCGAGCTTGGCGGCCAGCGCCGCGCGCTCCTGGTGCAGCGCCGCGGTCCGCTCCTCGGATGCCCGCCGGGACGCGGCCAACTCCGAGGCCAGGCGGGCGCCGCGCGGACCCTCGGGAGGCACGGCGGCGACGAGCTCGGCGGCGCGGTCGAAGCGCTCGGCGGCCAGCCAGGCGGCGAAGATCGCCTCGGCGTCGGCCTTCTGGCGGGCGGAGCGCTCGTCCAGGGCGGTCCGCTCGGTGAGGGCATTGGCGGCCGCTGCCGTGCCCGGCCAGGCCCGGGCGAACTCCTCGAGGCGGGCCAGGGCCTCGGCGGAGCGGCCCCAGGCGGCGGCCTCGGCGGCCAGCCAGCGGCGGCGGTCGAGCTCCTCGATGGCCAGCGACTCGGCCCGGGAGACTAAGTCGGCGCGCGAGCGCTCCAGGACCGGCGCCCAGCGGCCGGCCGAGGGCAGGGCGGTATCGCACTCCGCCGCCAGGCGGGTCCACCCGGCGGCCTGCGGATCGGCCAGGGCCGCGCGCATCCGTCCGAAGAGCTCGTGCATGGCGGCGTCCCGGCGGACCTCCTCGGGCTTCATGCCGGGGGGCAGGGGAGGGGGGGGCTGGACGTCGGGCTGCGGCCGGACCGGCGGTTGGTCCGGGGCCGGCCGGACCGCGCCCTGCCCGGTCGGAACGACCAGTTCGACCACCACCCCGGTCACGGCCAGGGCCGCGGCCGCCCAGACCGCGGTGAGCAGCATGCCCGGCGGCCCGGCCTGGGTGGCAGCCCCGCCGGGGCCGCGGACCGACTGGTGCCGCGGCGTGCGGGCGGAACCGCGCCCCGTGGCCTCCAGTTCCACCTCCCCGCGGCAGGCGGCGATCTCGCCGATCAGGGCGGCCGCGGTCTGCGGGCGGTTTTCCGGCTCGCGGGCCATCATCCGTTCGATCAGATCGGAGAGGGCCTGGGGCACCTCCGGGCACAGAATCGCCGGTGGCACCAGCCGGTCGGTGGCGGCGTGCATCAGCACCTCCACCGAGCTGTTGCCCTCGAAGGGCAGCCTGCCGGTGGCCAGGTGGTAGAGGGTCGCACCCAGCGAGTAGATGTCCGAGCGGGTGTCGACCTTGCGCGAGTCGCGGGCCTGCTCGGGGGCCATGTAGTAGGGGGTGCCGCAGGCCCAGCCGGTCTGGCTGGCGGAGGTCACGTCGGACAGGCGCTTGGCCAGGCCCAGGTCGGTGACCTTGATCTGCCCCTTGGGGGTGCGGATCAGGTTGTCGGGCTTGATGTCCCGGTGGACGACGCCGGACTTCTCCGCGGCCGCCAGGGCCTCGGCCACCTGGGCGGCGTAGTCCAGCACCTCGGCGGGCGGGATGCGCCGCCGGGCCAGCAGCTCGCGGCTGAGCGTCCGGCCCTGGACGTACTCCATGCAGATGAAGAAGTGCCCGTCGGCCTCGCCGACCTCGTGGACCGCCACGATGTTGGCGTGGTTGATCTGCCCCGCGGCGCGGGCCTCGCGGATGAACTGCCGGATGTACTTGGCGTCGCGGGTCAGGTGGGGGGCGAGGACCTTCAGCGCCACCACCCGGTCCATGTTGAGCTGGCGCGCCCGGTAGACCGCGCCCATGCCGCCGCGGCCGATGCGTTCGAGCAGCTCATAGCGGCCGACCCGGCGGGGGACCTCGTGCAGCCCGGCCTGCGCGTCGGTGATGGCCTGGTTGGCCTCGGCCAGGCGCGCGGCCAGGCCCCGGCTCTGCTCTTCGCTGAGCAGCTTCTCTCCGACCAGAACTTCGCCGATGGTCGGGGGAGTGCCGCCGGCCTCGGCGATGCGCCGGAGGAGGCCCATGGCCTTCTGGATCTGCGAGGGCGAGACCAGCCGCTCCAGCAGCGCCAGCCGCGCGAAGAGCAGGTCGGCCTCGCGATGCTTGTACATGGGTCAGAGTCCCGCGCGCGCCAGGCGCATGAGGGGCTCGAGAGGGACGGGGCTCGCCGCGCCGCGCCGGTTCATCCGGCACCGGGCCTTCCGGCCTTCGCCGCCTCGATCTCTCCGGCGGGGTGGACCCGCCCGCGGTTCACGCCCGGGCAGCTTTGGGCCAGGCGCTCCCAGGCCTCCGGCGACTCGACGTGCTCCGGCCAGAAGGGGAAGGTCCGGCACTGCAGCGGCCGGGAGGCGTAGACGGTGCAGCCCTCCGGCCCGAGCAGGACGCAGTCGCCGTCCGCGCGCTCGCGCAGCGAGATCCGGCCGAAGACCTTCCGGCAGTAGGCGGAGCGGAAGTGCTGGGGGTTGAGGCCCATTTCGGCGGCCAGCCGGCCGAGTTCGGTTTCGTCGATCCAGACGTAGCCCGGCTCGCCCCCGCAGCACTTGCGGCAGCGCTGGCACTCGAAAGCCAGCCCGGCCGCGTACCACGGGCCGCCGGGCTCAGGCCGAGGGCGGCTTGCCTGATCCATCCGGGGCGATCCCGCCGGCTCCCGGCCCCAGCAGCTTCCGGCGGGCGCGGGCGTTGGCCATGCGCCGGCCCAGGTCCCAGACCAGTCCGCCGATCACGTAGATGCTCACAGCCAGGCACGGGACCTTGTCCCGGAAGACCGCGGCCAGCACCAGCAGGGCGATCAACATCATCACCGGGACCAGCTTCTGCTTGCGGGCCGAGAGCCAGTTGCCGACGTGCAGGTAGCGCACCCGGCTGATCATCAGCCAGGCCAGCCCGAGCATCAGCACGGGCAGGCCGATGGCGAAAATCCTGGCGAGGACCGCCTTGGTTTCCGCGCCCAGGATCTCCTCGCGGAGGCGCTGGAGCCAGAGGTGGACGAGCACCGGGCTGACCGCCATGCCGGCGGCGGCCGGGCTGGGCAGGCCGGTGAAGTACTCCTTGCCCTTGGACTTGGCATTGGCCCCGCCGCTGTCGGTGTCGGTGGCTTCCACGTTGTAGCGCGCCAGGCGGACCGCCGCGGCGGCCACGTAGAGGGCCAGCATGAACCAGCAGAACCGCTGGAGCAGGTGTTCCGCCGGGCGGCCGGTGTCGTCCAGCCCCAGGTGCCGCTTGAGCAGGACCATGGCCAGGACCGCCGGGGCCACGCCGAAGGAGACCACGTCGGCCAGGGAGTCGAGCTCCGCGCCGAAGCGCGAGGTCAGCCCGGTCATGCGCGCCACGCGGCCATCGAGCAGGTCGAAGACCATGGCCAGGGCGATCAGCCAGACGGCCGTCTCCAGGTAGCCGGCCCCCGGCTCGGAGATGGCCCGGACGGCCATGGTGATCGAGCCGAAGCCGCAGATCAGGTTGGCCAGGGTCAGCAGCGTCGGGACCGCCCGCACCCGCCTCACGAGAGCAATCCCAGCAGGGTGTGGCCGGCGGCCACGTGCTGGCCGAGGCCGACTTTGATCTCGACCCCGCGGCCGGCGGGCACGCAGATGTCTGTGCGCGAACCGAACTTGATCATGCCGAAGCGCTCGCCGGCGGACAGTTCGTCGCCCTCCTTGACGGCGCAGACGATCCGGCGGGCGATGGCCCCGGAGACCTGCCGCAGGAGCACCGGCACCTCCGTACCGTCCGGCGCGCGGCCGGTGATGACCACCACGTTGGCCTCGTTGCGGGCCGAACAGTCCTCCCGGCGGGCGTCGAGGTACTCGCCCCGGCGGTACTCGATCTTCGTCACCCGGCCGGCCAGCGGCGCGCGGTTCAGGTGCACGTCGAAGACCGACAGGAAGATGCTGACCTTGTGGCACTTGCCGCCCAGGAGCGGCTCGTCGGCCTCGCCGACGAAGTCGATCCGGCCGTCGGCCGGCGAGAGCAGCGCGCCGGGCGGGGGAGGGGAGACCTCCGGGCGGCGCTCCGGGTCGCGGAAGAAGGCCAGGACGTAGAGGAAGCCCAGCGGCGCGACCAGAGCCAGCCAGTGCCACGGCGCCGGCAGCGTCCAGAGCACGGCGCCGCCGGCCAGGGCCGTCACCGCGGCCAGGCACATCTCGGGCGCCCCGTGGGCGGTAAGCGGGATCTTCAAGGTTGACCGGCCTCCTTGGGCGGGGATTATACCGTGCCGGAGGGCGGCAAGTCAAACCACAGCACCTGGGGGAATGCGGAATGATGAATGCTGAAGGATGAAACCCGAGGCGGGCGGCGGGCGCTGTTCCTCCTGCACTCATCATTCAGCATTCATAATTCTGCATTCCCCGCGCGGCGGAGCGCGGTATAATGCCCGCGGTTGGAGGAACGGAGCCATGCCCACCTACACCTACGAACACGCCGACGAAGCCGCCTGCGGCTGCAGGCTGGGTGCGGCCTTCGAGGTCGAGCAGCCCATGAAGGACGCCGCCCTCGCGAAGTGCCCGGAGTGCGGCCGCTCAGTGCACCGGATCATCACCGCCAGCTTCGGCATCGGCGCGCCCAAGTCCAACGCGGACCTCAAGAGCCTGGGCTTCACCAAGCTGGTCAAGCGCGACAACGGTGTCTATGAGAACGTCACCGCCACCGGCACGGAGAGCAAGTACGTCAAAGCCGGGGACCGTAGCACGCTGCCGCACCTGAAGAAGAAGATCGGCGATTAGTCCGTAACCAGCCGGTCGAGCCTGCGGGCGGCGGCGCCGAGGGCCGCCCGGCCCGTGAGGAAGGCGGCGGTCGAGTAGACGACTGAGAAGGTCCAGAGCAGCAGGGTGTAGCCGGGCTCGGCCGGATCGCCGGCGATCCAGGCGGACCGATAGTATTCCAGCCCAAGGGCGTCGGCGCCGAGGAGCATGCCCCAGCCCAGGCCCGAGCCGGCGGCGCCGAAGAGGAGCGCGCCCAGCGGCCCGAGGATGACCGCCCAGGCCCGGCTCCGCATCCAGACCATCGCGCCGAGCCCGAGCGATGCGGCCAGGCTGATGGTGGCGGCATCGCTGAGCGCGCCGGACAGGAATCGCGGCGCCGCCAGCGCCCAGGAGTTGTCCAGCTGACACCAGAGCATGTAGGGAGAGAAGATCAGCGGGTGAGGCGCCCGGCCCAGGATCAGCCAGCAGGGGACAAGCGCCGCGTATAGCAGCATGCCGGCGACCACGGTCCTGCGGTGGTAGGCCCGCAGCAGGGTGAGCCCGTCGACCAGCGTCAGCCTCAGGCCGTCCAGGAGCCCGGTTGCGCGATCGCCGGCCAGCGCCACCGGCCCGTAAAGGCCGGCATAGATGGGCAGCGCGGCCGGCAGGAGGCTGACCAGGCCGAACGCCAGGAGCAGGACCCACTCGCCACCGATCACTTCCGACAGGGCGAGAGAGTAGAACGTTCCGGCCAGCGCCCAGCCGGTGCCGATGGCCATCCCCCAGCCCAGCCGGCTGCGTCGCGGGAAGATCAAGCGTGTCAGGTTGCCGACCGTCAGCCGGGAGGTCGGCGGGGCCGGCCGGCCTTCAGCCACCGCTCACCGCCCGGCGGCCAAGTGCCAGTCGTCGGTCATCCAGACGCGGATGGTCTTGTCGCGGCCGCCGGAGGCCAGCGAGCGTCCATCCGGGCTGAAGGCCAGGGCGTAGATCTTGCCGCGGTGGCCGCCGACGGTCAGGAGCACGCGGCCGGCGCGCGCGTCCCAGATGCGCAGGGCCTGGTCGCTGCCGCCGGTCACCAGGCGCTCGCCGTCGGCGCTGTAGGCCAGCGCCCGGATCTGCCCCTGGTGGCCGGTCATGTCGAAGACCTGCCGGCCGGCCGGGACCTCCCAGGCCTTGAGCCCCCCCTCGCCGATGGCCGAGGCCAGCCGCCGTCCGTCGGGGCTGAAGGCCAGGGCATGGACGCTGTGCACCAGGCCGGAGATCACCCGGCGCTCCCGGCCGTCGGCCGCGTCGCGGATGACGATCCGGCCGTCCTTGGCCCCGCCTGAGGCCAGCCAGCGTCCGTCGGGGCTGAAGGCCAGGGCGTAGACGCCGCCCTGGTGGCCGTCGACGGTCAGCAGCTCGCGCCCGGAGGCGGCGTCGAGCAGGCGGATGGGCCCGGTAGCACCGCCGGCGGCCAGGCGCCCTCCGTCGCGGCTGATGGCCAGCAGCGGCTCGCTGCCGTCCGGGCCGGGCTGGGAGCGGAGCTGCTCGCCCGTCGC
>JAKLDR010000032.1 GCA_022703445.1 Planctomycetota bacterium | reverse complement strand
CGCGTCCTGGCCGCAGGCGATGAAGAGGGCGGCCAGGGCGTTGGCATAGTGCCCCTGCACGCCGATCGAGCCGCTCTGGACGCCGCCGAGCATCGAGACCTGCCAGTAGCGGAAGAGGTCCTCGGGGCCGGCGTGGATGAAGCGCCGCAGGAGGCGCGCCGGCACCACCGCCTCGGCCACGACGCTCTTGCCGCGCGCGAAGGTGAAGGCCAGCATGGTGGCCTTCTTGTCGCCGGACATGTTGCCCTCGACGTACCAGTGCCGCGGGGTCACCGGGGAGTTCGCGGCCAGCTCCCGGCAGATGGCCTCGGCGGCGATGGTCACCATGTTCTGCCCGGCGGCGTCCCCGGTGAAGAACTCGAGTATCAGGTGGACCTCCTTGCCGGAGAGCGCGGTCTTGACGTCGAGCAACCGGCAGTGGCGCGAGGTCCGCTCGACGGACTCCTGGAGCGACTCGGTCCGCGGCAGCGCCCAGGAGAGGAACCGGCCGGCGTCGACCACCCCGTCGAAGACGAAGCAGGGCGCCCGCGAGACCGACTCGGCCAGGCAAAGCGCGGTGACGCCGCCGGCCTGGCTGAGGAGGCAGGCGCCCCGGTGGCAGGAGGCCGCCA
This sequence comes from Planctomycetota bacterium, assembly GCA_022703445.1. Classification (GTDB taxonomy): domain Bacteria; phylum Planctomycetota; class SZUA-567; order JAKLDR01; family JAKLDR01; genus JAKLDR01. Next base: position 41,123 of record JAKLDR010000032.1, on the reverse strand, counting down.
GCGCGCCTTCGGTGGTGGCCAGCGGCACATAGAAGTCGCCGCTGGCGTTGGCGCCGTTGACCCGCAGCGGGCCGATCACGCCCACCGGGAGCCGGGCGAAACCGACCAGGTTCTCGATGTTGCCGGCCAGGTCCTCCGGCCGGGGCTCGGCGCCGTTGCCGGAGAGCCGGTCGGTGGACAGGCCCTGGGCGGCCAGCAGCCGGCGGCGCTTCTCCACCGCCTCGGCGGTGTGGACCGAGCCGGCCGGCAGGTGCGGGGGCAGCGGATCGCGCGACGGCGGCCGGGGCCGCAGGTCGGCGGCCCGGGCCTCGGGGGCCTTGCCGCCCAGCGTCCTGGCCAGGATGTCCTTCGCGTAGTTCCGGGGGGCGGCCATGGATCAGTCTTCCTCCTGCAGGGGAGCAGCATGCCGCTGCCCCCTGCTACCCGACAACGCTCGGGGGCACGGCGAGCCGTGCCCCCGAGGATGAGATGAACGCGCCCTCCGCCTACGCCTTGCCGCCGGCCTCCGGAGGGACGGTCTTGCCGTCAACCATCTTGCCCAGGTACCCGGGCAGCTCCACCCCGGCCATGCCGGCCACCTCGTGAAGCGGCGGCAGGCTCTTGACCAGGCTGGAGACGAAGTTGGCGGTCGAGGAGCCGCCCTTGCCGTCGGCCCCGCCGCCGGTGTCCCAGACGGTGACCTTGTCGATCTTGAGGTTGCGGATCGCCTCCACCTGGCGCTCGACGATGTGCTCGATCTTCTCGACCATGAGCAGCGTCGCCGCGGCCTTGGCGTCGCCGTTGCAGCCCTTGACCAGCGACAGGTAGCCGGCCGCCTTGCTCTCCAGGACCTGCTTGACACCCTTGGCCTCGGCCTCGTACTTCATGAGGATGGCGTCGGCCACGCCCCGCGCCTCGCGGCGGGTCTTCTCGGCCTCGGCCTCCGCGGCGATCTCGATCTTGCGCTTCTCGATCTCCTTCTGGACGACCTCCTCGGCGGTCAGGCGCTCCTGTTCGGCCTTGTACTGGGCCCTCTGGATCTCGACCATGGCCAGGCGCTTGGCCACCTCGCCCTTCTGCTGCGCCGCAGCCTGCCTGACGGCCAGCTCGGCGTTGGTGTCGGCGATCTGGACCTTGGCGGTGTTCTCGCCGGTCACCGCGGTGGCCTCCTGGGCCTGGACGTACACGCGCCGGTCGGCCTCGGCGCGCTTCTTGCCCTTCTCGGCCGCGGCGGTGTTTTCGGCGACCTTGATGTCCTTCTCGCGGACCGCCTCGGCCTCGCCGACGGCGGCGGACGTCTCCTGGCCCTGGACGTAGACGCGCCGGTCGGCCTCGGCCTTCTTCTTGCCCTTCTCGGCCTCGGCCGCGGCCTCGGCCACGCGAACCACCTTCTCCCGGGTGGCGTTGGCCTCGCCGATGGCGCCGCTCTTCTCCTGCTCGGCCACGTCCACGCGGGCCTTGTTGACCGCCTCGGCGGCGGCCTTCTTGCCGATCGAGTCGATGTAGGACGACTCGTCGGTGATGTCGGTGATGTTGACGTTGATGAGATACAGGCCGATCTTGTTGAGCTCGGGCTCGACGTTCTTGCGGATGGCCTCCAGGAAGCTCTCCCGGTCCTGATTGATCTGCTCGATGGTCAGCGAGGCCACGGTGAGGCGCAGCTGGCCGAAGATGATCTCCCGGGCCATGGCCTCGATTTCCTGGGGCCGCAGCTCCAGGAGCCGCTCGGCGGCGTTGTTCATGATCGCCTGGTTGGTGCTCACGCCGACGGTGAAGGTGCTGGGCACGTTCACACGGATGTTCTGCATCGACAGCGCGTTCTGCAATGGGATGCTGATGGTCATCGGCGTCAGGCTGATATACGAGAAGTCGTTGAAGACCGGCCAGATGAACTGGCCGCCGCCGTGGATGCACTTCGCGGCCTGGCCCTGGCCCACCTTCCCGTAGATCACCAGGATGCGGTCGGAGGGACAGCGCTTGTAGCGGCTGGCCAGGAACAGCACGAAGAAGAAGAGGATGATTACCGCGACAATTACCGGCACCACCAATTCCATGGCCTTCTCCCTTTCAATCCCGGCCAGCGGGCCGCCCCGGCTGAGGACCGGCCCTCAGGCCTTGCCCACCTTGAGGACGCCGCCGCTGACCACCTCGCCCACCTTGACCCGCTCCCCGGACTTGAGCTCTTCCCTGGCATCCGAGACCGCGTCCAGTGTGAGCAGGCGCCCCTGGACCGGGATCTGGACCTTGCCGGTGCCCCCCGGCGGGATGCGCAGGTAGACGGTGCCCTCCTGGCCCACGGCGTTGCGCAGATCGAGCGTGCCGCTGGACTGCATCCGCATGAACCCTTTGAAGACGCAGCCGATGAGCACCACCATGAGGCACCCGGAGGCCGCCCCGCCAAGCACACACCAGCCCGGGTGCAGCCCCGCGTGCCTGAGCATCACGAAGCCGGTCAGCCCGAACATCAGCAGGAAGGCGGTGATGCTCTGCAGCGACAGCAGTTTGAAGCTGGCGTCGGCATCGCCACCATCCACGTCATGGGTGACCGCCAAGTCGGCGTGCTCGACCGAGGCTCCGAAGAGCTGCAGAAGAAGCTTCAGGACGAAGACCGTGCCGCCGACCACCGCGCAGATCAGGAAGACCCATTCCAGGTTGCTCATGGCCCGGCCTCCTCGGAGCCTCCGGGGCAGCCCGCCGGGCTGCCTCTCCGGGATCTCCGTCCGCTGAGAGCATAGCCGGCGGCCTGGAGTGCGCCAATTACAAACTGGCGCGGAGCTCCGTACACAGAAGCCGCCGTCGTCACCTCGGAATCGTATTTGCGCGCAGGAGGGCTGTCAAGGCGGAGACGGCCGGAGTCCGCCGGCCAGGGACTTCAGCCAGGCCCGCGGGGAGAGTCCCTCCGCGCGCTTGAAGGCCTTGGAGAGGTGGTAAACGTCGCAGAAACCGGTTTCGGCGGCGATCTGCTTGAGCGCCGCGCCCTTCAGGAGCAGGGCCCTGGCCGCGTTGAGGGCCAGCCGCGAGCGCGCCGCCATGGGCGTCTCGCCGGTCTCAGTTTTGTAGCGGTGCGATAGCGAGGACACGCTCACCCCGAGGTGCTCGGCGATCTCGGCCAGCGCCACCGGCTCGGTCAGATGCTCCTCGAGATAGGCCCGGACCGACATGCCCAGGGACGGTTCGGCCGGAGCGCCCGCCGCTCCGCCGAGCCGCCAGACCTCCTCGCCGGTGCGCTCGGCGCCCAGCAGCAGTCCGATCAGGGCATACAGCCCGGCCTGCGCCGGCCAGAACCCCGCCTCTCCGCCAGCCTGTCCGGCCTCGGCGGTCTGCCGAAGCCGGGCGCCCAGCAGATCCTCAGGGTCGAGGATCCGGGCGTAGCCACAGCGGTTGGCGACCAGCGCGCCCAGACCAGCGGCCTCGCCGCCCAGAAAGGTGATGTAGGCGCCGTGGAGCCGTCTGCGGACCGATCGGGTGTCTTCCCAGTAGGGGCAGCCGGGCGGATAGAGGTGGCCGACCCGGGCCGGCCGCTCCTTCCAGGCCCGCGCGGGGCGGCCCACCCGGCAGATGCCGGCGGGCTCAAAGCAGTAGTCCAGCACCCAGCACGGGTGCACGATCCGGCCGCTCAGCCCGGCGTGGGTCCATCGGCCGCAGACCGCGGCCAGGAGCGTCGGCAGGCCGCTGCGCGGAGGCCAGGCGTTGCGCACAACCGGGCCGGAAGCGTGGTTGTCTGCGGTCATCCCTCGCCCCCTTTCGAGCGTGCAGGATTATACAACATGTTTGCCAGTGTGTCCATTGTCGGCGGTCGTCATTCGGGGTATTCTGAACTGCCGGAAGATGGGCAAACAAGATCCTGGGACATGCGCCACGGGGAGGAGTCATGCCGACACGAGTATACAAAGGCTACGGGGCTGAAGCCGCGGTGTTCCTAGCCGCCAGGCGCCGCCTGGCAATCCGCAGCTACCCGGTCCTGCCTCCGGAGCGCGGCCAGGTTCGGCTCCGGCTCTTGCGCAGCGGCATCTGCGGGACGGACGTGCACATCCTGGCCGGTCGTCTGGCCCTGCCCGGCCGGGAGCTGATCCTGGGCCACGAGTTCATCGGCGCGGTCGAGGCGCTGGGCTCCCCCCGGCTGCGCGACGGCCTGGGCCTGAGGCTCCGCCAGGGCGACCGGGCCATCGCCTGCGTGGCCCGGCCCTGCGGACGGTGCTTCAACTGCCGGCGGGGCGAGACCGCCAGCTGCCTGGCCTTCGGAGTCACCTACCTGCGCGACCCCGGCGAGGCGCCGCACTTCCACGGCGGCTTCGCCGAACAGCTGCACAGCCCCGCCGGGAACCTGGTCAGGATCCCGCGCGGGGTGGACCTCGACGCCGCGGCCGCCTTCCCCTGCGCCGGCCCGACGGCCATCCGGGCCTTCGACTTCGCCGGGAACCTCCGCCGCGGCGAGTTGGTCGTGGTGCAGGGCAGCGGCCCGGTGGGGCTCTTCGCCGCGGCCTGGGCGGCGCGCGCCGGCTGCGTCGTGGTGGTGATCGGCTCGGGCTCGAACCCGGCGCGGATGAAGCTCGCCCGGCGGCTCGGGGCCCGGCTAGTCCTCGACTACCGCAAGGTGGATGCGCCCGCGCGGCTGAAGGCCGTCCGGGCCCTGGCCGCCAGGCTAGGCCGCGGCGACGGCGCCGACGTGGTCTTCGAAGCCAGCGGCGCGCCCACGGCCATTCCCGAAGGCCTGAATCTGGTGCGCACCCTCGGGCGCTACATCGTCCCCGGGCAGTACTCAAGCAGCGGCGGAGTCGAGATCCAGCCGCAGCTCATTACCTTCAAGGCCATCAGGATCGTCGGCAGCGGGCAATACAAGCTCGCCGACGTCGGCGCGTACCTGCGCTTCCTGGCCGCGGACCGCGGCCTGCAGAGGATCTTCGCGGCCTGCATCACCCACCGGCATCCGGTCGGTGAGGCCGCCGCCGCGCTTGCCGCCGCGGCCGAGGGCCGGGCCGTCAAGGCGGTGCTGGTGCCGCGATGAACGGGTGGCAGTGCATCCTCGAGCGGATGCGCGCGGCCAGGGCCAAGCCGCCGCGCCGCGACCTGCGCAAGTACTGGCGGGCGCTGGCCTACCGGCGGCACGGCGGTGAGGCCGAGCCGCTGGTCCGGGCCCGGGCCTTCCAGGGCGTGCTCGAGAGCGCGGAGCTCTTCTCCTATCCCGGCGAGAGGGTCTGCGGCAGCCGGCGCAGCTTCCTGGCCGACGGGCCGCCGGACGGCGCCAGCGAGGCGGACCTGGCGGCCGCGGCCGCCGAGCACGACGCGCGCGGCCAGCGCGACTTCCTGGCCGGCTTCGACCACAGCCTGGCCGACTACCCGACGCTCCTGAACATCGGGATCGACGGATACCTGGATCGCGTCCAGCGCTCGCTGGCGGAGCACCGCGCCCCCGGGGATCGGACCTTCCTGGAGTCGGTTCGCATCTGCCTGGAAGCCTTCAGGGGCTTCGTCCGGCGCCACGCCGACGACGCCCGGCGGCGCGGCGATGGGGAGATGGCCGGGTGCCTGGAGGCCGTGGCCGGCCCCGCGCCGCAGACCTTCCGGCAGGCCCTGCAGCTGGTCTGGCTGACCCACCTGGCCTTCGTCAGCGAGGGCCGCTACGCCATGGCCCTGGGGCGGCTCGACCAGTACCTGCGGCCCTTCTACGAGCGCGACCTGGCCGCCGGCCGCCTGTCCCGGGAGGCGGCCCTCGACCTGCTCTGCCACCTCTGGGTGCGGATGGAGGAGCTCGGCGAGGTCACCAACATCTGCATCGGCGGGCTCACGCCCGAGGGCATGGACGCGACCAACGAACTGAGCTACCTCTGCCTGGAGGCCACCGCCCTGGTGCGTTCTCCGCACACCAACCTGAGCGCCCGTTTCCACGACGGCTCGCCGGAGCGCTTCCACCGCGCGGGCTTCGAGGTCGTCCGCACCGGCGTGGGCTTCCCGGCGATCTTCAACGATCACGTGCTGCTCGAGGGCCTGGCCGAGGCCGGCATCCCCGCGGAGGTCGCCCGCGATCACTGCATGGTCGGCTGCATCGAGACCATGCTGGCCGGCCGGCAGCAGGCCTGGTCGGACAGCCGCTTCAACGCCCCGCTGGGCCTGCTCCGGGCGCTGGGCCGGCTCCGGCTCGAGCCGGAGCGGTCCTACGGGAGACTCCGGGAGCTCTTCCGCGCGGAGCTGGCCGCGGGCCTCGCCGCCCACGCCGCCGCGGTCAACGCCCACATCGCCAGGTTCCCGCCGGAGCGCTTCCCCGACCCGTTCCTGTCGGCCCTGACCCGCGACTGCATCGGCCGGGCCCGGGACATCAACGCCGGCGGCGCGGAGTACCGGCGCTTCCACGGCATCGCCGTCATGGGCCTGGCCACGCTGGCCGACTCGCTCGCGGCGGTTCGGAGGCTGGTCTTCGAGGAGGCCCGGATCCCCCTAGAAACCCTGCTGGCCGCGCTCGATGCGGACTTCGCCGGCTTCGAGCCGCTGCGGCAGATGCTCCTCAACCGCGCCCCCAAGTACGGCAATGACGATCCGTACGTCGACGCCATCGCCGCCGAGCTGGTGGGCTGGGCCGCCGACGAGTGCCTAAAGCACCGGACCGTCGACGGCGGGCGCTTCGTCGCCGCCATGGCCGCCAACGTCAGCAACATCCCCGCCGGCCGGGAGACCGGGGCGACGCCCGACGGCCGCCGCGCCGGGACGCCGCTCTCCGACGCGGCCAGCCCCTACTTCGGCCGGGACGAGAGGGGCCCGACCGCCTTCCTGCGCTCCGTGGCCGCGCCCGACTACCGCCGGGTGCTGACCGGCAGCGTCATCAACATGAAGTTCGAGCCGGAGCACTTCCGGGGCGAGCCCGGCGCCGCGCGCTTCGCCGCCCTCACGCACTTCTTTGTCCGGAACCGGATCCCGGAGCTGCAGTTCAACTTCACCGGGAACCGGACGCTGCTGACCGCCCAGCGGGAGCCGGAGAAGCACCGCGACCTGGTCGTGCGGGTCAGCGGTTTCTCGGCCTACTTCGTGGCCCTCAGCCCGGAGGTCCAGAACGACATCATCCGCAGGCGCGCCCATGGCTGACTCCGGAGCCGGCCCGACCGGGACGATCTTCGACGTCCAGCGCTTCTCGATCCACGACGGGCCGGGCATCCGCACAACCGTCTTCCTGAAGGGCTGCCCGCTCGGCTGCCGGTGGTGCCACAACCCCGAGTCGCGGCGGGCTGAGCCGGAGCTTTTCTTCCGGCCGGGGCTCTGCGTCGGCTGCCGGGCCTGCCTGGAGGCCTGCCCGCACGGGGCGCACCGGTTCGATGGCGGCGCCCACCGCCTCGACCGCGAGTCCTGCCGGGCCTGCGGGCGCTGCGCCGCGGCCTGCCCGGCGCGCGCCCTGGAAGCGGTCGGCCGACGCGCATCGGCCGCCGAAGTCATGGCGGAAGTCCTCCGGGACCGCGAGTTCTACGGGAGCTCCGGTGGCGGCCTGACCCTCTCGGGCGGCGAGCCGGCCGCCCAGCCGGAGTTCGCGACCGCGCTCCTGAAGGCGGCGCGGGCCGAGGGGCTGCACTGCGCCGTGGAGACCTCCGGGTGGTGCGCCCCGGAGGTCCTGGAGCGGCTCCGGCCGCTGGTCGACCTGTTCCTCTTCGATCTCAAGGCCGAGCCGGAGCGCCACGCGGAGCTGACCGGCGTGCCCTTCGGGCCCATCGCTGACAACCTTCGCCGGCTGGGCGCGGGCGGCGCGCGCCTCCGACTGCGCCTGCCGCTGGTCCCGGGCTTCAACGACAGCGCGGCTCACTTCCGGAGCGTGGCGATGCTGGTCGAGAGCCTGCCGGACGTCGAGGCGGTGGAGGTCCTGCCCTATCACCCGCTGGCCGGCGGCAAGCACGCCGCCCTCGGGATGGCGACCGCCCCCTATCCGGAGCTGGGCATGACCGAGGCTCCGACGGCGGGCGCCTGGCTGGACCGGCTCGAGGCGCTCGGCGTCCGGGCGAGGACGGGCTCGTGACGACGGCTGTGCGCCATGAGATCCGCAACCTGGAGGACGCTCACACTGAGGACGTCCTGAGGCTCTGGAACGCCGGGGCCGATGGGCGCAGTCTCTTCGTCACCGCCGAGACACCGGCCCCGGCCGGGGCGCTGGCCGCCTGCTGTGGTCGCCTGGAGGGCGCGGCAGTCCGGGGGGCATTCGTGGCCGGCCGATTGGCTGCCGCCGCCGGATGGGGGAGAGCCCCGGCGTCGTCCTCCCCCATGGAGTTCGGCAACCTGCTGCCGGGCGACCTGGTCATCTCGTGGCTGGTGCTGGCCGACGAGGCCGCCGCGGACGCGCTCCTCGGCTCGAGCGGCGCCCTCCGCGCGCGACGCGTCTACGCCTTCCCCGAGTTCGGGGGGATGGCCCAGCTCACTCCCTTCGGCACGGGCATGCTGCCGCTCGACCGGCGGCGGATCGTGGCCTTCCTCGAAGGCCGGGGCTTCGCCGTGCCCCGCGGCCCGGACTGGGGCGCCCAGGAGCGGTTCCTCTTCCGCCTGGCGATCCCACCGCCGGGGGAACCTCCGCCGATCCCGCCCGGCTTCCTGCTCCTGCAGGATGGTGAGGGCCTGTCGGTGACGCTCCGCCTGACGGCCGCGGACGGGTCCGTCGTCGGCGAAGCCAGGATGGTCCCGGCCCGATTGCTGGGGCGGGAGGTTCCGGGAGCCGCGTTCCTGGCGTGGCTAGGCGTGGAAGCCGCCTGCCGGGGGACAGGGCTGGGCTCGGCGCTGCTGCTCGCCCAGGTCGACCGCGCCCGCCGGGCCGGGGCCACCGAGATGTACCTGACGACCCACGCGGAGCGGCCGGCCTGGAAGCTGTACCGTCGGATGGGCTTTGAGGAAGTGGGCCGGGCCCGGAGCTACGTGCGGGAATTGGCAGCAGCGATGCAGGGGCTGTGTCGGATCGGCGGTACGGGGTCCTAATTGCCCACGAAGAACGGCTGGCTCCAGGCCATGGTGCCGGCGCGGCCCAGGCACTCCACCCGGAAGTAGGGGCTCTGGCACTCGGCGGCGTCCCAGGCCAGCTCGGGAGCCTCGGCCCAGGCCAGGCGCGAGCCGTGCTTGCCGATCACCGCGATGCTCTCGGCGTCGGGCGCGACCACCCGCAGTTCGCTGCCGCGCAGGCCGATCTCCGCGATGGCCACGCCGCTCGAGGCGTAGAAGTTTCCGGCGCGCAGGGCGGCCAGCACCGCTTCGCTCGTCCGGGCGGCGGCGCGGACCGCGCACCAGCCGCGGCCGCGCTGGATGGGGAAGTGGATGTCGTCGGTGGCCAGGCCCCAGACCCGCCGGCCGGCCGACAGCAGCCGGTCCCACTTGTCGGAGGCCACCGGGCTGCCCGGGTCCTCGATGATGCTGCCATTGAAGACCTCGATGCCGGCGTAGCCGGTCAGCCTGGCCAGCTCCTCCATGGGGCAGTGGTTGAAGTCCCGGCCCCAGTTGGGGTGGCACAGGACGGCCAGCCCGCCGGCGGAGGCGATCGCCCCGATGACCTTCTGGCGCTCGGGCTCCGGCTCGATCCGCGCGCTGCAGCCCACCGCCAGGACGTGCTGGCCCCCGGCCGAGACCTCGCTGGCCGGGACCAGCACCAGGCCGTGCGGGTCGAGCCCGGCGTAGGCCGGAGCCACGTCGTGGTCGGAGAGCGCCAGGAAGTCGTAATGCAGTGCCGCGTAGGCGGCGACGATCTCCTGCGGCGGGGCGTAGCCGTCGGAGGCCCGGCTGTGGGTGTGCAGGTTGCCCCGCAGCCAGACGCCGCCGGGAACCGCTTGGTAGGGGTCGGAGATCTTCATTTCCGCAAGGCTACCCGGGAACCGTGCGGTTTCAAGTCAGAGTCATTTTGACTGATCGGACGCTCTGAACGGCCATTTTGGCACCGGTTGCACCTGTGCAAGGCTCCCTGGCGGCGGTTTGGGCGCCAAAAGACATTGCCCGACAGTGACTTGCGGGCACGAACCCGATGGCTAGAATTGGCACAGTCGTTGCGACTGCCCAGCCGATCGCATCCGCGATTTGTGGCGTGGTAAGTCGGGTTTAGCTTTCTTTTTTCTTGGGAGGAAGTGGAGCATGGGGGCAAAGCAACTGGCCTTTGACCGCCAGGCCTGGGATGCCATGAAGGAAGGCGTCTCCAAGATGGCCAGGGCGGTGAAGGTGACCCTGGGCCCGAGAGGGCGCAACGCGGTTCTGGACAAGTCCTGGGGAGCTCCGAACATAACCAAGGACGGCGTGTCCGTGGCTGAGGAGGTCGAGCTCTCGAACCCCTTCGAGAACATGGCCGCCCAGATGATCAAGGAGGCGGCCTCCAAGACCTCCGACGACGCCGGCGACGGCACCACCACCGCCACGGTGCTGGCCGAGGCCGTCTACCTCGAGGGTCTCAAGAACGTGATCTCCGGAGCCAATCCGGCGGCCGTTAAGAAGGGCCTGGAGAAGGGCCTGACCGCGGCACTGAAGGCCATCGACGACATGGCCGTGCCGGTCAAGGGCAAGAAGGACCTCATCGCCCACGTCGCGGCGGTGGCCTCCAACAACGACGCCGAGATCGGCAAGATGATCGCCGACGCCATCGGCCGGGTCGGCGAGGAGGGCGTGATCACCGTCGAGGAAGGCAAGGCCGCCGAGACCTCGGTGGACGTGGTCGAGGGCATGCAGTTCGACCGCGGCTTCCTCTCCCCGCACTTCGCCACCAGCCAGGAGGAGCTCGTCGCCGAGCTGGACAAGCCCCTCATCCTGGTCTGGGAGAAGAAGATCTCCTCGGTCAAGGAGTTCCTGCCCTTCCTCGAGAAGGTCAGCAAGGCGGGCCGGCCGCTCCTGATCATCTCCGAGGACATCGAGGGCGAGGCCCTGGCCACGCTGGTGGTCAACAAGCTCCGCGGCATCCTGCCGTGCTGCGCGGTCAAGGCCCCCGGCTTCGGCGACCGCCGCAAGGCCATGCTCGACGACATCGCCACGCTCACCGGCGCCAAGGCCTTCTTCGAGGCCCTGGGCCAGGACCCCAAGAACATCCAGATCAAGGACCTGGGCCAGGCCAAGAAGGTCCGGGTCGACGCCGACAACACCACGGTCATCGAGGGCGCCGGCGACCCCAAGGCCATCAAGGCCCGGGCCGAGCAGATCCGCCGCGAGATCGAGACCACCACCTCCGACTACGACCGCGAGAAGCTCCAGGAGCGCCTGGCCAAGCTCACCGGCGGCGTCGCCCAGATCAACGTGGGCGCGGCCACCGAGAGCGAGCTCAAGGAGAAGAAGGCCCGCGTCGAGAACGCCCACAAGTCGACCCAGGCGGCCATCCAGAGCGGCATCGTGCCGGGCGGCGGCGTGGCCCTGATCCGCGCCTCGGCGGCCATCGCCAAAGTCGAGGCCTCCGGCGACGAGAAGGTCGGAGTGGACGTCCTGGCCCGCGCGGTCAGCGCCCCGGCCCGCCAGATCGCCGAGAACGCCGGCGTGGACGGCTCGGTGGTGGTCAACAAGGTCCGCGAGGGCAAGGCCGGGTTCGGCTACAACGCCCGCACCGGCGAGTACGGCGACCTGATCGCCGGCGGCATCATCGATCCGGCCAAGGTCACCAAGAGCGCCCTGACCAACGCGGTCAGCGTGGCCGGCCTGCTGCTGACCACCGACGCCATGATCGCCGACCTCCCCGAGAAGAAGCCCGCGGCCCCGGCCGGAGGCGGCCCTGGCGGCATGGGCGGCATGGGCGGAATGGGTGGCATGGGCGGGATGGGTGGAATGGGCGGCATGGGTGGGATGGGCGGCTTCTAGCCGCCGTTTGACATACGGAGGTAGTTCAGATGGCCAAGAACAAGATCAGCCTCAACCCGATGGACGACCGCGTCGTGATCAAGCGGCTGGAGGCCGAGGAGAAGACCGCCGGCGGCATCGTCCTGCCGGACAGCGCCAAGGAGAAGCCCCAGAAGGGCGAGGTCCTGGCCGTGGGCCCGGGGAAGCTCCTCGACAACGGCAAGCGCGCCGCCATGGAAGTCAAGGCCGGCGACACCGTCCTCTTCGGCAAGTACTCCGGCAACGAGGTCGAGCTGGACGGGGACGAGGTGGTCATCGTCAGGATGGACGACATCCTGGCCCGGTTCTGACCGTCGCACACGGCCAGGCCGTTCACGCACACTCTAGCTAGGAGCCCTTAGATGGCCAAGCAACTTCTCTACCAGGATGCCGCGAGACAGAAGGTCCTCGCCGGCATCGTCAAGATGAGCAAGACGGTCAAGGCCACGCTCGGCCCGACGGGCAAGAACGTGGTCCTGGACAAGTCCTTCGGCGCGCCCACCGTCACCAAGGACGGCGTGAGCGTGGCCAAGGAGATCGAGCTGCCCGACAAGTTCGAAAACATGGGCGCGCAGCTCGTCAAGCAGGTGGCCTCGAAGACTTCCGACACCGCCGGCGACGGCACCACCACGGCGACGCTGCTCGCCGAGGCCATCTACACCGAGGGCCTCAAGGCGGTGGCCGCCGGCTACAATCCGGTCGAGCTCAAGCGCGGAATCGACATGGCCGTGGCCGCGGTGGCCGCCGAGCTCGCGGGGCTGTCCAAGCCCTGCAAGACCAAGGAGGACATCACCTCGGTCGCCTCGATCAGCGCCAACAACGACCCCGAGATCGGCAAGATCATCGCCGACGCCCTCGAGGCCGTGGGCAAGGACGGCGTGGTCACCGTCGAGGAGAGCCGGGGGCTGGACACCCACGTCGAGGTGGTCGAGGGCATGGAGTTCGACAAGGGCTACCTCTCGCCCTACTTCGTCAACAAGCCCACCGAGATGAAGGCCGTCCTGGACGACGCCCTCATCCTGATCTACGAGAAGAAGCTGGCCAACATCCGCGAGTTCCTCCCGGTCCTCGAGCAGGTCGCCCAGACCGGCAAGCCCCTGCTGGTGATCGCCGAAGAGATCGAGGGTGAGGCCCTGGCCGCCCTGGTGGTCAACCGCATCCGCGGCGTGCTCAACTGCTGCGCGGTCAAGGCCCCCGGCTTCGGCGACCGCCGCAAGGCCATGCTCTCGGACATCGCCGTGATGACCGGCGGCAAGTTCATCAGCGAGGACCTGGGACTGAAGCTCGAACAGGTCAAGATCGGCGACCTGGGACGTGCCAAGAGCATCAAGGTCGACAAGGACAACACCACCATCATCGAGGGCGCCGGCAACAAGAAGGACATCCAGGCCCGGATCGCCCAGATCCGCAAGCAGATCGAGACCACCACCTCGGACTACGACCGCGAGAAGCTCGAGGAGCGGCTGGCCAAGCTCTCCGGCGGCGTCGCCAAGATCAACGTCGGCGCAGCCACCGAGGTGGACATGAAGCAGAAGAAGGCCCGCGTCGAAGACGCCCTGCACGCCGCGCGCGCCGCGGCCGAGGAGGGCATCGTCCCTGGCGGCGGCGTGGCCCTGATCCGCTGCGAGGACGCCGTGGAAAAGGTCCGCAAGTCGCTCGAGGGCGACGCCAAGTTCGGCGCGGACATCATCAAGAAGGCCCTGGCCTGGCCGCTGATGACCATCGCCGCCAACAGCGGCGCCGACGCCGGCGTGATCGTCGACAAGGTCCGCAATGGCAAGGGCTCCTACGGCTACGACGCCTCCAAGGGCGAGTACACCGACCTGGTCAAGGCCGGGGTGATCGATCCGCGCAAGGTGACCAGGCTGGCCATCGAGAACGCCGCCAGCGTCTCCGGCCTGCTGCTCACCATGGAGACCGCCATCACCGAACTGCCCAAGGATGACGACGCGGTCGGCAAGGCCGCCGAGGGCGCCGTCCGCTAGGTCGGGCGGCCCCCGAACAGCCAGTGAAAATCGCGGGGGGCGGCCGGCAAGCCGCCCCCCGTTCAATCTGAGGAACGGCCATGGCCGGCGCAGCCAAGCGCGATTTCTACGAGATCCTGGGCGTCGCCCGCGACGCCTCGCCGGACGACATTCGCAAGGCCTACCGCAAGCTCGCCATGCAGCACCACCCGGACCGCAATCCGGGCAACAAGGAGGCCGAGGAGAAGTTCCGGGAGGCCGCCGAGGCCTACGAGGTCCTGCGCGACGACGAGAAGCGCCGGCGCTACGACCAGTTCGGCCGCGAGGGCCTGGGCGGGGCCGCCGGCGGACCGCACTTCTCCAACGCGGAGGACATCTACGCGGCCTTCCAGGAAATCTTCGGCGGCATGCGCGGCGGCCGGGCCGGGCGGGGCGCTCCCGGAGGCTTCGGCAGCATCTTCGAGGACATCTTCGCCGGCGGGGCGGCCGGGGGCGGGTACGGCCAGCAGCGGGGGGCCAGCCTCCAGGTGGAACTGTCCATCCCCTTCCTGGAGTCCGCCAAGGGCGGAAGCCGGACCATCGACCTGCGCCGCGCCCGCGCCTGCCCGGAGTGCCGGGGCAGCGGCGCCCGGCCGGGCAGCCATCCGGAGAAATGCTCCTACTGCCAGGGCCACGGCTCGGTGGTCAGCCGGCAGGGCTTCTTCACCATGCAGACGGCATGCCCGCGGTGCGGCGGGCGCGGAGAGGAGAACCGCGACCCCTGCGCCAAGTGCCGCGGCACCGGCGCCGTCCCGGAGAGCGCCCGCATCGAGGTGCGCATCCCCGCGGGCATCGAGGACGGCACACGCATGCGCCTCTCCGGAGAGGGGGAGAGCGGCGAGGGCGGCGGCCCGAACGGCGACCTCTACGTGGTCGTCCACGTCCAGCCGCACGAGTTCTTCGTGCGGCACCGCGACGACGTCATCCTGGAGATGCCGGTCAGCTACAGCCAGGCGGTGCTCGGCTCGACCATCGAGGTCCCCACCCTCGATGGCAAGAACCGGCTGAAGGTGCCCCGGGGCACGCCCAGCGGGCAGATCCTGCGCATGCGCGGACAGGGCTTCCCCAACATCTCCTCCGGGGAGCGCGGCGACCTGCTGGTCCGCGTCGTGGTGCACGTCCCGGAGAAGCCCGGCCGCCGAGAGGAGGAGATCGTCCGCCAGCTCTCCGAGGTGGAGGCCAAGCCCAACACGCCGATCGGTTCGGGCAAGGGCAGCGGCTTCTTCGACCGCCTGAGGGAGTACTTCGAACATGAGTGACGAGCCCGCACCCCCGGCGCCCGCCGAGCCTGATCAGACTGATCGGGCCGATCGGTCGGATCCGTCGGATCAACTGACCAAGCTGCAGGCCGAACTGGCCAGAGCCAACGAGCTGCACCTGCGCACGCGGGCCGAGTTCGCCAACTACCAGAAGCGCGCCGAGCGCGACCGGACACTCTCATCGCAGGGCATCAAGCGCGATTTCATCAAGGCGCTCCTGCCGGCGTTCGACGCCCTGAACCTGGCGATCAGACACGCTGAGGAGGCGGCCGCCAGAAAGTCAGAGGCTCTGGCCGCCAAGGAACCCGACCCCCTCGTCGAGGGGGTCAGGGCCGCCCGCGACGCCTTCGAGAAGGCTCTGGCCGCCCAGGGCGCCGAGCGCATCGCCAATACCGGGACCTGGGACCCCGACCTGCACCATCCCCAGGCGGTCGTTCCGAACGCCGAGCTGCCCGATGGCACCATCCTCGAGGAGATCCGCCCCGGCTACAAGGTGGCCGGGCTCGTCGCCCGCCACAGCGAGGTGGTGGTCTCCAAGCGCCCGGCGGAGAAGCCCAAGGAAGAGAAGCCGCCCCAGGCTCCGCCGGAAAGCAAGGGCGCCTGAACTGGCCAAGCCATCGAGCTTTCAACAGCCAACGTCCAATAGCCAACAGCCGACAACAAGGATGCCCCTCTCCTTGTTGTCGACTGTTGGCTGTTGCGTGTTGGATGTTGAGTTCCTGTCGCCCCCCGGGCTATAATCCCCGCCAGGAGCGTCCATGAGAGAGCCCATCCTCGGTTACGCCACCAACTGCTACGCCGGCGAGAGCGCCGCGGAGCTGGCCGCCGCGGTGCGCACCGAAGTGGCCGCGGTCCGCAAACACCTCCCCGCCGGCGAGCCGCTCAATCTCTCCCTGCGCATCAGCGCCCGGGCCGCCCGCGAGTTCGGCGCGGGGCCGCACCTCCTCGAGGAGCTCAGAACCGCGCTCGGCGAGGCCGGGGCCGCCATCGTCAGCGCCAACGCATTCCCGATCTCCGCGCCGAGGAAGGGCATCTACAAGGACGGAATCTACTCCCCGGACTGGACCAGCCCGCACCGGCTGGAGTCCACGCTCCAGATCGCCCGCGCCGTGGCCGCGCTCCTCCCCGAGGGCGCCAAGGCTGTCCTGACCACCCTGACCGGCACTTACCGCGGCTGGGGCTGCGCGTCCTGCTCCGAGGAGGCCGAGGCGGACTGCGCCCGCCACTTGGTCAAGTGCGCCAAGCAGCTCGACGACCTTTCGCGCCAGACCGGCCGGGAGCTGGTCCTGGCCCTCGAGCCCGAACCATTCACCACCGCCGAGTCGCTGGCCGGCACGGTGGACTTCTTCCGGAGGCGCCTCTTCCACGGACCCCAGGAGGCGGTCGCCCGCCGGCGGCTGGCCGTCAACCTCGACCTCTGCCACGCGGCGGTGATGTTCGAGGACGCCGCCGAGAACCTCCGCGCCTATGCCCGCGAGGGCATCCCGGTGGCCGGCCTGCACGTCTCGGCGGCGCTCCGGCTCGACGATCCCGGGCGCAACGGGGCGGGGCTGGCCGCGCTCCGCTCCTTCGACGAGCCCGTCTACCTGCACCAGGTCTCGGCCACGGACGAGTCGCGGAGACTGCTCTTCCGCTGGTCGGACCTGGGCGAGTTCCTGGCCCTGTCCCGCGAGCGGCTGGAGGGCTTCTCCGAGGCCCGGATCCACTTCCACGTGCCGATCTTCGCGGAGACGGTGGGCGGCCTGAGCACGACCGCCGGCCTGATCGCTCCGGCCCTGGCCGAGGCGATGGCCGGCGGGCACACCGATCTCTTCGTCATCGAGACCTACACCTGGAAGCTGCTGGAGGGCACGCCCGGCGCGGCGGCCACGACCGCCGAAGGGATCGCCCGGGAACTGACCGCGGCCAGGGGGATGATCGAGGGGGGGTAGGAGAACGGACGCCGCTCAGCCGGCTGCGGCCTCGGATCCGGCTGCTGCTCCTATGCTCCGCCCTCGCGCTTGCCTCCGCCCAGCACTATCCGACAAGCCTTGCCCCAGGCCAGCCGGGCGGCGCGGTCCCGACAGGCGCCGGCCGATTTGGACGTGTCGCCGCCCTCGAGGCCGGCCAACTCGGCGTCGACGCCGGCCGGCGATACCTCCTCGGGGCCCAGGCACTCCGGGCTCAGCACCGTGACCACGTTGTCCCGGACCTCGGCGAACCCCCCGCGAACGGCGAAGGCGCGGCCGGAACCGTCCAGCGCGGTGAGGCGCAGACAGCCGACGGCCAGGGCGGCCACGATCGGGGCGTGGTTGGCCAGTATGCCCCACTCGCCGTCGAAGGCCGGCAGCACCACGCAGCGGACCTCGCCCTCGAACACCGTGCGGGCTGGCGAGACCAGGCGGAGGCGCAGGGCCCTTCCGGCCGAAGTCGCGCCCGGACCATCGGACACGGTCAGGCTCCCTTCTTGAGCCGCTCGGCCTTGGCCGCGGCCTCCTCGATGGTCCCGACCATGTAGAAGGCCGACTCGGGCAGGTGGTCCCACTTGCCGGCGACCACCTCGGAGAAGCTCTTCACGGTCTCCTTGACCGTGACGTAGGCGCCCTTCAGCCCCGTGAACTGCTCGGCCACATGGAAGGGCTGGCTCAGGAACTTCTCGATCTTGCGGGCGCGCGCGACGATCAGCTTGTCGTCCTCGCTGAGCTCATCGACGCCCATGATGGCGATGATATCCTGGAGGTCCTTGTAGCGCTGCAGCGTGCCGACCACCTTGCGGGCCACGTCGACGTGCTCCTCGCCCAGGTACTGGGGCTCCATGATGCGGGACTTCGAGGTCAGCGGGTCGACCGCCGGGTAGATGCCCTTCTCGACGATGGTGCGCGAGAGGTTGGTGGTGGCGTCCAGGTGCGCGAAGGCCGTGGCCGGGGCCGGGTCGGTGTAATCGTCGGCCGGCACATAGATGGCCTGCACCGAGGTGATCGAGCCGCGCCGGGTGGAGGTGATCCGCTCCTGGAGGGCGCCCATTTCTGTGGCCAGGGTTGGTTGGTAGCCGACCGCCGAGGGCATGCGCCCGAGGAGCGCGGAGACCTCCGAGCCGGCCTGGGTGAAGCGGAAGATGTTGTCGACGAAGAGCAGGACGTCCTTGCCCTCCTGGTCTCGGAAGCTCTCGGCCACGGTGACGGCGGAGAGCGCCACGCGCAGCCGCGCGCCGGGCGGCTCGTTCATCTGGCCGTAGATCATGGCCACGCGGCTCTTGTCGATCTCCTTCTCGTTGATGACCCCGGCCTCGCGCATCTCCAGCCACAGGTCGTTGCCCTCGCGGGTGCGCTCGCCCACGCCCGCGAAGACCGAGTAGCCGCCGTGCTTCATGGCGATGTTGTGGATGAGTTCCATGATCACCACGGTCTTGCCGACGCCGGCGCCTCCGAACAGGCCGGTCTTGCCGCCCTTGACGTACGGAGCCAGGAGGTCGATGACCTTGATGCCGGTCTCGAACATCTCGGTCTCGGCCGACAGGTCGGTGAACTCCGGCGGCGGGCGGTGGATCGGCCAGCGCTCGGTGACCGGCAGCGGGCCCCAGCCGTCGACCGGCTCGCCCAGCAGGTTGATGACCCGGCCGATCACTCCCTTGCCCACCGGCATGGCGATGGGGGCGCCGGTGTCGAGCGCGTCCATGCCGCGCACCACCCCGTCCGTCGAAGCCAGGGCCACCGCCCGGACGCGGTTTCGCCCCAGGTGCTGCTCGACCTCGCAGACCAGCTTGCGGTCGGGCAGCTTGATCTCGAGCGCGTTGTAGATGTTCGGCAGCTTCTCGGGCTGGAACTCCGCGTCCAGCGTGCTGCCGATGACTTGAACCACCTTGCCGATGTTGGCCATGTTTATGGTTCCTGCTTCTGGGTTCCGACCGCGGGGTCACTCCGCGGGACCGGGATGGTTCCGGCACCGTCGGAGTAGGTCTCCATCGCCTGGGCGAGCTTAATCATGGCGGCCCTGCATTCCTCCGTGCGCCGTTTCTGTCTCTCGATCCTGGCGTCCTGCAACGGGTCCAGGGCCTCCAGGCGCAACTGCCGGCCGTCCTGAATGGAAGAGTAGACCATCCCGGCGATCGTCGCGGCCACCACCGCGGCGCCGACGATCAGGAGGCGCTTCTCCCGCCCGGTCATCCTTGCGCCTCCACGCCGCCGACGATCTCGGCGATCTCCTGGGTGATCTTGTACTGCCGGGCGCGGTTGTAGGCCCGGGTTAGCGAACCGATCATCTCGTCGGCCGCGTCGGTGGCGTTCTTCATGGCCAGTCGGCGGGCGGCGTGCTCGCCGGCGGTCGTCTCGAGCATGGCCGAGAAGACCCGGTTCTTGACCGCCAGGGGCAGAACCGCGGACAGGATCTGGCCGGAGCCGGGATGGAACAGGTACCAGACCCTCGGGCCCTTCGATCCGGCATCGCCGGCCGACGCGCCCTTGCCGGGCGCGGTCATGGGCAGCAGCTGCTCCGCGCAGGGCACCTGGGCGGTCCGCGAGGCGAACGAGCTGTAGACCACGTGGACCTCGTCGAAGCCGCCGGCCAGGAACCCGGAGATGAGCGCGCCCCCAATCTCGTCGGCGCGGGCGTAGAGCGGCTTGTCGGAGACGCCCAGATAGGCCTTGGTCACCGGCCAGCCGGCGCGCTTCAGGGCCGCGGCGGCCTTGCGCCCGTGGGCCATGAACTCGACCTCCAAGCCGCGCCCGGCAAGCTCGGCACGCAGCTCCCGGGCCCGGCGGGCGATGTTGGAGTTGAACGCCCCGCAGAGCCCGCGGTCCGAGGTCATCACCAGCACCGCGGCCTTCTTCGGCCGGGGCCGGACGCTGAGCAGCGGGTGGGCCAGGCTGTCGGAGTCGGCGGTCAGCCCGACGATCAACTCCTCCAGGCCCCGGGCGTAGGGGCGCGCGGCCACGGCGGCCTGGTGGGCCCGCGCCAGCCTGGCGGTGGCCACCATCTCCATGGTCTTGGTGATCTTGCGGGTGTTGGTGACCGACCCGCGCCGCTTGAGCAGTGCCCGGGGGTTAGCCATGGCCCGTCCCTACGCCCCTCTGCGCCGGTGGGCCGAACCTTCGTCGTGGGTCCGGCCCCAGTCGGTGGCCTGGCCGTGGCGGGCCTTGAACTCGGCGATGGCCTTGTCGAGCAGGCCGGCGGTCTCGTCGGTGAGCGCGCCGGACTTGCGGATGGCCTCGACGATCTCCTTGTGGGCGTCGCGGATCTCGGTGACCACCGCCCGCTCGAAGGCCCGGATCTCGTTGACCGGGATGTCGTCCATCAGGCCCTTGGTGGCCGCGTAGATGGCGATGACCTGGTCGACCACGTCGATCGGCCCGTACTGCTGCTGCTTGAGCAGCTCGACGATGCGGTGACCGCGGTCGAGCTGCTTCTGGGTCACCGGGTCGAGCTCGGTGCCCAGCTGGGCGAAGGCCTCCAGCTCGCGGAAGCTGGCCAGGTCCAGGCGCAGCGTGCCGGCCACCTTCTTCATGGCCTTGATCTGGGCGTTGCCGCCCACGCGGCTGACCGAGATGCCCACGTCCACCGCCGGCCGCACGCCGGCGTTGAAGAGGTCGGGCACCAGGTAGATCTGGCCGTCGGTGATGGAGATGACGTTGGTCGGGATGTAGGCGGAGACCTCGCCCTCCTGGGTCTCGATCACCGGGAAGGCGGTCAGCGACCCGCCTGAACCGGCCACGCGGGCCGACCGGAAGCCGCCGGCATTGGGCATGCCCTTGAGCTCGGCGGCGGCGGAGTGCGCGCCGGTCTCGCCCATGTAGACCTTGCCGTTGACCGCGTCCTTGTCGGTCACCGGGTCGGCCTTGGCCACCGGGACGATCACGTGCCTCTCGGCCAGCTTAGCCGAGCGCTCGAGCAGCCGCGAGTGCAGGTAGAAGACGTCGCCGGGGTAGGCCTCGCGGCCAGGCGGCCGGCGCAGCAGGAGCGACATCTCGCGGTAGGCCGCGGCGTGCTTGGAGAGGTCGTCGTAGACGCAGAGGGTGTCCTTGCCCTCCTCGTACATGAAGTACTCGGCCATGGCGCAGCCCGCGTAGGGCGCCAGGTACTGGAGCGGCGCGGGATCGGAGGCCCCGGCGGTGACCACGATGGTGTGGTCCAGGGCGTGGTGGGCCTCCAGGGTCTTGACCACCCCGGCCACCGTCGACTCCTTCTGGCCGATGGCCACGTAGACGCAGATCACGTCCTTCTGGTTGATGATCGCGTCGATGGCGATGGCCGTCTTGCCGGTCTTGCGGTCGCCGATGATCAGCTCGCGCTGGCCACGGCCGATGGGGATCATGGCATCCACGGCCTTGACCCCGGTCTGGAGCGGGCGCTTGACCGGCTGGCGGCCGGCCACGCCCGGGGCGGGGCTCTCCACCGGACGGCGCTTGTCGGTGAGCACCGGGCCCTTGCCGTCCAGCGGCCGGCCCACCGGATCGACCACCCGGCCGATCAGCGCCGGACCAGCCGGCACCTCCAGCACGCGGGCGGTCCGCTTGGCGACGTCGCCCTCCCTGAGGTCGTCGTAGCGGCCCATGATGGCCACGCCGACGTTGTCCTCCTCGAGGTTGAGGGCCAGGCCGTAGGAGCCGTTGGGGAACTCGATCATCTCGCCGGCCATCACGTTGGTCAGGCCGTAGACGCGGGCGATGCCATCGCCCACCTCCACTATGGTGCCGACCTCCTCGACGGCCAGTTTCGCATCGTAGTCCTGTATCTGCCGCCGCAGGACTCCGATCATCTCGTCAGCTTTGATGCGCATGGATCGCTCCCTAAGCTACTCCGTCCAAAGTGCCTCGCCGGTCTGCTCCCGGCCCATGTGCGCTACCAGTCGGCGCAGGTGCTGGGCCACGGACCAGTTCCAGCGGAAGTCCTCGTGTTCCAGGATCATCCCGCCCATCAGCGCCGGGCGCACCGCCTCGGCCAGGATGACCGGGCGCCGCAGGCGCTTCTCGATCATCGCCCTGAGGCGCTGCGCGTCGGTCGGCTCGAGGCGCTCGGCGGTGGTCACCCGGAACTCGGCGATCCCGGCCACCCGGTTGGCGTGGTCCCGGAAGGCCTTGCCGATGTCGGGGATCAGCTCCACCCGGTTGCGCTGGACCACAACCAGGATGAAGTTGCGGGTGATGCGGTGGAAGCCGGACAGCGCCGACTCGATCACCCGGCGCCGGTCGGAGAACGGGACCACCGGCGAGTCCAGGAAACGCATGACCCGGTCATCCTGGATCACCGCGCACATGAAGGCCAGCAACTCCGCCTCGATGCGCGGCAGCTCGCCGGCGGCCGAGGCCGCGTCGTGCAGCGCTTCGGCGTAGATGTCCGCCAGGTTGACTCCGGCGTCCTTGTGGGCCATCCGCTGCGTCCTTATTCCCGCCTACCGGCCTTCACTTGATGGACTTCTCGACCTCGGTCATGGCCTCCTCGATCAGCCGACGGTGGTCGTCCGGCTTGACCTCGCGGCGGATGACCCGCCCGGCCAGTTCCGAGGCCAGGCCCACCATCTGCTCGCGCAGGTCGTGGACCGCGGCCTCCTTGGCCAGGACGATCTCCCGCTTGGCGCGCTCCAGGGCCTTGGCGCTCTCGGCCTGGGCCGCGGCCATGATCTCCTCGTGGACCTTCTCGGCGTCGCGCTTGCCCTCGGCGATGATCGCGGCGGCCTCCTCCTTGCAGGCGGCCAGGCGCCGCTCGTACTCCTTGAAGCGCTCCTCGGCGGCCCGGCGGAGGTCCTCGGCGTCGCTGATCCGCTTGGCGATGCGCTGCTCACGCTCCTCCAGCGCCTTCATCAGCGGGCCCCAGGCGAAGCGCCAGAGCACCGCCAGGAGCGCCAGGAAGATGATGACGGTATAGAGCATTACCTGAGCGTCGAAGCTCATGCCTGTTCCCTCGCACCCCTCACTCCGGCCCGGCCCCCTCCGACGAGGGGGCACCCGGAGCGGCGGCTACTTGACGGTGCTGACCGCGGCCGGCGGAGCGGACTCGGACTTGCCGCCCTCGGCCTGCTTCATGGAGCTGTTGGCCAGCACGTAGGCCAGAATGATGGCCGTGAAGGTGAAGGCCTCGATCAGCGCCGCCAGCACGATGGCGGTGGTCCGGAGCGCGCCGAGCATCTCCGGCTGGCGCGCGGCGCCCTCCAGCGCCGAACCCGACAGCCGCCCGATGCCCAGGCCGCCGCCGACCACGGCCAGACCCATCCCGATGCCCAGCCCCAGAAGTGCAAAGCCCCAGCCCATTTCTGACTCCTCCTTCGTTCCCCGTCCGTCCCGCCGCGCCCGGCGGGACGATCCCAAAACTCCTCAATGCTCCGGGTGAACCGCGGCGCTGGTGAAGATCACCGAGAGCATGGTGAACACGTAGGCCTGGATCAGGCAGATGAGCAGTTCGAGGCCGCTGAGGCCCAGGGCCAGCGGCACGCCCACCACCAGCCCCATGGCGGCCATGCCCGCGGCACCGGGCTTGAACACGGCCAGCCCCAGGATGCTGGGCAGCACCAGGTGGCCGACCAGCATGTTGGCGAAGAGACGCATGGCCAGCACGCCGCAGCGCATCAGCGAGCCGACGAACTCGATGGCGAAGATCATGGGCCACAGCAGCCAGGGGATGCCCGAAGGCACCAGGTTCTTGAAGTAGCCCACCAGGCCCTGGCGCTTGATGCCCATGAACATCAGGAAGACCAGCACGGTCATGGCCAGGGCGCCGGTCACGGCCAGGTTGGACGTCGGCCCCTTGAACAGCACCGGCACCATGCCGGAGAGGTTGCAGAACAGGATGAAGAAGAAGAAGGTCAGGTACAGCGGCGCGAAGGGCGCCAGGTGGTGCCCGCCGATGGGCTTGACGATGTCGTCGCGCACGAAGACCAGGCCGGCCTCGACGGCGTTGGCCAGCGGCCCGTGCGGCGCGCGGTCCGAACGCACGTTGTAGAGCACCCGCCGGGCCACGGTCACCAGCACGACGCCCAGCAGCGTCGCGATTATGGTCATGTCCAGCATGTGCTTGGTGAACTCGAGCTTGAAGGGGCCGACGGTCCTGGGGGCGTAGCCGGCCACCGGATGCCCATGGAAGTACATGTCCGACTTGGTCCGGAACTGGCCCTGGGCGTCCAGCCCGAACAGGGCGTAGTCGGCGGCGTGTTCCATCGGGCCGACCGCCGGCTCGTAGCTGACCGCGCCGTCGTGGACGGGGTGCTCAGGCACTGGCGCCACCCTTCTCGACCGCCGCCGCGCACCGGCAGAGCCGGACGATCTCCCAGGCGTGCAGGGTCAGGTAGGCGGCCAGGAGGCTGAACATGGCCGCCTGATAGTCCGCGGAGCAGGCCGCCCACAGGACGGCGCCGGCCAGGAAGAGCAGGATGAAGCGGGCCAGCAGGCCCAGGCCCCAGGCCGCCCAGCGGCGCGTCTCGCGGTCGCGGACCTCGGCGGGATCGGTCATTCCACCCGCCTGGGACGGGGCGGCGGCCCGCAGGTTGAAGAGGTGCCCGAGCAGCCCGATGAGCGCCCCGCAGCCCGCGCCGACCCAGATGGCTATGCGTGCGCCGTGGATTTCCGCAGCGATGGCCGTTGCGGCCGCCAGGGCCAATACGAGCAGCGCCGTTCCGGTCCGGAGACTGTGCGCCGGGGCTCTGCTCACGCAGCCTCCTTCATCACCAAGTAGATGCCGACGGAGGTTCCAAGGAACACGCCGCCGATCACGCCCCAGGGAGCCCAGCCCAACTGCCGGTCCAGCCACAGGCCGGCGGCGACTCCCAGGCCGATGCTGGCCGCCATCTCCAGACTGGTCGCCACGAGGCTCCAGGGGCCGCGCGGCGGCTTGTTCCGGTCTTCGTCCGGCGCCTCGTTCACGCGCAGCTCCCCGTACGCCGCCGGTTGGGTCCGGTGAACATTATAGCGGGTGAAGAGCCCGATGTCAAGACGGAGGGCCAAGAATCAGGCGGTTTACGGCGGCCGAAACGGCCTGCCTGCCCGGGAAGCTCCCCTATGGCAGCGGTTAGGAGTGCCCGAGGAGCGCTCAGCGGCTCCTGGCCAGCTCGCAGAGGATGGCACCGGCCTCCTTGAGCACCGCGTCGGGCGCGGCGAAGGAGATCCGGAAGTGGGTGTCGCGCTCGGAGAAGACGTTGCCCGGGATGGTCAGCACCCGGCGCTTGACCGCCTCGGTGGCGAACTCCGTCCCCGTGCCCCAGGGGGCCTTGACGAAGACGTAGAATGCGCCGCCCGGCCGGGTGAACTCGAAGGCCGGCGCGAGCGCGCCGCAGGCCAGCTCGCGCTTGCGGAGGTACTCGTCGAAGTGCCCGGCGGCGGGTCCGAGCTTGGCGCCCAGCGAATCGGCCGCGGCCAGCTGGAAGGCCGGGGGCACGGTGACGAAGGTGAACTGCTGGAGCTTCATCATCGCGTCGACCAGCTCCCTGGGGCCGGCGGCCCAGCCCACCCGCCAGCCGGTCATGGCCTGGCTCTTGGAGAAGCCGTTCAGGACCAGGGTCTTGGGGTAGAGGCGCGCGAAGCTGGGCGGGGCCGGGCCGTCGAAGTAGAAGTCGTCGTAGACCTCGTCGGAGATCACCAGCAGGTCGTGCCGGCGAGCCACCTCTGCGAGCCCCCGCAGCTCGGCCTCGGAGACGGCCGCGCCGGTGGGGTTGGCCGGAGTGTTGACCAGCAGCGCCCTGGTGCGGGGCGTGACCAGCCGCTCGACCTTGGCGGCGTCGATCCGCCAGTCCGGGTAGATGTCGTAGAAGACCGCCTTTGCGCCGCACATCGTCGGGAGCTGCTTGTAGCTCACGAAGTACGGGTCGGGGATGAGGATCTCGTCGCCGGGGTCGAGCGCCGCGAGCATGGAGAGCGCGAGCCCCCCCGACACGCCCGCGGTCACAATCAGATCCTCGGGCTTCCAGCCGTAGCGCCGGTCGATGTGGGCGGCCAACGCCTTGCGGAGCTCCGGGATGCCACCGGTCGGGGCGTACGAGTTCCGGCCGGCGACGATGGCCTCGGCCGCGGCGCGCTTGAAGGGCATGGGCACGTCGAAGTCCGGCTGGCCGATCGACAGGTTGAGCGGGTCCTTCACGGTCGCCGCCAGGTCGAAGACCTTGCGGATGCCGGAGGCCTGCATGGCATTGGCGCGGTTGGAGATCATGGCAGGCGGCCTCCCGTCAGGTGTGGACTCCGTGGACGAAGCGGAGGCTGAGGCCGGCCCATGCGTCCACTGCGCCCACTTTGTCCACAGCGTCCACCAAGTCCACCGTGGAGCCTCTACTTCGCGGAGATTCTATGCCGCCCGGGGCGACCTTCAAGCACGGCCGCCGGACAGCGCCGCCATCACCGCCGCGGGGTCAAACGGACACTCCTCACGTCCGACGGCCCGCAGGCCGGAGAGCCGCACCTCGTCCTCGACGGTCGGCTCGCCTCCGTCCCGCTCCTTCCAGTGCAGGCAGTGCAGGGCGTCGCCGATCACGGCGTGGATGTTGACGATGCCCAGGGTGATGTCCAGGCTGTAGGAGGCCGGCGGCCCGAAGGTCCGGGCCACCCTGCCATCAGCGGTGATCAGATGGTATTCCGATGAGGCGGTGATGGTCTCCCCGTCCGGCTGGCGGACGCTCACTCCCATGGGGATCTCCGCCTCCCGTCCCCGGAGCAGGAAATGGCCGTCGGAGGTCTTCCAGATGGCGGCGCTCATCCGCTACTTCCCCAGCGCCATCTCCGCCACCACCAGCGCCTGGGCGTCGGCGATGGCCTCGCCCAGCGCGGCGGGGACCACCCGGCAGGCGGCGGCCGCCTGGGGCAGGGCCTCGGCCAGGATCTCCCGGCGCGCGGGCTCGAGCACCAGGTCGCCGAGCCGGAGGGCGAGTCCCCCGACGGCGATGCACTCGGGGTTGATCAGGTCGATGATGACCGCCAACGCCCGGCCCAGGCCCCGGCCGCAGTCCTCGACGAGCTCGCGGGCCACGCGGTCGCCGGCCAGCGCCGCCTGACCGACCGCCCGGGCGGTGAGCCCCTCGGGCCCGGCGCCCGCCAGGACGCTGCCCGCGCAGGCGGCGGCGTTCATGCAGCGCCGCGCCGCCAGGGCCAGGCCCGCACCGGAGGCGAAGGCCTCGGCCGAGCCGCGCTTGCCGTAGGCCACGGGCCCGTCGGGCGACAGGCGCACGTGCCCGATCTCCCCGGCCATGCCGCTGGCGCCCCGGTGGAGCCGGCCGCCGATGATCAGCCCGGCGCCCAGGCCCGTCCCGAAGGTCACGAAGGCGAAGTCCCGCGTGCCCCGGCCGGCGCCGTGGCGGTGCTCGGCCAGCGCCCCGGCGTTGGCGTCGTTCTCCAGGCGCGCGGGCACGCCCAGTTCGCGGGAGACGAGCTCGACTATGGGCACGTCCCGCCAGCCCGGCAGGTTGGGCGGATTGAGGATGGCCCCGCCGTGAGCATCCAGCGGCCCCCCGCAGGCGATGCCGGCGGCGGCCGGACCATCGCCGGGGAAACGCGCCAGCAGCCTGCCCGCCGCAGCCGCGGCGCGCTGCAGGGTGGCCTCCGGCCCGGCCGTCGCGAACTCCTCGCGGCCGAGCACGTCGGTCGGGGAGCGGCCCAGGACCACCGCGGTTTTGGTTCCGCCGATGTCCAGGCCGAGCAGCAGAGAACCCATGAGTCCTCAGCCAGTCTATGGCTATGGCCAGGCCCCGGCGCACCCTTGCGGGGCGCCGGGGCCGGCCAAGGTGTTCCTACTTCTTGCCCTTGTCGGCGGCGGGCTTGCCGGCGGCGGCGGCCGGAGCGGCAGCCTTGGCGCCAGCGGCCGGGGCGGCACCCGCGGCCGGAGCGGCACCCGCGGCAGCCGGAGCGGCGCCCGCGGCAGCCTCGGTCCCGGCGGCGGCCTCTTCCTTCTTCTTGGCCTTCTTCTTCACGCGCATCTTGATGCTGCGGACCTTGGGCAGCGAGAAGATGGAGTCACCGTCCTTCCACTTCTCGGCGTCGCCGAGCTTGCCGATGCGCTCCTCGCGCTTCAGGACGTTGCGGTGGCGGGCGGTGGCGCCGGACTGTTTCAGACTGGAATGCAGACTCATGGACTTCCCTTTCCCCGGTATCAGGATCCCACGCGGCGGTAGGCGAGACACGCATCGCCGCACTTCAGCTTGAGGTGGTCGGCGACCACCTGGCATTTCACCTGCAGAAGGAAGAAGACATCGCGCTCGGCTCCGGCCAGGGTTTCGCAGTTGGCCTGGCCCTTGGAGATGACCATGTCCGCCGAGCTGAAGATCTTGCGGAACTCCGCCGAGCAGCGGCCGAGCATCACCCCCAGCATGGCCCGGCCCGGATCGACGACCCGGGCGATCTCGCTGAAGGTCAGCTCCTCGGCCTCGGCGCGGGTGACGTCGTTGAGCACCGGCGCGTGGCGCACGGCCACGAACAGCTCCCGCCCGGGCGCGGCCAGCTCCTTGACCAGCAGCTTGTCGAAGACCGCCTCGCCGCAGTTGTCGAGGATGTACAGCACCGACTTGGCCGACCTGGCCGCCTGGCGGAAGTCGGCGTAGTCGAACCTGGCGGGGCGCTCCTTCAGGGCGCGCTCCAGGTACTTCTCCGGATCGAACCCCGGCAGGATCGGATCGAAGCAGTTGCCGGCCAGGGCCAGCCGCGCGGCGGTCTCCAGCCGGTCCGACGCGCCGGCCAGAGCCTTCTCGGCCATGGGCAGCAGGCTGCGGGCGGCGTCGTTCTGGGCGCGGCGCTCGGCCAGGAACGGGTCGTTGGAGCCGGCCGCGCGCAGGGCGGTCTTGAGGATCTCGAAGGAGTACTCGGCGGGCGTGCGCTCCGGATCGACCGGGGGCATGTCCGCCATCACCGCGGCGAGCACCTTGGAGGCCAGCCAGTCGTCGGCCGACACGTGCCGCACCGCCGAGAGCACCACGGAGAGCGCGCAGGGCACGCACTCCGGACGCATGGGCATCCCGGCGGGGGCGTGGCGGGCGGTCCTGGCAGCCAAGGTCGTCCTCCAGCTCCTATTCCAGGATGACCTCGGGGTTGAGCGGCGCGCTGCCCTTGGGCAGTTCGACCTGCTTGATCAGCTGCGCCCGCAGCTGCTTGGCGGCCGCGTCGGTCTTGGCCTCGAAGTGCCCGGCCACGACCAGGTAGAGCCCGGCGGTCTGGACCACCCGCACGTCATCGAAGTGCTTCTTCTTCAGCTGGGCGGCCAGGTTGTCGGCGCTGGCGCGCTCCCGGTAGCCGCGGACCCGCATGGTGTACTTCCCGGCCGGGGCCGCCGGCGTGGCGGGCGGCGTGGCGACCGGCGGGGTGGCGACCGGCGGCGTGGCCGCGGGCGGAGCCGGCACGGAAGGCGGCGGCGGACGGTCCAGGTCGGTGATCGCCGGCGGGGCGGCGTTCACGACCGGCGGCTTCTCCAACCCGGTCCTGTCGGGCGCGCCCTTGCGCAGCGCGCTGGACTCGCCCATGCTGTGGCCGAGCAGGAACGCCACCACCAGCCCGAGGACGACGCAGACCAGCAGCACGCTGGCCACCTCGGTCCTCACCATGAACCCGCCGGCCGGCTGGGACGGCGGCGGCTCGTAGCGGTTGGAGAGCCCCGGCCCCTGCGGAGCCATCACCCCCGAGGGGCGCACCGAGGGGCTCAGGATGGCGCTGGGCCTGGAGCGCAGCGTGCCCGCGGCGATGCCCCGGGCCGGAACCTGCCGCGTGGACGGCGGCCCGGACGGGACGGGAACGGCCGACGGGGCTGGCGCGGCCGCCTGAAAGGGAGGCTCCTGCGGCGGGGCGGCCTCGGCCGCCATGGGCGGGGCCGCTTCCGGTTCGGTCCCCGGCGGCACCGCCGGACCCTGGGCCTGGCCGGGCTGGGGCCGGAAGCGGTTGCCGGCGAACACCGTGCCGCGCAGCACCTGTCCGGGGCTCAGGCTGCCGCCGGCCGGCAGGACCCGCGAAGACTCGGGCATGGGGTAGAGGCGCCGGGTGATCTGCTGGGTGTTGGGCTGTCCCTCGAGGCGCTGGTATTCGGGGATGGGGATGACCTGTTCGCCGGGCGCAACCGGAGGCTGCACGACCGGCGGGAAGACCGGGAAAGTCTGGGGCGCCTGGGAGGCCTGGGCGGGCTGGACGGGCTGGGCCGGCCCGACGGCGGAGGGCATGGCCGGAGCCTCGGGCATGCCCGGCACGGGGCCGGCCGGCTGGCCGGCATCGCGGGCCTCGCCGCGCCCCGACCCCGGGCGCGACTGCCGCGCCTCGCCCTGGCCGCGGAAGCGCTGGGCGCGCCCCTCGCCCTGGCGCTTGAGCGCCGAGTCCATCACGTTGAACAGGTCCTGGTTGTCCTCAGGCATGCTGCTTGCCCTCCACTCCCCTCCAGGCCGTCCCACAACCCCACGAGCGCGGCGGCCTGCCGCGCAGGGAAACTCAGCGGACCGTCAGCCGGGCCAGCTCCGCCCGGACCTCCGGACCGTCAGGCTCGAAGACCACTCCCACCAGCGGCCACGACCCGGGCACCTCCTGGCACCAGATCACCAGGGCGGGCACGTCCAGCCGCTTCCCGCGGAAACCGCCGGTCAGCGCCACCACCAGCCGCGAGCCGGGCGGAGGCGGGTTCTCAACTCCCAGGGCGGCCCCCCGGGACGACACGTCCCGCAGCCGCGCCGGCAGAAGCACCCCGTCGTCCGGCCCCGCCGGACGCCAGGCGGCGCGCAGGTCGGTGGCGTTGACCCGCTCGACCGTCCGGCACTCCTCCGGGCGCCAGCAGACCCGGTTGCGGCCGCCGTGCTTGGCGGAGTAAAGGGCCGCGTCCGCCCTCTCGATCAGCCCGGCGCGGTCGGCGGCGTCGTCCGGGAAGGTGGCCAGACCCACGCTGATGGTCAGATTCCCGCCGGGCAGCACCTGCTCGTTGGGGAACTCGGCCTTCTCCGCCTCAGTCCGCAGGCGTTCGGCGGCGCCCCGCGCGGCCTCCCTGCCGGTCGAGGCCATGACCACGGCGAACTCCTCGCCGCCATAGCGGGCGACCACATCGTCGCGCTTGACGGACCGGCGCAGGATGGCCGCCATCTCGCGCAGGGCCACGTCTCCGGCGATGTGCCCGTTCAGGTCATTGTATTGCTTGAAATAGTCAATGTCAATCATCAGCAGGGAGACGGGCTGCCGGGTCTCCGCCGCCCGGACCAGGGTGCGCTCCAGGCGATCCTGGAAGTAGCGGTGGTTGAAAAGCCCCGTCAGGCCGTCGGTTACGGCCAGCAGCTCGGTCTCGATGAAGTCGGCCCCGCCCACGATGCGGACCTCGTCGAGCATCCCCACGATGTTCTTGAAGTAGTCGAGGGCCGCCACCCGGACCCCGACGTTGCGGCCCAGCCGGTCGGACATCTCGGTCTTGTGGGCCAGCAGGTTGACCCAGAGCAGCCGGGCCTCGTGCTCGGCGTAGCGGATGTTGGTGAGGCTGAAGAGCAGGTCGGAGTAGAAGCTGTCGCGCTTGGCCCGCTCGCGGTCGAGCAGCTCCTGCTTCTCGGGGGTGCGCTCGGCGTCGCGCGCGGCGATCTCGATGAGCTCGTCGGTGACCTCGCCGCGCTCCTCGCGGAGTATCTCGGTGACCTCGGCGGCGGCCTCGGCGGCGAGCAGCCGCTGACGCTCCGCGTCCTGCCCGGTCTTGCGCTTCTTCGACACGTTCGCGCCTTCACCCCACCCTGATCAGCCGGGAGATGTCGTTCCAGAAGACCAGGATGAACAGGCTGGCGATGATCAGCAGCCCGGCATACTGGGCGATCTCCACCACCCGCGGCGACGGCGGCCGGCGGAAGATCGCCTCGTAGACCAGGAAGACCAGGTGCCCGCCGTCGAGCACCGGGATGGGCAGGAGGTTGAAGAAGGCCAGGGAGACGCCCATCAGGCCGAGGAGCCAGAGGAGCTGCCCCAGCCCCTCCTGGGCCATCCGGTAGGCGGCGTGAACTATGCCCACCGGCCCGGAGACCGCCTCGGCTCCTATCTCGCGGTTGGACAGCCGCTTGAGGATGACCGTGGTCGACCGCAGGGTCTCCGCAGTTTCCCTCCAACCAGCCTTCAGGGATTCACCGGCCTTGAGCTGCAGCCATTCCTGCCTGGGAATGGTCCACTCAATGGCCTGGCTGCCGGAGAAAGCCATCACGCGGTGCGGGCCATAGGCCTTGCCTTGATACACCCATTCGAGGGTGGCCGGGACGTCGCTGGCAACGGTGCCCGGCTTCTGATGATCTGCTCGAACCGAGATGCTGGCGATCACGGCACCGGCCTTGAGGCCCTTGGCCTCGGCCTGGGAACCAGGCGAGACGCCGGTTACCAGCAGCATCGCCCCCCAGGGGATGCCCCGCTCCTCGCCACCCAGCGCGGGCTGCCAGTACCTCTTGGCGACGACTTCGACATCCTCCCGGACGGTCCCGTCATATGCGGAGCGGACCACGACCTTGAATGGCTTGCCTCCCGATGCCCGGACCGCCTTGCCGAATTCCTCGAACGTGCACGGCTTCAGGCTGCGGTCCAGGAAGAGGTCGTCGCCGAGGTCGATGCCCTTCTCGCCGACCACCGACTCCTTGTCGATGGCCACCACCCGCAGTGGGCGGTCCGCCACGGGCTTGCGCTTCTTGCCGGCGCCCGCGAAGAGGATGCCCATCCGGTAGACCGACTTGACGGGCATGGACATAGGCCTGACGATCCCGTCGATCCCCTTGATCTGCAGAGTCACCGTGCCGGTGGTGACATCCTCCTCGGGCTTGGCGGGCGCGCATCCGGAACACCCGGGGCCGCCGCCCTCACCATCCTGGCCGGCGTCCCCGCAGGTGCAGGCGTCCGCCGGTGCGGCCAGGGCCTTCTCGACTGCCTTGGAGAAATCCCTCTCCGTGCGGCAGGGCTGCCCATTGACGCTCATCACGCTGTCGCCGGGCCTGAAGGCCTTCTGCCATTCCGGGAAATCGGCCAACTGCTCGGGCTCGGGAGAGACCATCAGGCGTTTCTCCCCCTCGAACCCCAGACAAAGGGGAACGGAAACGGTCGGGAGGTGCTCGAGCGAAGGGGAGATGGGCGTCAGGGACAGGCCGCGACCCGCGCCTTCGAAGGTGCGGATGACCACATCCTCCTCAAGCGGCCGGCCGGCCTCCGCCTTGACGTGCCTAACTCTGAAAGTGACATCGGTGCCCGGCTTGATCCTGGCCACCCGCATCTTCAGGTTGGAGAAACTGTAGATCGGGTCGCCGTCGACGGCCAGAACCGTATCCCCCTCGCGCAGGCCTTTCGCGTGGGCCCGCTGGTAGCAGGGCAGGTCCATGCGCATGTCGCTGACCACTGCCGGCACCGAATCGCGGCCCCACACGAATGCGCCGGCGAAGCACAGGTACCCCGCGATGAAGTTCATGGTCACGCCGGCGACGATGATGGCCATCCGCGCCCAGACCTTCTAGGCCCCGTACTCGTGCGGCAGGGGCTTGTGGCCGGGCGGCGGGGCGAGGTCCTGCTGGCCGGACATCCGCACGTAGCCGCCCAGCGGCATCCAGGACAGGGCGTAGACCGTGCCCTTCCAGGTCCAGCTGAGCAGGAAGTGGCAGATGCCCAGGGAGAAGACCTCCACCTTCACCCCGGCGCGCTTGGCCACGAAGAAGTGGCCGAACTCGTGGATGAAGAGCAGGAAACCCAGTCCCACCGCGGTGGCCAGGACCGACAGGGCGGCCAGCCAGTAGGGTTCAAGCCAGTTCAGCACAGGGATGCAGCCCCTTTCGCAACGAACTCCCGCGCCCATCGGTCGGCGGCGACCACCGCCGCGAGGTCCGCGGCCGTCCGCACCTCATGGGCGTCGAGCGCCGCGGCCACCAGGCGGGGAATCTCCCCGAAGGGGATCCGCCCGGCCAGGAATAGCTCCACGGCAGCCTCGTTGGCTCCGTTCAGCGCCGCGCCGGCCGTGCCCCCGGCCCGCCCGGCGCGGTAACCCAGTTCCAGCGCCGGGAAGCGCCCGGTGTCCGGAGCCTCGAACGACAGGCCGGCCAGATCGGCCAGACCCAGGGTCTTCATCCCGGCGAAGGGCCGGCGCTCGGGCCAGGTCAGGGCGTACTGGATGGGCAGGCACATGTCCGGGGCGCTCAGGTGGGCCAGCAGCGTCCCGTCGGCGAACTCGACCATGGCGTGGATCAGCGACTGCGGCTGGATGAGCACGCCGATCCGGTCGAAGTCCGCGCTGAAGAGCCAGTGGGCCTCGATGACCTCCAGGGCCTTGTTCATCAGCGTGGCGCTGTCCACCGTGATCTTCCGGCCCATGTCCCAGGTCGGGTGGTTGAGCGCGTCCTCGACGGTGGCGCGCCCGATCCGCTCGGCCGGCCAGGTCCGGAAGGGCCCGCCGGAAGCGCAGAGGATGATGCGGCTGACGGGGTTCAAGGATGACTGGACGCCGGCGGCTCCGGAGCTTGAACCTTGCACCTTGCGCCTTGCACCCAGCAGCTGAAACACCGCCGAGTGCTCGCTGTCGACCGGCAGGATGGTCGCGCCGCTCTTCTTCGCCGCGGCCATGACCAGCGCGCCGGCCATGACCAGCGGCTCCTTGTTGGCCAGCGCCAGGGTCTTGCCCGCCTCGACCGCGGCCAGCGTCGGCCCCAGCCCCTGGGCGCCGACCATGGCGGTCAGGACCACGTCCACGTTCGGGTCGGCGGCGATCCGGCGCATGCCCTCCTCGCCGACCAGCACCGTCCCGGCGGTGAGCTTGAGCTCCTTCTCGAGCTGCCGGGCCGATGCGGCGTCGGCCATGGCCAGCAGCCGCGGAGTCCCGACGGCGCGGCACTGCTCGGCGAGCTTCTGCCAGCTCGTCCCGGCGGCCAGGGCCTCGATCCTGACAAGGTCGCGGAGCCCGTCGGCCACCAGCAGGGTGCTGGTGCCGATCGATCCCGTCGAACCGAGGACGGCCAGGCGCTTCATCCGTGCCGGCCTCGCCGGGACGAGGAACGTTTCTCACGCCCAGCCGCCGAGCCGCCAAGACCAGCCCGATGGTGTTCCGTCTTGGCGTCTTGGCGTCTTGGCGTGAGGCCGGCTCCGGTTCTCCCCTTAGCCATCCTCCGGGCCTCGGCGACCAGGGCCTTGACCATCGCGCCCTCGCCCTTGACGCGCCTGAGGCGCTGGCCGCCGGCGAAGAGCACCGCGCCATCGGGGGTGCCGGCCAGGCCCACGTCGGCGGCCGAGGCCTCGCCGGGGCCGTTGACCACGCAACCCATCACCGCCACGGTGATCGGGGCCCCGATGCCGGCCACCTCCCGGCGGACGCGCTCGACCAGGCGCACCAGGTCAATCTTGCAGCGGCCGCATGTGGGGCAGCTCCAGATCTCCGGGCCTTCGCGGCGCAGGCCCAACGCGCGCAGCAGGGTGAGGCCGGCCTCCACCTCGGGCTCGGGGTCGCCGGTGAAGCTGAAGCGCAGGGTGTCGCCGATGCCGTCGACCAGCAGCGCCCCGAGCGCCGCGAAACTCTTGGCGGCGGCCAGGTCCTGGGGGCCGGCGGCGGTCACGCCGATGTGCAGGGGGTAGTCGCACTTCTCGGCGGCCAGCCGGTAGGCCCGGACGGTCTCGGCCACGGTAGGCGCCTTCATGGAGAGCACGATCTGCGGCTGGCCCCAGTCCTCGAAGCGCCGGGCGGCGGCCACCGCCGCGCGGACCATGTCGGCGGCCAGGTCGCGGCCGCGGCCCGAACGGGTGTAGACCGATCCGGAGTTGACCCCGATGCGGACCGGCACCCGCCGGCGGCCGCTCTCCCGGGCGAAGTCGCGCAGCGCCGTGCTCCGGGTGGTGCCGGGGTTGACCCGGACCTTGTCGGCCCCGGCGTCGAGGGCGGCCATGGCCAGCCGGGCGTCGAAGTGGGTGTCGGCCACCAGCGGCACGGGGCTGCCCGCCCGAACGCGGCCGAAGGCCTCGGCCGCCCGGAAGCTCGGCACGGTCAGGCGGACCAGCTCGGCGCCGGCAGCGGCCAGCCGCCGCACCTGGGCCAGCGTGGCGCGCACGTCCTCGGGGTCCGTCTTGGTCATGCTCTGGACGGAGACCGGGGCGGAGCCGCCAATAACCAGGCGCCCGGCGCGAACCGGCCGGCTGGCGCGCCGTTCGATGTGTTCCGACAAAACTGGTCCCTCGCGTCCTCGAAGTCGTGGGGGCATGCCCGCCCAACGATATATGTTAGCCGCCCGGAGGGAGGTTTCAAGAATACTTGGGGCGCGCCGATACACGCCATTTGCTTCCCCGGCCGCCGGCGGGTACACTGCCGCAGTCACCGGAGGAAACGCCCATGGCGGAAAGGAAGTCCCGGAAGGCCGGCCCCCAGCCCCCGCCGCCCGCCAGCCCGCCCCGGCCCCTGATCTCGGGCTTCGACGGCGTGCTCGAGGCCATCCGGGGGTTCCCGCTGAGGCGCGTGGCCGTGGCCTGCGCCCAGGACGAGGCGGCGGTCGCCGCCGCGGTCGAGGCCCGCCAGCGGGGCATCGCCGAGTACGTGCTGGTCGGAGACCGGGCCGGGATCCTGGCCGCGGCCGCGGCGGCCGGCGCCGAGGTCGACAGCGCCTGCGTCGTCGACGAGCCCGACCCGCTGAAGGCCGCCGCGCAGGCGGTGCGCCTGGCCCGGGACGGCACGGCCGACATCGTCATGAAGGGCTACATCCACACCGACGACTTCCTGCGGGCGGTGCTGGACAAGGATGCCGGGCTGCGCACCGGCTCGGTCATGAGCCACGTCTTCGTCCTGGAGGCGACCAGCCTGGGCCGGCCGCTCTTCGTCTCGGACGCGGCCATGAACATCGCCCCCAACCTGGCCACCAAGGCGGACATCATCCTCAACGCCCTGCACGTGGCGCGGATGTTCGGCCTGGAGGAGCCCCGGGTGGCGGTGCTGGCCGCCACCGAGGTGGTCAACCCGGCCATGCCGGCCACCGTGGAGGCCGCCACCCTGGCCAAGATGGCCGAGCACCGCCAGTTCACGGTCCCCTGCGTGATCGACGGCCCCTTCGCCCTGGACAACGCGCTGAGCGAGGCCGCCGCCCGGCACAAGAAGCTCTCCGGGCCGGTGGCCGGGCGGGCCGACGTGCTCATCGCCCCGGACATCGAGGCCGGCAACCTCCTGGCCAAGAGCTTCGTCTATCTGGCCGGCGGGGACGTGGCCGGGGTGCTGGTCGGGGCCCTCCGCCCCGTGGTCCTGCCCAGCCGCGCGGACAGCGCCCGCAGCAAGCTCTTCAGCATCGCCGTGGCCGTGCTCATGACCAACTACGAGCGCGAGGGCCGGCTGAAGATCGGCAAGGTACACTACTAGGACCGAACCATGGGATCCAAACGCCCGCTGACCTCCCTGACGCCGGACGAGCTGGCCGCCTTTCTGAAGGAGCGCGGGCTCCCCGCCTTCCGCGGGCGGCAGCTCCGGGAGTGGCTCTGGAAGAAGGGGGTCCTCGACTACGCCGGGATGACCAACCTGTCCAAGGAGCTCCGCGCGCAGCTTGCCGCCGAGCTGCCGGTCGTCTCGCTGGCCGAGAAGACCGTCCTGCGCTCGCGCCACGACGGCACCATCAAGGCGTTGCTCGCCACCGCGTCCGGCGCCCACATCGAGGCGGTGGCCATGCCGGAGGAGGACGATGCCGGCGCGGGCGCCGGAAGCCCGGAGAGCGACGCGGGGGCCGCTGACGGCGCCCGCCGCAAGCTCTCCGTGTGCGTCTCCACCCAGGTCGGCTGCGCCATGGGCTGCGCCTTCTGCGCCTCGACCGCCGGCGGCCTGAAGGGCAGCCTCTACCACTGGGAGATAGTCGAGCAGGTCCTGCTCATGGCCAAGCTCGCGGGGACCCGCGCCACCAGCGTGGTGCTCATGGGCATGGGCGAGCCGCTGGCCAACTACGACAACTCCCTGGAGGCGGTCCGGCGGCTGAACTCTCCGGACTGCCTGGGCCTGGGTGCGCGCCACATCACGGTGAGCACCGTCGGGATGGTGCCGGGCATGGTCCGGATGGCCGAGGAGTGGCCGCATGTCAACCTGGCGGTCAGCCTCCACGCCCCGGACGAGGAGACCCGCCGCAGGATCATCCCGACCGCCGGGAAGTGGGGCATCATCGAGATCCTGGAGGCCGCCGGCAACTACGCGCGGGTCACCGGCCGGCGCTACATGGTGGAGTACGTCCTGATCGCCGGGGTCAACGCCAGCCGCACCCACGCCGAGGAGCTCGCCGCGCTGCTCCGCCGCCGCCCGGCCAAGGTCAACCTCATAGCGCTCAACACCGGCGGGCAGGGCCAGTACTCCGCGCCGCCCGAGGACAAGGTCAAGGCCTTCCGCGACGTCCTGGCCGAGCGGGGGGTGGAGGTCATCATCCGCAAGCGCCGCGGCCGGGACATCGAGGCGGCCTGCGGGCAGCTGAGGTTGCGAGAAGAGAGCTAACCACAGAGGACGCAGAGGACACAGAGGTTCGGTGGGAATGGAACCAACGGCCAGTACCGCAGAGCCTGCCGGCGAGGCGCCGCCGCGCGTCCGGAAGCTCGGCTGCCTGAGGATCGGCCTGGGCCTCCTGGGGCTGGCGCTGCTGGGCCTTGGTTACTGGTACTTCAGCCTCCTCCACGCCAGGCGGGAGTTCCTCCGGCATGCCGAGGCGCTGGTCGCCGAGGTCGAATCCGAGCGGCCGCGGGTTCCGGAGGAGGAGAACGCGGCGGAGCTGTATGACGAGGCCTTCCGGCTGTACGTGGACCCGGCGAAGTGCGGGGCCGGCGAGGCCGATCGGAACAGGCTGTACTCGATAGACAAGGCTCTGGAGGTCGCCCCCGACATCTTGGCCGGCTTCCTGAAGACCAACGAGTCGTTCCTGGCTGCGCTCCGGAAGGCCCAGGAGCGACCCTCCTGCCAACGCCCACCTGATCTGCGCAACCTCAGGTCCACCTACAGGGGATACAACTTCGAGACACGCCATGCCGTACGGTTCCTGTCCATCTCCGCCCGACTCAAGGCGCGGGCAGGCGCGACCGGCGAGGCCACGGACCTGTTGCTCATGGCCCTGAGGCTGACCGGCGACGCCGACGCGCAGAGGACGCTGCTCTCCCGCACGCTCCGGTCGGCCTGTGAGAACCTGGCGGTCGCCGGAATCCAGGCCGTGATCAACGACGGCGATCTGCTGGAGGCCGACATATCCAGACTGCTCACCTCCCTCCGCCGGTGCGAGACTGACCGCGGCAACCTCGAGGAACATCTGCGGGTCGAAACCGCCTTTGCTCTCCGCGCCTACTTCGGGCCACTGGTCTCCGGCGAAGTATCAACGCAAGAGCTGCTGCAGCTCCCCGGAGTCTTGAACCTCATCCCCGGCAATGCCACAACCCCGCCTAACGACCGGGAACGTCTTCTGGCAACGTGCAAGACTGTACTCTGGCAGCGCGGCGGCTATGCTGTCCGGGACGCCAGATTCTGCGAGACGGTCATGCGGAGATACGCCGCCGCAGCATCTCGACCCTACCCCGAGGCGCTGGACCTGGCCGAGAACACGCACAACGATGCCCTGCGGCAGAAGGAGTGGTGGAAACTGCTCTCCGGCGATCTGCTCGACGCCGTACCGAATGAGCTTGCCTCCGACGCCAGCATCCTTGCCCGCCTCCGCGCCGCCCAGTTGTCCCTCGGCTGCCGGCTCCACAGACTGAAGTTCGGCGCCTACCCGGAAAGACTCGCCGAGCTTTCCGAGAAGTTCCCCGAGCACTTCAAGACGCTGCCGGCCGACCCGTTCACCGGCAAGGACTTCCTCTACAAGCGCACCGCGGCGGGCTGCAAGGTCTGGAGCGTCGGCAAGAACCGCCGGGACGACGGCGGCCTGTCGCGGGCGGACCGCGATCCGAACAAGCGCGAGGTCTACGACGAGGTCTTCGAACTCCGGCGCTGAATGCCCGGCGGGCGCGCGATACTTCGGGCGACCAAAACGGCAGTCTCGCGCCAAGACGCAAAGCCGCCAAGAACAACAACGGCTGCGCCTTCTTTGTCGAGAGAGGAGAGGCCCAGCAGTTCTTGGCGTTCTTGGCGCCTTGGCGTGAGAATTGCCGTTGTGGCCTCATCCTGGGACTCGTCGCCTATCGTGTCATGTGTCCGTGCCCGGCCACCACGCTTTTTGAAGCTTGATTGACCTCCGCAACCGCGGTACCATTTCTGCGGAGGGCTGACCATGGCAGCGCCAGCGCCGACTCCCAATCCGTCCGGAAAGAGACCGTCCTCGCGCCAGCCCGGGCCAGCCCCGGCGGGACGCCCTGCCGCCCCGGGGGCTCCCGTAGCCGGAAAGCCGGCCGCAGCGCAGCCAACGCGTCCCGCCCAGCGCCAGGCACCCGGCGGAGCGCCGGCTCCCGCCGCCAGGCCGCCGGCAAAGCCGGCCGCAGCACCGGCACCCGCACAGAAGGCGCCGGCCGGAACCGCGCCGAAGCCGGCCCCCAGGCCCGCTCCCGCCGCAGCGCCGGGACCCAAGCCGGCGGCACAGCGCCCGGCTCCCCGCCCGGCGGCCGTCGAGCGGCCCGCCAAACCGCAATCGCAGCCGCCGCGCAGGAACGCCGCCCCGCCGCCCGAGCCGGAGCCGGAGTCCGTGCCGGCCGAAGCGGCCCCCGGCCAGGAATCGGGCGACCCCCCTCGCAAGAGTTGGTTCCGCCGGCTCTCGCGCATCGCCGTCCTGGCAGCCGTGCTCCTCGTGGGCGTGCTGGTGGCCCGCAGCGTCATCGCCGATGGCATGCCGGACCTGTCCAGCGAGGAAGGCTGGATCCGCTTCGTGCAGAGCATGTTCCGCAGCGGGCGAGACCTCCGGGACCGCTCGCAGAACCTGGTGGCCCAGGTCAAGCAGGAGATGGGCGGGGTCGAGACCTGGCTCAAGGACCGCAAGGTCGAGCTGCCCTCCACCGACGACCTGCTCAAGAAGGCCGACGACCTGCTCGCCTCGGCCCGCGACAAGGTCGACACGGCCATGACCGCGCCGGAAGCCTCACCGTTGGCGCCGCCGCCCGTGCCGGACCCGGGGAAGAAGCCGGTCCAGGTGGCGATGGTCGATCCGAAACCGACGCCGCCGCCCGTGACGGCTCCCGTCCCGACCACCCCGCCCACGACCCCCGCCCCCACCCCGGCGCCCGTGCAGCCACCCCCGCTGACCACCCCCAGGCCGGAGCCGCCGCCGCTGACGGCGCCCAAGCCAACCCCGACCCCGGTGACCGGGCCGGTG
>JAKLDR010000314.1 GCA_022703445.1 Planctomycetota bacterium | reverse complement strand
CGCCGGTGGTCGTCCATGAGAAGATGGAGGAGTCGGAGACCTTCGAGACCGACAACAACATGGACAAGAAGACCGCCCGCGGCAACGAGGACGCCATCTCGGACATCCCGCTGGGCGGCACCGGCACGGTCGGCTCGATCGGCGTGGGCGGCGGCGGCATGGCCGGCGTCTTCGGCTACCGCGACGGCGGCGGGCGCAAGAAGGCCGTGGGACGCTTCGGCGGCAGCACGGCCACCGAGAGCGCCGTGGAGGCCGCGCTGCGCTGGCTGGCCCGCCACCAGGAACCCGACGGCTCCTGGGACGCGCGCAAGTACGAAGCCACCAAGGGCGGCGACGACAACGTCCGGATCCGCGTGGGCTGCACCGGGCTGGCCTTGCTCGCGTTCCTGGGCGCCGGCTACACCGAGAAGTCGGGGCAGTTCGCCGACAACGTCAAGCGCGCCGAGCAGTGGCTCATGAAGCAGCAGAAGCCCAGCGGCATCATCTGCGAGCGGGAGGGCGGCGGAGGCGAAGCCGCCGCCGGCTACAACCACGCCTGCGCCGCGCTGGCCCTGGCCGAAGCCTATGGCATGGGCAAGGACCCGGAGATCGGCAAGGTCGCCCAGAAAGCCGTGGATTACTCCGTCAAGACCCACCAGATGCCCTACGGCGGCTGGCGCTACGACGCCAAACAGGAGGGGGACACATCTGTCACCGGCTGGTTCGTGATGCAGCTGAAGTCCGCCAAGATTGCCGGGCTCAGCGTCGACGGCTCCGGCTTCCAGGGGGCCATGAAGTTCCTGGACGGCGTCACCGACCGGGAAGGCCGGGCCTGCTACGGCCCCGACGGCAACACCGCCAAGAGTTCATCGATGACCGCCGTGGGCATGGTCTGCCGCCAGTTCATGGGCACCCCGAGCACCGACCAGCTTCTGGGCAAGGCCGCCGACTCCATCCTCAAGGACCTGCCCGACTGGCAGGCCGCCGCTGCCGCCGATGCCAGCGTATCGCGCGGGGACCTCGGCTTCTACTACTGGTACTACGGCACGCTGGCCATGTTCCAGATGGGCGGCGACAAGTGGAC
This sequence comes from Planctomycetota bacterium, assembly GCA_022703445.1. Lineage (GTDB taxonomy): Bacteria > Planctomycetota > SZUA-567 > JAKLDR01 > JAKLDR01 > JAKLDR01. The sequence goes on along the minus strand of JAKLDR010000314.1, from coordinate 452 downwards.
CAAGTGGAACGAGAAGCTCAAGCCCACGCTGGTCAACAACCAGTGCAGGGGCCCCGTGCCGCTGGGCAGCGGCATCGAGGACAAGGACGGTTCCTGGGACCCCAATGGCTCCTACATCGACAAGTACGGCGGCCGGGTTTTCACCACCGCCGTGGGAGCACTGACGCTGGAAGTCTACTACCGCTACCTGCCGATGTACGCCAAGTGAGACGATAAGGAGTCTTCGGATGGCCACCTCAACCGACCTGCGTTCCGCGATCGAGGAAGTCCAGCAGCAGCTGCCGGCCGAGCAACTCCCGGCGGAGGGCGAACTGCCCCTGGAGGGCGAAAGCGGCTGGACCTCAAGGCTGGAGCGCCGGGTCGGAGCTCTGCCCTGGTGGGTAATCTCGGCGGCCACCCATGCGGTGCTCTTCCTGCTGATCGCCCTGCTGGCCACGGCGGCGGCGCCGGTG
>JAKLDR010000313.1 GCA_022703445.1 Planctomycetota bacterium | reverse complement strand
TATGCGCGGGACCAGCAGCAACTCACGCGCTTCCTGGCCCTCGGGTCCCACGCCGAGCCCTACCTCGGCGCCCTGCGCGAGCGCCGGCCAGACTGGCGCAGCCATGTGCGCCGCATCAATGCCCTGGCGGAGATCCACGGCCGCGACCAGGTCGCGCGGCTGCTCGCCGACGCCTGCGAAAACCATGCCTTCGGCGCCGAGTATGTGCTGAACCTCCTGGCGGCCAGGCAACGGGCCCTGCCCGAACCGGGCCCGCTGCACGTAACCCGCCGCGAGGACCTGCTCGATCTGGACCTTCCCGAACCCGACCTGGACGTGTACTGAACGAGACCGAGGAGTACCACCCCCATGACCGACCCGCTCATCGCCTGCATGCAGAAGCTCAAGCTCGCCTGGATGCTGGAGAACCACGAGACGGAACTGGCCGATGCCGCCCGCCTCAACCGCTCCCATCACGACCTGCTCCTGCGCCTCCTGGCCGGGGAACTCGACGCCGCCCAGGCCCGCAGCATCCAGCGTCGCCTCAGCCTCGCCAGGCTCCCAGCCAGCCGCACCCTGGACACCTTCGACTGGAACTGGCCCACGGAGATCAACCGCGACCAGATCCAGCACCTCTTCACTCTGGCCTTCCTGCGCGCCCGCCAGAACGTCGTGTTCATCGGCACCGTCGGCCTGGGCAAGACCCACCTGGCCGTCGCCCTGGCCCAGGAGGCCTGCCAGCACAACCACAGCGTGCTGTTCACCTCCGCCGTGGACATCATCAACACCCTGGCCGAGGCCAGGGCCGGCAACCGCTTCCGCCAGGCCATGCGCCGCTACGTCGCCCCGGAACTCGTCGTCGTCGATGAACTCGGGTATCTGCCCGTCGACCGCGTCGGGGCCGAACTGCTCTTCCAGGTGCTCGGCGAGCGCTACGAGAAGGGCTCTACGGTCATCACCACCAATCGGGCCTACAAGAAGTGGGCCAGGACCTTCGCCAACGACGCCACGCTCACCTCCGCGGTCCTGGACCGCGTCGTGCACCACTGCGAGACGGTGATCATCAAGGGCAAGAGCTACCGGCTCAAGGACCGCATCGACCACCAGGACCAGGCCGACCCGGCTGACTCCGACTGACCCGCCAACCGTCCTCCGGGGCCGGCAGCCCTGGCACTCCCACCGCCACGATGCCGGCCCCACCCCCGCCACCCGCTCCGGCCCCGGGGCCGACCGGAAGGCCACCAGTGGTACACTCTCAGCAGGCCGCTCTCAGCGTTCAGCGAAATTGTGGCGACCATACCCATGCAGCGGTAAGCACAGTGGTAGGATTGCCAGAGACCGCTGTCTGGTGGTTCTTGGCTACACATTACAGTTCTATCCATACTGCCTTGGCGTGAACACACGACTCACCACAGCCCGGCATCGGTTGACGCATTGCATTGCGTCATGTACATTGATGACATGAAGGCGTTGAAACAAGCACGTGACCGACGCGGTGTGTCACAGCGGCGGCTGGCTGGACAAGCAGGAGTGAGCTTCCGCGCCCTGCAGATGATCGAGGCCGGCGAAACCGATGCGCGTCTCTCGAGTCTGATGAAGATCGCGGCGGCGTTGGGAACACCCGGGGCGGTGGTGCAGACCGAACTGGACCGGCTGATCGCCGAGGA
>JAKLDR010000312.1 GCA_022703445.1 Planctomycetota bacterium | reverse complement strand
AACGCCCAACGGCGCCCGCACCCTACCCGCCGTTGGCCTTGACGAACCTCTCGAAGGACCGGTCGTAGGTCTTCTCCACCGCCGGCGGGAAGCAGCAGCCGGGCAGCTGCTTCTGGGCGAGGTGATAACCCCCGTCTCGTCGGAGCACGACATCCTCCTGGCGCACAGTGAGTTAGATGCTCCCGAAACCTCTTTTGCACCCCGTCCGTTGCGTTTTCGGGAGGCCAAATCAGCGCGTACGGCCTCCGGCCGGCGGGTAAGGCCACGCACGGATGGCCTCTCGGCAGTGCCGCTCCGCGGGGCCTTCAATCTTTCCCCTTCCCCGCCTCTGCCCCGGCAGGCACCCGCCCGTAGGGCTCCTCGGCCTCGCGCACCAGCCACGAGCCGCCCTCGCCGCGCCGGATCTCCAGCTTCGCCCGCCACTCGTTCGCGTCCGCGACCCCGTTCACGAACTCCTGGCTGCCCACCGCGATCGAGTCGGTCCACTGCGCCTCGCGGCCCTGCCGGTGCGCCTTGAAGCGAAGGAGGAACTTCCGGTCATGACAGCGGTGCGTCAGGTGGCAGGCGCTTCCGGGCAGGACATATCTGTTTGCTACCGGCATGGTGGCGCATCATACCCGCCCGAAGCGTCCGTGCAAGAATCGGGTGGCAAAAAACGCACGGACGGGCCCAAAACGGCCTCTCCAGAGCACCTAACCCCCTATGCCGCAGCTAGATGTCGTGCTCCGACGAGGATGCCCAACGAGGATGCCCAGCTCTTGTGAGCAGCCCGGTTAATTTTCCGAAGGCCATCGCTGCTTCCCTGCTCACTTCGGCGGTTCCTCGCTCCGAAGCTCAGCCAGTTTCGCGACCAGCGGATCCAGCCAGTCTTTCTTGGACTTGGCATCTGGAAACCCGATCTCACGCTCTTGAGTGATGGTCCACTCCATCACTTCTATCTGGATATCGCGTAGTGATAAGTGAGATCGTTTGGCCCACCATCTGTCCAGAGGGCGATGTTCCTGCAAGTAGTCTGGCGGCCCATGGGACTCGCCATCCGCGCCCGTACGGCCCTTGTAGGAGCCCAGCCTCAAGTCAATCTGCCGCTCGATTATCTGGAGGCAGATCTCTCCGACGGTGAAGTCCCGCAGGATTGATGTGGGATATGTACCACAATAGCGGGCATCCTCCTGATGGGCAATCAGGAGCGGGAATGCGGCTGTGCCCTTGGCCAGCAACTTCGTCTGGGCCTCTTCCACCAGCTCCTGCGCCTTCTCGTCATAGCCGTCAGGAAGAGGCCCAAATGGTCTATTGGGTGGGGCATTTGTGGAGGCTAACTGCTCGATCAGGCTATGAATCTCCCTGGGCTCGCCCGGTGCGGGCGTCGGATGCGTACAAGACCAAGTGCGTGGCGACTGAGATCCGTTAGCAGCGCGTGCCTTCGCGTTCTTTCTCCAGACAAGTGCCCCGATGCCGGCCAAAACGCCGACAAGCACGACCGCCAGACACCATAGGCCCGGCAACCGGCGACGAGGGACTCTAGCATCTGACAAAGCCCAAGCCCTCCCCTACCAATTCCCGCGCCCCGTGGGCGCCCCCAGTGTTTCCCCGAAGGCCGTAAGCAAACCCCTGCGCTTCTGCCTCCCCATACCTGCTCCCGCGCCAACGCCCAACGGCGCCCGCACCCTACCCGCCGTTGGCCTTGACGAACCTCTCGAAGGACCGGTCGTAGGTCTTCTCCAC
>JAKLDR010000311.1 GCA_022703445.1 Planctomycetota bacterium | reverse complement strand
GTTCAGCGACTACCGCGAGTACTCCCCGGGGGACGACGCCGTCGACATCGACTGGCGGGTCTACGCCCGGACCGACAAGTACTACCTGAAATGCTTTGAGGCCGAGACCTCCACGCGCTGCACGCTGGCCGTGGACTGCTCCAAGTCCATGGCCTGGAAGTCCCGGCCGGAGCTCCCAACCAAGGGAGAATACGCCGGCTTTCTGGCCGCGGCGCTCGGCTATCTCCTTTTCAGGCAGCGGGATAGGGTGGGCCTGGCGCTCTTCGACCAGCGGTTGCGCGCGCTGGTCCCGCCGAAGAGCCGCCGGACCCACCTGTACTCGGTGCTCGAGGCCCTCGGCCGCGGCATAGACGACCCTTCCCCGGGCGAGGCGGGAACGGCGATCCATGAACTGGCAGCCTCTCTCCGCCGCAAGGGAATGACCGTGCTCGTCTCCGACCTGCTCACCTCCCGCGCCGAAGAGGTGGCGGCGGCCGTCGAACACCTGGCCTGGCGGGGGCAGGACATCCTGATCCTCCAGGTGCTCGACCCCGCGGAGCTTGCCCCGCGCCTGGGCAGCGGCGAGCTGCTGCGCGAGCCTGAGACCGGCCGTCAGTACGAGCTCGACGCCTTTGCGGCCGCGCGCTGCCGGGACGCGGTCAGAACGCTGCTCGGCACCTACCGCGCGCGCTTCCGGGACGCGGGCGTCGACTACGCGGTCATCTCCACCGAACAGCCTTTCGACCTAGCCCTGGGCGCCTTCCTGGCCTCGCGTTCGCACCGGCGCCGCGGGGCACCCGGGCACCGCGCCAGGAGCGCTCGCGCCTGATGGTCGAGTTCCTGGCCCCCGCGTCGCTCTGGGCGCTGACCGCGGCGGCTGTGCCGCTGGTTCTGCACCTGCTCCAGCGACGGGCGGTCGTGCCCCGAGACTTCCCGCCGGCGGTGCTGCTCGAGGCGGGTGCCGCCGACGCGGCCCGCGCCCGGAGGCTCCGCGAACTGCTCCTCCTGACCATGCGCATGGCCTGCCTGACGGCCGTCGCCCTGGCCTTCTCGCGGCCGACCATCCCGTTTGAGGACCGCAGCGTCCCCGACGAAGCCAGGCCGGCGTTCGGGCTGGTCGTGGTCATCGACGATTCGCCGAGCTCCGGACGGCCGGCGGACCCGGCACGCCCCGGCGGACCCACGCGGCTGTCCCGGGCGCTGGCCGAGGTCCGGACCGAACTGGCCGCCCTGGGGCCGGAGAGCGAGGCCGCGGTCATCTTCGCCTCCGGGCGCTCGGCCGGCCCGGCCGCCCCCGGAGATATTGCCGGACACCTGCCGGCGACCGCGACGCCCTCTTCCCGCGCAGACATGTCCCGGGCACTCTCCGCCATCGACGGCTTCCTGGAAGCCATGCAGCCGCTGCCCGGGGCGGTGCTCGTGCTCTCGGACTGCGAGAGGGGGGCGCTGCCGCCGGAGGCACTGGCCAGAACCGCCGGCAGGTCGCGCCTGGCGGTTGTCGACCTGGGCGCGGCCGAAGCCGGAGACGACTGGGCGTTGACTGACGCGCACATGACCGTCCCGCGTCTCGTGGCCGGCGAGCCCGGGGTCATGGTGGCCCGGGTGCTGCGCGCTCCGGCCCAGGAGGCGGCCCGGCCGGCGACCCGCAGGCTGGAACTGGTTCTCGACGGCGTGGCGGTGGCCTGGCGGGACCTGACCATGGAACCCGGCACCGAGACCGGGGTCGAACTCGAATTCGCCGTCTCCGCCGGGGCGCACCTGGGCGAGCTGCGCCTGACC
>JAKLDR010000310.1 GCA_022703445.1 Planctomycetota bacterium | reverse complement strand
CGAAGAAGGCGCGGGCCGCCGCAGCCAAGGCCGCCCGGGCGTCGGGCACGACCACCTGGGGCAGGCCGGAGAGCGGGTCGGATTTCTCGGAGAGCACGGCTGCCGCCCCGGCCCTGGCCGCCGCCGGCACGTGCCCGGCGCCGTCGGTCTTCTCGCCGGGCAGGGCCAGGAAGAGGGCTCCCGGCCGGACCTGCCGGGAGTCGTAGGCCAGGTCGGCGATCTCGACGTCGGCCCCCTGGAGCATCCTGGCGCCGGGAACCGAGGCGACGATGGCGCTCAGGCGCATGTGCTCACCGCCCCCGCGGGTCCTTGGCCACGGCCGACTTGGGTCGCGGCTCCACACCCATGCAGGCCAGGCCCTCGCGCAGGATGCCGGCGACGGCCGGCGCGGCCACCGTCCCGCCGTAGTAGGCGTTGCGGGGCTCGTCCACCGTGATCAGCGCCACCATCTTCGGCCGGTCGGCCGGAGCCATGCCCACGAACGAGGAGAAGTGCTTGGCGCTGGAGTAATGCCCGTCGACCAGCTTGCGGGCGGTGCCTGTCTTGCCAGCCACGTCATACTCGTCGATGTCGGCGCGCTTGGCCGTGCCGCGCTCGACGACCTGAGTGAGGACCTCCCGGACAGCGGCGCTGGTGCGCGGCGAGACGACCTGGCCGAGCAGCCTTGGCGGATAGTCGCGGACGGTCTCGCCGCGGGAGTTCTCGATGCTCCGGACGTACTGTGGGGCGTAGAGCCTGCCACCGTTGGCCAGGGCGGCATAGGCCGCGGCCAGTTGTATGGGGGTCACCGAGATCTCATGCCCGAAGGCGATGGAGTGCAGCGACTCGCGCTGCCAGCGCGAGACGGGACGGAGCAGACCCTCGCACTCCCCGGGCAGGCCCAACCCGGTCGGCCGGCCGAAGCCGAAGGCGTGGCAGTAGCGCCACATGCGCTCGGGACCGAGCCGTTCGCCGGCCTTGGCGATGCCGATATTGCTGCTCTTGACCACGACGTCGGCGAGCGACAGCGCGCCATAGGGGTGGGCATCGGTGATCACCCGCCCGCCGGTGTGCCAGGACCCGCCTTCGCAGTTGAAGATGTCGGTCGTCCGCGCCGCGCTCTCCTCCAGAAGGGCCGCCATCACAAACGGCTTGAAAGTGGAGCCCGGCTCGAGCACGGTGCACACGTTGCGATTGAGGCGCGCGGAAGCTTCGCAGGCTCCCGGCCGGTTGGGGTTGTACTTCGGCCAGCTGGCCATGGCCAGCACCCGACCGGTGTCCGGATCGAGGACCACGCCGAAGGCCCCCGCCGGGGTGTACTCGGCGGCCAGGGATTCCAGCTGGTCCTCCAGCGCCCGCTGAATGTCGAGGTCGATGGTCAGCCGCAGGGTGTTGCCCGGCACCGGTTCCTGCACGACCTCACCGGGAGCGATGCCCTGCGAACGCCCGTCGCGCAGCGAAACCACCTTGCCGGCCAGACCCTGCAGCTGACGATCAAAGGCCCGCTCGGCCCCCTCCGCGCCGCGGTCGTCGATGTTGATGTGCCCCAGAACGTGGCAGGCCAAGTCGTCGTTTACGTAGCTGCGGGTGCTGTCCGGAAGCAGGACTATCCCGGTCAGCGCTCCCGGGCCCTTGCGGGCCCGCTCGGCCTGCTGGACGCGCTCGATCTCCCTGGCCACCCCCACCGGAACCTTGCGCTTGAGGAAGACGAACTGCCTCTGCTTCTGGAGCTTCTCCAGGAGTTCGCCGCGATCCATGTGCAGCAGGGGGGCAAGCGCGTCGGCGGTCTTCTCGCGGTCCTGCGGCAGCTCCGGAATGCTCGCCCCCACCAGGTAGGCGGGAACGGACATGGCCAGCGTCCGGCCGCGGCTGTCGACTATCGACCCGCGGGGAGCGGGCAGCGCGAATTCCGTGCGCGTCTGGCTTTCGGCGGTCGCCAGATAGCGGTCGTGGCA
>JAKLDR010000031.1 GCA_022703445.1 Planctomycetota bacterium | reverse complement strand
TGGCAAGCATGTCAACCCACCTTTTCCCGAGGGCCTGGTAATTGGACATCTTCTTGCTGATAGCCTCCACTTCTTCAGGCTTGAGCCTCTCAACCAGTCAGGAGACCTCAACATTTGTTGACGCCCAGACGCAAGGCAGGCCCTTGCTGTGAGTGCGGCACAAGACCAGGTTGCAGGCCTGGCATGCCCCTTCTTCCCAGGAACCGCCACCGCCACGACTGCCATCAGGCTTCTGTTCGTCCCACATGCCAGTGCGCTTGGGATTCGAAACTGGCCCTCCGCAGTGGGGACAGCAGTTAGCTTCCGGCTTGCGACTGATCACTTCTTCGGCTCCCGATCATCCACGATCTGGATGCGAAGCTGGTCCCCATCAGGGATCTTGGATATCTGCTGGGCCAGTTCGGCGTGGAACAGGATCACCTCATGCGCAGGGCAAGGGCGAAGGGAAGTCCCTTTTCCCGACTCCTTAACACAAAATGGCGGGTAGGCATGTATGAGTTGCCCTGGCTCCAGCTTCATCTTTGGGCTGAAGTTCAGGAACTCCTCAGGGTCTTTCTCTACTTCACTGAAGAACGTCTGCAGATTGGGTGAAACCTGTTCGGCCTCTCCAGTCTCGGCAAGCAGGCGCCAAACTTCGCCGTTGCGAAGCAGAAACTGGTCCCCAACGCAATCTTGGGCAAATGGGATGTCTGTCGGAAGAACGACGGGATAGAGCTGCTGAAACGAGTTCTTGCCCTTCCAGGTCTGGCGCAGGGAGTGCCACTGCGGATCTACGCAGACACCTCGAACATGCAGTGCACCGTGATGGATGATGAACCCGTTGCGCTCCTGTAGCAGAAGCCGCAGCTCCGCAGGTAGATCGTCGAGAAGGCCAGGATCGTCAATCGCTGGCCCAGAGAAGGTTATCCCTGACGGGAGCATCATGGTTCCTTCCCATCGACAGCGAGCTTCTTCACAACCCCTGAGCCGCCATGTGCTTGCCTGTGAATCTGGCCCATAATTCGCTCGTACACTGCCAAGCTCAGCACCTGGATGTTCTCATGTCCTATCTTGCCGCCAAGGACCGGAGGAATCTTGAAGGCCAAACACTCACCCTGCCCTGGGCGCATCCCCGACTCGATGCACCGATAGGCTATGTGCTCCATGAACCAAGTGTCTCGCTTGTCCTGATCGGCCAGGTGCCTATTGAGTTCCTCCCGATCCTTCGCGACCTGACTAAGTTGCCCTTCCATCAAGTCGAGGAAGTAGATGTGCCCTGCTTCATCGTTCAGAAACCAGTCGCCGAAGACCGTCAGGAAGAGCGGCTGCATCCTGTCACCCAACAGCCATGACCAGTTGCCCAGAAGATCTGAGCAGTCCAGCCCATTTGTCTGGATGATAAGCTTGTCCCAGGCGGGTGAGCCTGTGTTATCACTAGTTGAGGTCATAGGCCACCCGTAGCCATGCAACCTCTTCTGCATACCCATGCGAAGAGCAGTTCGCTAATCCACTGAAACTTGCCGAAAGGGCCTAGGCGCCTGAACCGCTCTAGTTCAGTATGATCCTGCTCGCTCACGGCTTGGGCTCCGCCCTCTGGGTGGGCTGCCTACCCTCTCTGCGGATCTCATCCTCTTGGGAGAAGCAGATGAGGATCAGGATCAGGACAGCAAGGCCCAGCAAGAAGCATATGCTCAAGACGACCCACACAACAATCCTGGTGAGTGGCCGTTTCTCTAGACCAGCTCCCCCTCGTGCGCTTTCACTCGTGGGGGATCCGCATGTAAATGTAACTCCGCCTCCCTGCGAAACCTGCATCCCCGTCCATCGCGCCACAGATATCGTAACCCAGCCATTGACGACCATTCCCAGTATCATGAGGAAATAGAAGGGAATCACTGCAAACACCAGATGCCACACGGTGATGTCTGCCACCGTATGGCGCGTGCCAAGCCACCAATGGCTCGTGATCAGCCGAAAAGTGAGAGCCAGTGGAAGGAGGAACACGAAGAAGAAGGTCAGTAAGGAGATGATGCGGATCTTGGAGTAAGCGAGCCGCATCGCGTCTTCGTCAACAATGATTTCGGGCTGCCCCTCAGCAGCCGAGGTGGTGTGCGTGGCCAGAGCCTGAGCTTTGGCCTGGGCCACCCGATCCTGATGATCAAAGACGCCTATGAACATACCTTTGAGGGTCTCAATCAGAACGCGCATGACCATGACCGGAGTCAATGGCCCTCCGCTCACTGGCTTCGCATCTGCAGACCGCATGTCATTGGCTGGATCAGCTGGCTCGCTCACTTCTTCGGCTCCTGGGCCTTGGCGCTTTCCAGAGAAAGGCGTATCGCCTGCCGATTATCGTTGCTGTACATCACGGTTACCAGGGTGCTCCCTGCCACCATGACCCCTCCACGTCCACCATAGGGGCTTGCGGTGCCATCGAGCGTGCCCTCTTCCTGGCAAAGGCCATAAGACCGAGCACACATTGACCGCAGCAGGGTTCGGGCGAGAGGCAACTCCAGTCGCTCCTGGAAGCTGCCAGCCTCCATGATCAGGATATGTGGTCCTTCGGCGTAGCAGGCGAGCCGTCCATGTTGGGCTGAGAAGGCAAGCGCCGAACGAACGACATCTTCGACTCCTGGTTCCTTGCCATCAAACCATTTCAGCCATTGGGCCTTCAGGGCAGCGAGGGCAGGGACAATATGCGGTTCCTTCTTGTCGCTCATGCCACCATTATCCCCCAGGCTGGAGGGGGTGCAAGCAGGAAGTCAGTCTTCGATGTCCTCGGGTCTGAGGTCTGCTTGCCCGCTCATGGCTTCCCCTAGTCTTCGACTCTGCAGTCACAGCACATGGCTTGGCCATCACAAACTGGACACCTTTCAACATCACATCCAGGGACATGAAGCTGTCCCTTGATTACTGCACAATCATGGCAAGGATGCTTGTCTGCACCCCAATCATCACTTTCCTCCCCATATCGGATTCTCTTGTACGACTTGCCGTTGATCTTCACCGTCAGCTGCGTTTGCGCTTGTTTGATTTTCTCTGGCCAACCTTCGATCATGCGTGAGCCCTGATATGTGACGAACTTCTTCCCATCAGCACTGGCCGAGTCTATAGTCTGCTTTGCGTGGCGATGCAGTAGGCCAACAGACAGGCCCACAGCAACAACACCGATGGCCAAGTATAGGCCGATTCGGCTCCGCCCTTGCTTGGCTGGCTGCTCAGGGGGTGGGGTGGTCATTGATGGCTGCTGCGATACCTTTGGGCCAAGCTCCTCCCCAATCATGTCGCTGAGCACATCCCTGGTGGCCATGGCATTGGGGTTCATGCTGTTACCGGCTATCGCATACCATTTGCGTAGACCTGCCCTGTTCTCAGGTGCGACAAGATGTTCAAGTATCTCAGTAAGGCGTGGGGCTTTGGGGCGCCACTTTCTATCGGGAGGCCAGGCTTCTGGCTCCTCCAAACTGAACGGACCAAGCGCTTCCATCAGATGGAAGATATCTACGATATCAGGCGCGACGCGACCCGCTGCGGATGGTCGGATGTCCTCGTAATACTTCTGGAGCTCTGGGTCTCTGAACTTCAGCATGAAGGCACCTGCTTACTGTCCGTAGCGCGTGACAAGTGATTGGCGAGCCTTCTCAAGCAACTCTGGATAGTCTGGCGAGAAGGGCCCAACCAGGTGTTTCTCACATGCGCTCATTCTCCCCGTCCCTCGGCGCGGCGCAAGCACCGGGGGGCGCTACGTCCACTTTGTTCCTTCAAGATCTGCGGACTCTGCTCCTACCACTACTTGGCCGTCACGGTGCGCCAAAGGAACGTCGACTGCCTCGCTGTGCCCGCAGCAGAAGATGCCCAGGGCGGCTCATCCCAGACCTGGGCACTGCAGCACAACGGGGCAGGGCACAAAGTGTTCACGGCCGCTCTTCGCCAGGGGCTCAGGGCATCCAGCGCCCATGAATGCTGTACAAAGTGCTGTACATGTCGAAGGTCTAGCCTGACTGACGCCGGCGCAATCCCCGCTCCCATGCCACTTGCGATTGCGGCGAGAGCCGGCGACCTCCGGGCGGCGGCCCCGACTGGGCAGGTCAATGACCATGTTCGAACCCGGAACTTTCAAACAAACGAGTCAAGACCGTCCTTGCGCGCAGCTTGCGAAGCGGCGAGAATTCGATGCAGAGGCATGTGGAGACATTCGGGATGGGTAGCGACAGGTTCCTCCATGCATACGCTTACAGAGTTCCAGAAGGGCGCGATCAGACGCGGCCGGCCACGGCCCTTCCGAAGTTCTCGGCAGAGGCCAGCTGGAGCGTCGTGGGTCCATTCAACGACGAGGCCATCGACTCCTACTTGCGTGACGTCGGAGTGGTTGATGTCGGTTCGTTCACAATCGACGACTTCCGCCTCTCCAGGGCTGGAGCCGAGCGTTTCGCCAGGACGTTCTCCTACACCGACTTGTCCGTGCACCGAGTCGACAAATCGGTCCCGGCCGAGAATGTGATCCCGATACTTAAGCCCACCCTGGCCAGACTGGAGATCAATAGAGCAGTCTTCACTACCTGCGCGGCCCCCTTCGACCACTTGGTTCCCAGCCTGGAGCACCTGGATTTCTCGTTCACCAACTTGGACAACAGGGCGCTGGAAAGTTTCCGTGTTTCCAGGGTTCTGGAGTGGCTGAAGTGCGATTCAACGAATGTGAACCTTGCCGCCATTGAGGTCGCCGCCAGCATTGAGTCGTTGCGATACATTGGTCTGGTTGGCAATGGCTTCAGCGTCCACGACCTGTTGAAGCTGCCGATCCCTACGAGGCTGCAGGTGGGAGTCTGAAGTCCGCTGACAGCACCTTCAGCGACACCTACTGCTCAATCACCAGGTATCTGTGCCCGCAGACCCCGATGACCTTGGTCACGCTCTGGGTCGTCTCCGCATTGCGATGTTGGTGGCCGTGGAGGAAGTAGCGCGGCTTGGCGTCGTCGATGTACCGGCTGAAGGCTGTGAACCCGGCGTGGACGCTGGCGTCCGTCTCATGGACCAGCCGCGGCGAGTTGTGGGCGACGAAGACGTCGACCCGCGGGAACGACGCCAGCTGTTGGGCCACCTCTCCCTGCTCATAGAGGAAGTTGCCCACCGGCTTGTACTTCCAGCATCCCCGGAAGCCTCCGAAGGTGATGCCCTTGAACGAGAACTGCGTCAGGTGGAGGTCCACGATCCCCGGCGCGAATGGGCCGGAGGCGTCGTGGTTGCCCTTGACCGCCAGCACCTTGGGCCGCCCCGCCCTGGCCGCCACCTCAAGAATCAGCTCATCCGGCAGATCGCCGCAGGAGATCAGGACGTCGGCGCTAACGTCGGGCGTCTTCGCGACCAGGAGCTCGTCGTCGGCGATGACGAGGGCGATCATGAGGAGACGCTTCTCCTCTGCAGCCTTCTCATTGTAGAAGCCCCTTCTTGCGCAGCAGCGCATAGAAGCCCTCGGCAACCTCATGGATCCCGCCGAAGTCGTGGTCCTCGGTGATAATCCGTCCGGATGTGAGATCGAAACCGTACGGATTGCCGCCGCCGTCCCAGCCGACCGGGAAGAACTCCCTCAGAGTGTAGAATTCCTGCTGCTGCCCCTCGCGCACTTTGCGGTGGGTCTTGGGCAACTCCTCAATGTCATCGATCCACTCGGAGCCGATCACGCCCCCACCGCATGTTGCCAGATACCAGCGGTAGTCCGGCGGGATCGCGCCGAACTGCGCCTCGAAGGCAGCCAGGGACTCCTCCGACGCGGGGGCGGAGCGACAGCCCTCTGGCAAGGCCATGTGAGCCTTGGTTATCTCTTGCCGTTGGGCTGGCGTCATCCGCGATTCTCCTGCGGCGTGCTCAAGTGGGCCCTTGTGCCAGCCGCACACTTATTCGGGTCGGTCTTCGTCTCTCCTACGAAGTCTGGCCTCCTCAAGGATACGAGGTGGTTGCGTCGTGATGAGGGACTGAAGGCAAGTCCGATATTCCAGCCCGCATTCCTTCATCCGCTGAACCCATCCATTGGCTTCGGACTTCAGGAAGACCCCAAGGTGGTACTCGGTCTTGCCCGAGAGGGTGCGTCGCACATCCATCATGGACATTCTACCCAGTTCAGGCACTAGCTTGCGGAGGCCCTGGAGTTGGCTGGCTGAAGGAGTCGGAACCTGAAGTGCAACATACACATCCGTCAAGGGCAGCCATGTCGCGGTCGGCTGGGGTCCGGGGTTCATTTCGATGGCAAGCGCGAGCTTGCACGTCTCGCATTTGCCTTTGGCCGGACCGCCGAACGAGAGAAGCGTCACGCGGCCCTTGCACTTCGGACATAGCACCGTGTATCCGCCGAAGTTGTGAACAAGGTCTCCGGATTCCATGCGCAGCCCTGCCAACGACCAGGACAAGCCTGCCTATTCACAGGTCCGCAGGCGGCCAGGCACCATCCTGCGGGCAAGAGTCCTTATAGCCAGCCAGATAGGCGCGTCAAGACCGAGCTTGCGCCGTGTTTGGGAATGAGGAAAATGCTCGCGGAGGCATCATGGGCATCGGACAGCAGGTTGTTTTCTTGGTCAAAGCAAACGACGAGCTTATCTCGCATTGCCGATGTGTGTCCGCCTTCATCGGATATCCGCCGTTGGAACAGAGGGGTTGCTCATGGCAAGGCTTGGTGAGATCACCCTGGTTTCGAGACGAGAGGTAGTCCTGTGCGAGTTGCGGCAGTTGCACACCTATGAGGGGTTGCTCGAAGAAGATGCTGGGATTCTGAAGGAGTTTCAGTCGGAGGAGTTCGGGAGGAACTGAAGTGCGCACCGTGACGGTCGTTGTCCTACGATGGGGTTCCCTAGTCTTGGGTATCTGTGTAATGGCTATTGTTGTGACTGGGTATTGGGAACTTCGACGTCTCAATGGTATTGCAGGAGAGGCTTGTATACTGGGGGTTTATTCGGGTGGCGTTGCGAATCTTGGTGGGGAAGCGCGGGCGTTGTTGCGCATAAACACATATCTGGGCCTCCCCGAGCGGCTTGCCCCAAACAAGCGTGGCATGATTAGGTTGCTGGCTGGTTGCGGAGCTGAGGGACAGCGCTTGCTTCTGCAGTATGCAGGGAATAGTAGCCCCGCAATTCGTGAAGCTGCAGCGGAAGGCATAAGAGACCTCTGTTCTGATGATCCGGAGGTCTTGGATGTACTGGGTTCTCTTCTGCAGGATCAAGATCTGGGTGTTCGTCTCCAGGCACACTATGCATGCGACTACCTTCGCGCAGCCAATGGCAAGATTGAGGATGCGCTCATTGTCAACGCGCTAACGTTCCAAGGCGATCTGCAGGCGACGGCATTCAGTGCGCTAGGACGAATTCCACGGCCGGAAGGGAGGGAACATGGCGAGCATGCAGATACGTTGCTTAGTTGCGCCCTAAGCTCCGGCGACAGGGAGAAGCAGTTGGCAGCGAGCCGTTGTGCGATGGAAATTGGCGTGGTTGGCAAGAGTGTCTATATGGCACTTGTCGACTGTCTCGCATGCCCTGATGTTGACGTGAACCTGAGCGCAGCTGCGGCAATAGTGCGCATGGGTTGCCCCGAAAGAATTGATGGCGACGAATTCTCCATTATCATAGCCAGGGGGAGATTAGGTGCGCGGTTCGGAGATAGTTGGTGCACTCCCGCGATTCAGCTTGGGGCCGATCAAGAGAGAATCGCTGTTGCGGCAAGTGGCCACACGAAGCCACTGGTCCGAATGGCGGCGGCTTGTGTGATAGTGTTGCCTGGCGGCAGATCAGATGAGGGCGCTACGGTGCTTGCCCGTATGCAGAAGGACCAGGACGCGAACGTTAGGTGGCTTGCCTGCAGGGCTGTGCCGGCCCCGCGACCCATTGAGGGCTCTGAGGACGAAAAGAGGGCCAAGAAGGGCGATGACGAGGAGAGTAAGGGGCTGAGGGACGTGGCGAAATGAGGCCCGAACGGACTTCCTCCCCACAGTTGCGCCGGCACTCGGCTGTGGGGCGCCGGTCCTCCTTCCTCGTCTGACAACCACATCGGAGTGCGCAATCCTCCTGATCTGCCCCGAGGTGATAGGGTGTCCACATGGCGCTGGAGGCAACCAACATGGGGATCGAATACGTGTCGGCTCATACGACATCGCCATCGGCAGCCATCTTACAGGCCGCCAGAGAAGGCTTGCCGTTGCTCCCCGGAGCCGAGTATCTAGGACAAGATAACTTCGGTGCTTATGAATTCAGACTGCCTGGTGGTGTCGCTCGCCACACATGGCCGGAAGATTTCGCTGTCAGTATTAACGATGAAGGCTGTTTCGTCGTGTTCTATGGTGGTCAGGCAACAGATCAACGAGCAGTCATAGCTGCGCTGGAACAGCTCCTACATGAGAAGGGAGTAGATGCGCACTTTGTAGAAGAGTGATGTGCCTGAAGGCATCCATCGCCCCTGAATAGGCCAAGAGCACCGCAATCAGCGCCCGGTTTCGCAGGCCGGTGGGCGTCCGCGTCGAGCACTGCTCGAGCAGGGCGTGGACCTCATCGTCCGTCAGGACCTCAGGAGGGTACTCCTTGTTCTTGTTGGGCGGCGTCCTATGCATGCGAGTGGCCTCCGCGTCTTGAGCGGGGCACAGTCTAAGCAGGGGCGGCGAGTCAGCCAGGGGTTATCAGCTTGAAAGCAAGTCGTCCGGGATAAAATACGCTCGCCGCGAGCCGCCGTAGCGGCTCAGGCAGTGTCACCAGGAGACCTCGGCTCGGTATTTCACAGAGGCAGAAGGTTGACATGACCGCGCAGATCGTTGAACTGGGGAAGCACTGAGGTGCGAACGGAATGATTTGGCCATTCAAGCGCGAGGGCACCACCGCTGCAGACAGCTACATCTCCATTCGCAAGAAGCGCGGGAAACCGGGCCCAGTCATCCTGACCTGGTGGGCACGCCCAATAGGCGAGGAGTTCTTCCTGGCGATCGGGATCCGGTCGGTCCGGGAAGAGGACGGAAGCCGGGAGTTCGAACTGGACCACATCAACCTGCCAAACTTACGCGACATCCGCGATGTTCAGGGCTGGACAGGGAAGTTTGAAGAAGCCTATGGACGTGATGGGGCCTGTTGGATTCGCTCTTCAACTGACAAGTACCTCTGTACCCAGTTTCGGATTCGTTTTGGCAAGATATCTGGTGGCCAGATCGACGTAACGTGGGACACTGCGCACGCGGCTCGTTTCGGACCGGACTCGCACGATGTCATGGAGATGGACGTTCCGATAAGTGCCCGCTTCTCAGCCGACATCGTCACCCTCTCGAGCACCCTCAAACCGTCCTTGCGAGAACTGCTCGACGCTTCGGATGACTCTGCCTTGTGCAACGGAATCTGCAAGCGGATCAACGTCTGGTACGGCAGCTTGGCTGATGTGTCCAAGCAATCCCCCCAGGAGCGGGTCGTTACCCAAGTCTGGAACTCTTTGGGCATCATCGGCAACGGTGGCTTCCAGTACTTGTTTGAAGGCGGTTTCTACGGCGATCCTGGCTACGTCTACACAGCCGCGGCTTTCCAAACGCTGGGATGCAAGCAAGCCGCGGAGGCGGTCGCCGAGGCGCTGGCGCTTTTCCCTGGCAACGCCCCGCCCGATGACCCCCGCCTGTGCGTGAGGCTCTATCAGGCTGTCCCCGAAGCGGAGAGGGAGCGGATTGACCGGAAGTTCTGGGGCGCGGACAAAGAGCTCACCGCCAAGCTTGCCCAGTACATCCGGGCCAATCGCTCGGCGTTTGAGCGCCTGCCGTGAATGGTGGCTGATCGGTCGGGCAATGGCCCCCAGTTGCGCCGCGCCGGGGGGCGGGGAGGATGGCGACGACAGGAGACGGCACTGGCCTGTCCACTCACGGACTTCGGTGGATTGATCGGAGGGTGCCTCATGGAGATCAGGGGTTCAATCGAGGGGATCGAGCATCCGGACCTGTGGGTTTGCCCGCAGCCGCCGGCGCGCTCAGGCCGAGTCAACCAGGAAATCTTGGGTGCAGCCTGCGGAGGGCAGAGGCCATGGTAGCGGACCCCGTAAGCGCGCCGCACCTCAGCGTGGAGTGCCCCGGCTGCCGACGCCGGCTGCGGGTCAAGGCCGAGCTGGCCGGCAGGAAGGTGAAGTGCCCGGGCTGCGGGGGCGCCATCAACCTGCCCAGACCGGAGCCGCCGGACGCGCTGTCGGCGCCTGTCGCCGCGCCCGCCGAGGCCCAGCCGGCCGAGCCGACGGCCGGCCGCGGCCCGAGCAGGCCGAGCCGGAGGACCGCACTGATCGCCGCCGGGGTGCTGCTCCTAGCCGCGGGCGCGGCCTGGTGGCTCATGGCGCCAAGGCGGCTGACCGAGCCTCAGGCCAAAGCCCTGGCCGAGCGGGAGATCAGCCGCTTCCTGAGGGATATCTGCTCCGAGAACGAAGCCACGCGGGTGCAGGCCGTCGAACGGATCATGCCCGACGAGAGCTTCCTCAAGAGCCTCTTCGGCAAGGGGACGCCGGAGGTCTGGGCCTTCGTGAGCAAGGTCCGGGACGAGGCGCGCAAGGGCACCGCCAACATGAAGAGAGAAGTATACGGCGACGGCCAGTCCCTGGACCTTGACCTGATCAACAACAACGAGTGGCAAAACTACAAGGACAAGCCTTTGCCCGCGGGCGTGTGGGTCTACACGGCCTCCTGGCGCTTCAACCAAGGGTGCGACGTCGTGGTGGTCGGCCGCCGGGTGGCCATGTTCCGCGAGTTCCACGTGGCCTGGATCATGTTCGGACCCGAGCCGCGCGAGCGCGACCAGGCGACCGCGCCACCGCCACCGCCACCGCCGACATCAACACCAACAATGCCACTACCCCCGAAGCGCTGAAGAGAATCGGGGGCGAGGAGTCGGCGAAGTAGGCTACCCCGCAGTTACGCCGCGCCGAGGGGCGGGGAGAATGGTGTCTCAGGAGGCCTCTAAATGAAGAAACTGATCGTTCAGGTTCTAACTGCCGTGGTCATTGTGTCTGTCCTGCTAGCTCTTCATGCGCACTGGATGCTGATCGTAGTGGTGGTCGTGGCTGGCTTTGCCGCCGTGCATATGGTCTGGGAACGCTTCGTCTTCAAGCCCTTTGAGTACTTGGGCGCCATGCCCGTGCACAAGGACGACCCACTGATCATTGAAGCTGAACGAAAGGCGCGAGAAACGCTGGAGAAATTCATTGGAAAACTCTACCCGGAGCACAAAGAAGACTCTATGGTCAAGGTTGCCTATGTCAACGCGGAGGGGGAAACGGAGAAGATTTGGGGCGACCTGCTCGATATCACCGATGGGGATGTCGAGATATTCATCAGGACGCCACCGATCAAGCCGAGGCCCGACTGCCAACAGAAGATGCGCTTTCCACGAAGCGCCATCGTTGACTGGTCTGTCGAGTTTCGCGATGGGACGCTGCGTGGCGGGTTCTCCAACCTGGCACTGTTCAAGATATTCGAGCGACAGGAAGGCTACATGCACCCGGCGTTCAACAAGCATGTCGACAGATTCAAGGACATTGAAGAACCGGCAAAGACGTCCTAGGCCGCGCCGCGCCGAGGGGCGGGGAGGATGGAAAGTCGTGGCTGCGTAGGGAGGCAATGAGACCTGCATGAACCACATGAACTTTCCCTCTGGATGGAGCGCGGGCGCAAGTATTGAGGGCGAACAGCTGTATTCAGATCCTCCTGAGTCTCCCGACAAGTCGCGGATTCAGTTCTTCGGCCTCAGGGAAGGCGACACGAGCCACCGCCTATATTCAATGCCAGTGGACACGCCTGTCGCTGATGTGGTGCGGGCCTTCGAAGTAGGTTCGCACAATTGCGTGGGTGATGTTCCGGCAAGAATCGCGCTCGTTGCAGACAAGGCCACCAGGATCGCGAAGCTTGTTCCTTGCCGCGTCATATTCGCGGACCAGGCAGGACTGAAGCTCAAGTTCACGCGACAGATTACAGTGGACGAGGTGAAGATGATAGAGGCCATGTTCTCCGTAGACGAGATGATAGAGGCTGGACTAGATCGATATCTGTCGGAACTGGGATGCGACGAGGGTCTCGCCACCGTGCTTGCCGAAAACACGTTTCACTTCTGGTGGGACTAGCTGGCGGCGTGGGCATAGCGGACAGTTGCCGGCCACTAGCGGTTGCGGTGCGCCGAGGGGCGGGGAGAATGGCTCCGGATGCGAGGAGGGCATCTCATGTTAGATAGCCAAGCCATTATCGACACACTTCGCTCCCCGCTGGTTCAGTCGAAGATCGAACAAGGAGTAGTCCGCTTGCTGCCGCCTGCCACCGATGATGAGATCAAGCGATCGAAAGAGCTTCTGGGGCCAGCCATAACTGAGGCGGTGTTGCCTCTTGTCAGACTTGCGTCGGGCCTTGAGACCCCGCACGATGACCCATCGGATCCACAGTCCTTCTGCCTTCGCTTTCTGCCTTCGTCAGACAAGACAATCTGGAACAGCGTGTATCCAAGAGCAGTTGAGATGTGGGTGTGCGATGAGTTGATGTACTGGGATGTTCCCGACGGCCATATGTACTTTGTCTGGCACGAAGGGCCAACGCACAGCCTTGTGGGCAAGTCCATGGAGAGTCTCCTGGAGCACCTTGTGGCCCGCGAGACGCCTCTGGAAGCCGTATGTGCTTTGAGCCAGTCCGGGGTCGAAACGGTCGAGACCGTCAACGCCTTCCGGCCTGACTCTCCTGAACTGGCCAGCTTCCTGTCCCAGTTTCCTGCTCACTACGAAGTGCATGACTTGAGATCAGCAGGACTCGGCGCACATTTCGTATATCACGCCGACTTGGATGGGTTCTGGCGCTTTGGCGACAGGCCATTGTGGGTCCAGAGGTGCTCCAAGGGCCTGAAGGAACGCCTGCGGGAATGGTGGCGGGGGCGCTCGTGATCGCGGGACCAACTGGCGAGTAACAGGCCGCTGAGGTGCGGCCACAAGACAGTCTGCCATTCTTGCGCCGCGCCGAGGGGCAGGGAGAATGAAGGCATGGGCAAGTCTGTGAAGATCCGGACCCTCGCGCCGCCGGCGGGGCCTCTTGCCGAGCTCGATCCTGGCGAGTATCTGAGCGGGCTGGAATTCTATGAGACGGACAGTCCCATCGGAGAAGAGGATCGGGACGGATTGGCGCAGCTTACGCACTTCGTAGGCTTCATGGCGCTGCAGGCCCACTCCAGCAAATGGGAGTCTTCCATAGTTCCAAGAGGCTCGCTGGCCTACAAAGCTTTGGAGTCGCACTTCAGCCATCTGGGAGGATGGGCGGAATTGGCGGCCGACGCGCGCGGCCTGAACTATCACCAGCTGGCGTGCTTCCTCATGCAGCACTACCCACCGCACCCGCCCAAACGGTAGGGATGGCGCGGGCAAGGTCGCCAGCCACCCTGGAGGTCGCATGTTCAACATCTTCAAGCGAAAGCCGTCTCCCCCGAGCGTTCGGGA
This sequence comes from Planctomycetota bacterium, assembly GCA_022703445.1. Lineage (GTDB taxonomy): Bacteria > Planctomycetota > SZUA-567 > JAKLDR01 > JAKLDR01 > JAKLDR01. Next base: position 30,027 of record JAKLDR010000031.1, on the reverse strand, counting down.
GACTCTCTTCGGCGACCTCCCAATCTCTCAGTGGCCCGCCAAGGCCGTGGCGGGTGATGCCGAGCCATGGGTTTCCTTCTCCAGAGCGGGAGATCATCTCAAGTCCGGTCGAAGTCAGGAGGCGGTCAACCTGTTCCGTGCCGTCTTGGCCATGCCGGGACTCGAGTCCCGGCACTACGCGCAGGCGTGGCACTTCCTGCGGGAATCCGGCATCCGGCCCGATGCCGCCATTGCCAAGGAGTTGCTGGGAGTAGTCGTGGAAGTGGCTTTGTCGGAGGGGCTCGATATCGTCGCGGCCTACCCCGACGGTACCGCAAGGTACTTCAACCATAGCGGCGCAGCTGTCATCTGGGATGCGCCAGACGACTCCCTGCGTCGGCAGATTGGAGTCGTGCTTGAAGCCGGCAAGGTGGTCGTGGACCAGATCGGCCCATGGGACAAGCCGAGACCGCCTGCTCCGCCCATGGGCCAGGTGCGCATCAATCTGCTCACGCCAAGCGGCCTCCATTTCGGCCAGGGCCCTTTCGACGCTCTCGCCACAGACCAACTCGGTGGCCCGGTGATTTCCGCGGCAACCGAACTGATGCAGAGTCTGACGGCGCGTGCCACCAACAGGAGAGATAGCCATGCCTAATGGTGGCATGACGGACTGGAACCGATTCATCACACAAGCGATCCTGAAGGGCGGCCTCCACGACAAGCCCGGCGCGTTCGGTCCGGCAGCAGCCAAGGGGGAACTGGAGGCCGTCTGGAAGTATTCTGATGGCAAGATCCTTTCCGAGCTGCTGGAGTTGCTGACGCAGGCAAATGGCGTATTCTTTCCAGGAGGGGGTTGGTTCATCTTCGATACAAATCGCATTTTGAAGGACAACGAATTCTGCCGCACCGACCAGTCATGCCGGGAGCACTGCAAGCCGTTTGATGATATTCTGTTTTTTGCGGACCCCGGGGGCACCGGGGACTACTTTGGATACGACTTGGCCCAGCCTGATAAGCCGATTATCCGTTGGATGGCCATCGGTGACGACAGAGACTGGAAAGCTAAGGACCTGAAAGACTTGATCGAAGGGTTCTTCTCGGGCAGGATCGGCGCGTGACAGAGTCTGTTGACCGACCCGCCCCGCCTTCCCGCACCTGGCGGCCGACGGCGAAATGCCGGGGGTACCTAGGGGCAGAGCGGATGGCGGGGGAACAGAGGCAGCCACACGTCCATGGCGCAGGCGGAAGTGGCCCCCGTCTAGGGGGTGCTGCTGGTTCTCTGCCTTGGAGCGAGACTTGGCTGGACAGCATGTTTTCTGATGAGGAGTGTGAGTGGCTGCTTTGGGAAGTTGGGAGGCTCTGACGTGCTTGCTGATCCGCCAGTATCTGTTGAGGGGGACAAATCGCATCTACGTCCTATGTCAAAGGACGAGAAGAAGCGAGTGGTAGAGGAAATCGCAGGAACGCGCAAATTGGCGAGCAAGCCATTACGATGGTGGCAACATGTCGGGCCGGCGGCTTTCGCTTCAGTCCTCCTAGTTGTTGTATGCCTGGGCATCGGTGAGCTCCTAGCAGACCAGTGGCCGGAATTCTCCAAGGTCGTGGCGTTACTCGGACTGATCCTGTGCCTCCCAGTATTCCTCCTAGTGCTTCTTGCCATCATTAGGCAGGAACAACGCGATCGACAATGCGCAAGACGGCGTGCAGAAGGCCTGCAGGCGGACCTGGAAGAAGGGCTGGTTGCGGTGACTCTTTACCGGCCAATCACTGTTGTGCATATCCCAGATCGGGAGCACTCCGGGCGCTGTTATGTCTTTCGACTAGCGGGGGAGAGAGCTATTATCATGTGGTACCATGATAAGGATCAAGGTGTACCCGCGGATTGTTTCGAGCTCCATTCTTTGCCCAAGAGTGGCTGGGTGCTCGATGACAAGCCCCTTGGGCAGTTGATGGCGCCGGCCAAGATGTTGGACTACTCCAGAGTCATCAGAAGTATTCACCCGTTCTGTGTGCCATTCGATCTCGATTGGGATGCCTTCTTGCGTGGAGAGGTTAAGATATGAACCAGTGTTGCCCCTCTGCGTACCCTTCTCGTCGGAGCATGTCATGGCCATAGCTTGGGGGGCCACTTGCTGGGTAGAGTGGCGCAATATGAAGGAAGGCGGGAGTTCCTGGTCTTGGATCTGTCAGTGTGCTATGGCTGCACTGATGTCCATAGGGTTGTCCATCGGAGGATTCCTGGCAGCGAGATAGCGGAACTTGGCCAGCTCAGTTGCGCCGCGCCGAGGGGCGGGGAGAATGCCTCGGGAGTGACTGGTGCCTGGGAGGACTGGCCATGGAACGAGTTGTCGAACTCCGACTCAACACAAAGGGCAGCCGCTAAATGGCACAAGACTACACGCAGATCGAGTGGCTCCGGGAATTACAGGCTGAGCTGCATGGCGTGTTCAGTTCAGCCATGCCTCAGTTCCGATCTGCGTTCCCGGAATGGAAGTTCAGCCTAGGCAGTGCTCCCTGGGGGCAGAATACGGGAGCTAACGGATATGCAGTATGGTTCGAGGGGATGCTTTCCAGGGCGCGCAGTAGCGAAGTCGATACTCTTGCGCTCGTGGTGGATATCTCTCATGTCGACACCACGCCTGAGATCGGCGCAGATGTCTGCTGGGGACATCCCAGTGGGTACGTCGAAGCGGAGTGGAGCCCTGGAAGGGCCGTACTCAATGACAATACGCGGCGGCAGCTCTTTGATTCGTTGCCATCACTCCTGGAGGCAATGGCACGAGCGCTCCGTCAGGGGCAACCTCCGGGACATGGCATGAAGTCCTAGGGCGAGGATCAAGCTACCGCAGGGGCCACGGAGTGCCCGATCCGGGCATGGTTCGGTGACCGAAAGGAAGGCCAAAGATGACGCGGTGAGGGGGGCCACCGCCCCTGGATGGGCCAAGGTGACGGGGCGAGGGGAGAGAAAACACATCAACGCTTGTTGGCCCACAGACCTCCAATAGAGGGACCAACCATGAGACTTCAGGCATGCCTTGAGACCACGGGGGGGCCGTTGCTGGTTCACCTTCAGGAGGAGGTCGACTATTCTGCGGGGGATACGGATTATGAGAGTTTCCTCGCAACCGTAATTGATAGGAACGTGCAGTTCTTCCGGTTGCAGGGCCGAACGTGGGTCTTTCAGACCGAGACCTGTGCATGTCTGTTGCTGTCGGACGGGGCACATGTTGCTCTGCTCGACATCATATCTTTGGAACGGCCTTGGCAACAGGAGTTCATGCGCTTGGATGTTGCGACGTTACGGATAGGGCAGTGTTTGACACCGGCTGTGGACTCACGTGCATTTCTTGTTCACGATGCCGCGATGTGCAGTGATGATGTAAAGAAGGCCCTCAAGTCAGCGAACAAGTCAAACACTGAGGCTGTCGATGCTTGCCTATTGAGAACTGATATTCGGACATGGCAATGCATGGAGTGTGAGTACATCACAGAGCTAGCGGACCTAAGAGGAGTGGTCTTCCGTGCTGTTGAAGGTGTGGCGGCCCCGGACAAAGTAACAGGCCCGGAGGCCTGAAGACATCCACCGCCTCTGAATAGGCCAAGATGACTGGGTGAGGGCAGAGAAAGCACGCGCCGCGGGCCGGGGGCGTCCGGCCTGCGGTGTCTGTGAGGCGTTGCTTGAGGCGCTGAGGGCCAGCGGCTAGAATCGCCTACATGGTGCGCAGGCATTCAGGCAAGTTTCCGAATTGATGCATTGCCAGGAAGGAGTGCCCCGATGGGCTTCACAGAAGCACGTGTCCCTGATGACAAGTGGCTTAAGACCATCGAAAGATGGTTAGATGATTCGAAGACAGTGGTGATCGTATATACTCTAGCCAACGCTGGAGGAACAGGTGGCTATTGTCTCTGCAATAACATGGATGACGTGCATGCATTGATGAGGCAGGCTCCTATAGCAGCGAGGCTGCAGGCGTATCCATGTCTGCGTGTTCTGGCAACAGGTGTTGTAGATGACGCTTTTGTGAGGGATGCTGTTAGTTCCTTTGAGCATGCAGACAAAGACTTCCTCGTGCTTGACTTACCTAAGGAGCAGGGTGTGCCTGGCTACGCTGGTGTCACCGGGAGGAATAGCGAGGAACTGGAGGACTATCTGCAAGATCGTCTGGGGCAAAGCGTGATGGTGTGCCTGGACCCTTCAGACACTGTTGATGGCAAGGATGAGATGCGTGTATATGTAGGTGGTCGTCGCGGTGCCTATTGAGTTCCCGTAGTGTGAAGGGTGTGCCCGTTGTACCCGTCCACCGCCCCTGAACGGGCAAAGGGAGAGCGAAACAGACCAGTCCAATGCCCACGATCTCTCCGAAGGGGTCCACCGCCTTTGAATAGGCCAAGCCGACAGAGTTCATCCTGCCCGCAGACGGCGTAAGGCCACCGCGGGCAGACTGTTTCTGCCCCGCACGTTGACTGGACTGCCGCCGGCGTCCGGGTAGGATTCATCCCATGCTCCGCGCCGCCGTCCTGGCCATCGCCCTCATCACCGCCGTAGCTCTGCTATCGCGCCTTCGGCGAGCGCGTCACCGTCTCGGGCAATTCCCCGGCCCGCACCGACCCGAGTTTCCAGGGCCGGACGTTCGACGCCGGGCTGGGGATCTATGACTACCGGAACAGGAGCTTTGACCCGGCGACGGGGAGGTTCCTGCAGAGGGACCCGGTGCTCGATGAGGGGAACCTGTTCAACCCGTATGCGGCGATGGGGAATAATCCGGTCGGGAATGTGGATCCGATGGGGGATGATTGGGTTCGCTATGAAGCAGCACTCCTTGGGAAGAAGCAGGTTACTAAGGTCTACTACGTCCCTGAGGGCTTTGGTGGCCTGAACGGAACAGAGTTCTACGTGGGGCACATTGAGATGAACGACCCGAACTATATCGTCATTGGGCAACATCCCCAGGCAAACTGGCTGCCGCTGAAGATATCTAAGGCAAGGGTGGAGGAGATTGCTGGTGAATGGTTCTCGGGTGTCAAGACCTCGGAGGACCTGCTGCATATACTCGGTGTTCGAGAGAACAAGGACATGGTGGAGCCCGTCGGCTTTGGGAAGAGCCTCATTCCTATCTACGGTTCGTACAAGTTGATGCGCTACGAAGCAGAGCGTGGCGGGCAAGTCAGTAGTGTTCTCGGCTATGGGGCTTTGATGGCAACGGATATCTTCTTGGTCCGCTCTCTGTTGACGGGGATCGGACGTGCTGGGATAAGGGCCTTTGCTGGGCCTGGCGTCATGCGAGTTGGCTTCACGCGCAGCTATCTCCCTTTTCATGTGCTCTGGAGGGCAGACGGGGAGATGCTCCACGCCATCGGACGCTACTTCAGAATGACCGTGCTTCCCACATCTCACAGGGCGGGACGCTACCTTCTGGAAGGGACATACTCCTTTACTCGCATGCCCGTCTTGTTTCCAGCGCTGGCGGCGGTTCCGAATGTCAAAGCACTGTTCTGTTTTTCTGCAGCTCTTACTGCATGGAGTAGAGCCAATCTACATGCTATACCGCTCGTTGTGCCGAAGTTGAGGTTTGCACATGACCCCAGCAAGACTTTTGAGATCCCGAAGTCTGCCGCCGGTTACCCCGGCTACCATTACGACCCTGAGCTCGAACTGTGGGCACCGTTGGAGCTCTTCGTGGATGGGCAGCCTCCATCTTATATGCAATGGACTCAAGATAATGCTTGGCCGGGTGAAGGGGCGGCCCTATTACCCGCCGGGACTTGACTCGCTTCCATCCCGCACAATGAATGCTTTGGATGTTTTGCGCATGCAGCTCGGCCCACTAGCAGACCAAGAGAGATCGATGATGTCTCGGACTGCAACGAAGTGAAGCCGCGACGACGCAACCGTAGCGCGAGGAGGAGTTGGCATGTTCAAGAGCAAGTCGCTTGAGATGGTAATTAGGGCATTCAGCACTAGGCATCCTAGCTGTGACTGTATTGGACTCAAGGAGCAGCGGTCAGACTACGAGAAGAGACGCCTTGTAGAGAAGGCGGGCGGGAAGGTTCTTGTCCTCATGATATATGCTCCAGCACCGAAAGAGTCGGTCTCCCCCGACGCTGAAGCTTACGCCATATACCGCATAGACCACTCAACAGGACGAGTCGATGAGCTGGCCTTCGGCGTTAACAATCGTGAGGCAGCGTACGAGCAAATGAGGAATGTGGCAACTCCGAGTGACCTACTTCCTATAGGTGTGCCCATTGTCCCGGCCTGAAGGAGACCAGTGTACCTGTACCCGTCCATCGCCCCTGAACGGGCAGCAAAGGGAGGCGGAGGAAGGCCAGAACGAACGACCGCTGCGGGCCGGAGAAATCCGGCCCACGGTGTTTCTGCCCCGCACGTTGACTGGACTGCCGCCGCCGTCCGGGTAGGATTCAAGCCATGTCCCGCGCCTTTCTTCTGGCCCTCGTCCTGGTCGCCGCCGTAAGCCCCCAAGGCCTCTGCGACGTTGACAGGTCCGGCCCAGACTGGCGTAAACGGGCATATTTACAGGCACTTAGGACGCAAAAGCTCCAGTATCGCGCCTTCGGCGAGCGCATTAACATAAGCGGTAACAGTCCGGCCCGCACCGACCCGACGTTCCAGGGCCGGACGTTCGACGCGGGGCTGGGGATCTATGACTACCGGAACAGGAGCTTCGACCCGGCGACGGGGAGGTTCCTGCAGAGGGATCCGGTGCTGGGTGGGGATCCGCTGTTCAATCCGTATGGGTTCCCAGGGGCAAATCCAGTTACGGGCAGGGACCCGTTTGGAACGGGGCTTTGGGACTGGATAACTACCGGCGAGTGGAATCCAACCGACAAAGAGAGGTTAGACGCCAGAAAGTGCGCTGGGAACTCAAACGTTGTCTCTCAATCGGCGATGGGGGTTACGCATGGCGTAGTTGAGGCCGGCAGTACGCTCTACGATGCGGGCTCGATCATACATGCCTACATGCCTGGTTTCTGCATAGCCAATCATCTGCGATGGAAGATGTGGGCTAAAGGCGACTTCTCCTTCCGGCTCTCCACGGACGTGGTTGGAAAGATGGCCGCCAGCAGCACCTATCAGTCTATTTGTGCGAAGAAGGATGCTGGCCAATATGGAGTCGGGGAGCAGATTGAAACCACCGGAGAAGTATTCATCAACACGTTCCCGCCGAGCGGTGCCGGCATGGGCATAGCCCGGAGCGTCGTGGCGGTCGTGGATGAAGACCCGATTGCGTTCGGGGAGGGGATGGGACAGACCGGGCTATCCTTGCTTGCGATGCGGGGCGGCGGCTCACAGAGCGGTACAGCCGGAGAGTTTGTTGGCCTGAATCGTGTGCCGTTTACAAAGCCGGCGCCTCCCCCTGTAACGCCCAGAAGCCTTGCTGGAACCAAACCGGTGCCGATAAGCGACAAGTTTACGACCCTGGCTGAATGGCAAGAGGCTGTGTTTAGGGCCATGATGGAAGATGAGGCTGCGGCCAATATCGGGAAAGGCAAAGGTCCTGTGGAGTCAGGTTGCTTGGACAGAATGGCCGGCCGCGTCCTAACGGATTTCAACCATGAAGCCCCTCCGGCAGTAGCTCCGGAGATCATCGTATCACGGATTAAGTCGTGCCCTCCAGGACGACATCCGAGCCTACCCGGATCTCATTCGGAAGTCCACGTCCTTGGCCGGTCAATGATGGCCAATCCAGGAGCTGGCCTATCAAACTTCCTGCTATACAATCTTCGCCTACGCAGTTTCAAGGGTGGTCGTCCTCTTTCCCCTGTGGAGAGGTGTGGCAACTGCAAGTTTATCACAGAGGGCGTCGAGTGCCTCAGTGATGAACCGAAGTGTCTCGGCAATGAGTCAGGGCAACCTGCGTCTGGAGGCTGAAATGCTCAAAGTGCACGAGGAATGTCTCGAGTACGGAGATGACTCGCTCGAGTACTGTGCCGGGGTTGCGTTCACCGGTGTTGCTGTTAATGTGGTTGATGGTGGCATAACCGAACATGAATACAAAGATGGTCTCAAAGATGGGGAGTCTCGGGCATGGTACCCGAGCGGCGTTCTGCGGCAAAGATACAAGTGCCGCAATGGGGGCCACCATGGGTTCTACGAGGAGTTCTACCCTGATGGAGGTCTTAAGGCTTCTGGTTTCTATGAATACGGCATCAAGGTAAGCATGTTGGAGTTTGACCTCACAGGTCGGGTGAGTTCACAATTCGTGATAGGTCCTGGTGGTCAGGATTGGGAGATGCTGCTTGCTAATAGACAGAAGTTTGGCAGATGGTAGCCAATTGCCATAACTCATTCTCCCTAGTTCGGGGCAGAGAAGTCGGGGAGGGAGCATGAGCAGACTCATCCTGTTCCCGCTGATAGCCATAGGCATCGGCATCGTGGTTGGCGTCGTGGCTTGGCTCGTGAACCCAGGAGCCGATTTCGAGAAGATTGGTCAAGGCATTGGCACGCTCCTTATCTGCTCGATAGTTCTCGGTGCCATAGTGGAGCATGATAGGCGGAAGAAGAAGGTGGCGGCCGAGAAGGCGGCACAGTCGGCCAAAGCTGCCGAACCAAAGGACGACGCTGCACTGGACGGGGGGCAGAACGCTGGCAAGCAACCCTGACAGCTCCGCTGTCGAGGTCGTCCACGAGCCAACCACACGCAGGCCGGATTCGATGAGCGTCCGGCTTACGGTGTGAAAGGGGCCACCGACCCCGAAGGGCCAAGATGACAGGGGAAACCGACCACTGGTGTACCCGTCCACCGCCCCTGAACGGGCAAAGGGAGAGCGAAACCGACCAGTCCAATGCCCACGATCTCTCCGAAGGCATGGCAAGGGCAGAGCATCTCTGAGTGAAGCCGTCCACCGCTGGTCTGCGGTACAGATTGGGAGGGCGGTCCGAAAACCCCTTACGGTTCTGCCTTCGGGCTCAGAGGAGGCTGAGCGCCGGCGGAGGCCGGTCCGTAAACAGGTGTTTGGGGACCGGTCCCACGGCCTTGCGCCTTCCGCTGGGGTGGCGAGAATCGGGCAGTGGGAAGCATCACCCAATGACCTGCTCACCGACGGCCTTCGGGAAGATACCTGGGGCGCCCGCGGGGGCGGGATAGACTAGAGTCGGCAGGAGGACCGCGCCTATGCCGGAAGAGCCGGTCAAGTTAGACGAGACGCTGGATGCCAAGCCTTACGAGCCGCCGAAGCCTGGCCGCAGCCTGACCGGCTTCTACGTGGCGGTGGGTATCGTGGTCGTGCTGGGGCTTTTCGGGGCCTGGTTCTGGAGAACGTACACCGTCTGGTGGTTCGACGCCGACGAGGCCAAGCGCCGGCAGGCTGCGGCCGCGCAGCAACTCTCCCTCCCCGTCGAAAAGTCCGTCGACCTCGGCGACGGCGTTTCCCTCGACCTGGTCCTCATCCCCGCCGGCCGGTTCAGGATGGGCAGCCCGCCGGAAGAGAAGGACCGGAGTAAGGATGAGATGCAGCACTGGGTGACGATCACTCGTCCGTTCTATCTCGGCAAGTGCGAGGTCACTCAGGAACAATGGCAGAAGGTAGCAGGATCCAATCCCAGCTGGTTCAAGAGCACCGTGAACCCAGTAGAGCGGGTGAGCTGGGACGACTGTCAGGAGTTCTTGAAGAAGTTGAACTATCTGGGAAAGACAAAGGGGCAGTTTCGTTTGCCGACGGAGGCAGAGTGGGAGTGGGCCTGCCGAGCGGGAACACGGGGACGGTTTTGCTTCGGAGACGCCGACGAGACGCTGGTAGACTACGCTTGGTATGAGGCTAACTCCGAGAACACCTCTCATTCCGTGGGCGCAAAGAAGCCTAATGCCTGGAGCCTTTTCGATATGCACGGCAACGTGTGGGAGTGGTGCGAGGACTGGCATGAGCAAGGTTACTATGCCCAGAGCCCTAAGTGTGATCCGCCGGGGCCGGCAACTGGTTCGCTTCGGGTAGTGCGTGGTGGATGCTGGGGCAACCGCCCCCCGGCGCACAGCCGCTCGGCCAGTCGCGACCGGATCTCTCCGACGGATCGTGACCGCAACTTCGTCGGCTTCCGGGTGGTTCTCAGCCCTGTGGGGCACTGACTAACCTAGATAGTCTGATTGTGGCCGTGGGAAGAGCGAGGGGGCCCTTGTTGAAGAGAGCCCCCTCGCGGAACGATTGACTGCTACGCCAGCCGCAGGGCCGGCATGATCCTCGGCTGCTTCGTTGGCTTGGCGTCGGGGAACTCCACCGTATCGACCATGGCCTCCGGAATCAGGGCCGCGTAGTGCCGCCGGCAGATCTCCGGTGAGTTGCCCATGAGCGTGGAGATCTTGTAGAGGGATTCCCCCTTCTGCGCCAACTGTGACCCGAAGGTATGGCGGAAATGGAGGCACGTCCATTTCTGGCCGGCGGCCTTTTGGGCGGTGCGGAGTTCGCTCGAGAAGTTGTCGGGGTCGTAGCGGTTGCCCTGGGGGCTGGGGAAGTACCAGTTGCCGGGGACCACCCGGGGCTGGTAGCCGTCGAGGATCTGCCGCAGAGCGCGGCTGATGGGCACGGTCCGGTTGACGGCGGTTTTCGACTGCCAGCGGTCGCCATCCACCTCCTTGGCCTGGACCCGGATCATGCCGTGCTGTCCGGCATTGAGGTCGACGTCCCCGAGCTGGAGCCAGAGGAGTTCCTCGCGCCGGAGTCCCGCGTAGATGTACATGGCGACCATGGCCCGCAGCTGCGGCCTGCTCTCCAGGGCGCCCAGCTGGGCCTCGATCTGGGCCAGGGTCAGGAAGACGATCCGGGGCGCGCGCTCCCGGTACCTGGCCACGGCCGCGCCCGGGTTGAGGTTCATGGGCATGCGCAGGCCCCGCTCCTTCATCGCCCAGTTGATGAGCCGGGTTATGACCTCCCGGTAGCGGTTGGCGGTCTTGGGGGCGAGCCCCTGGTCCCTGACCCTCCTGTGGATGAAGTCGGAGATCCGGGCGGTGGTCACCTCCTCGATGTAGTTCGCCGGGATGACAGGCTCCCGCCGGGCGCGGCCAGCGGCAGCGAGAGGCGGACGCTTCATGCAGGCCGCTGTGACCCTGCGGCTCGTCACCGTCAGCGCCGGACAGACCACCCCGAACATCTTCCTGAGATAATAGATGCTTACCTGGGCGCTCTTGGCCGTCTTCGTGGCCCGCAGATGATCCACATACGCGGTGATGATCTCTCCGACGGGCGTCTTCCCCGGAAGCGGATTGAGACTCCCCTGGGCCATCTCCGTCTCAAGCTGGCGGAGCTTCTCCTTCGCGACCTGGCACGAGTCCGTGCCAAGCGCCCTCCGGATTTCCAGCCCACCCACCCGGAATACCGCCGTGTAGTACTTCCCCCTCCTGATCAGACCTGCCATGGCAGGGCCCCTTCACTCGGCTCCCGCTCCCTCTGGGGCGTGCCGGCGGTCTGAGGCCCTTTTCCCTCAGCGTACTGTACATTTTACTGTACATGGAGCCGAAAAACGCCAAAAAGAAAGGGACCTGCATTGCTGCAAGTCCCTGTACGGTCGATGGTAGCGGGGGCTCGTTTTGATACTGAGAATCCGGGTGCGCTCGACTGGATGGAGGTTGGCCTGAAGACGCCAGCCTGACCGCTCGAAACGGAGACACGCCGCCCGACAGCCGAGCGTTCGTACAACCGTAGGGAGAAGGCCTGCCTGCGGCTCATTTCAGCCCTTGGCCTTCACCTTCATGTTTCTGATCATCCGCCCCGTCATCTCCCGCCCTCTATCCGGCCTCCCTCCCATCCACTGGTGCCTGGGCCAGGCCCGGAACATCCTTCAGTTCCCTATTCGCCTCGTCATCGTCCCTTCCGACTTCATTTCGGCCTCCGAGCCGTCCACAGTTGGCTGAGCCGTTTCAGCCGCTACAGTCTCGGTGGCCCTTTTCACGGAATCCGAGCTGAGCACTCTGTCTTGGGCCACCAAGATGCTGCTTCCCAAGACACCGAGCACCAGACTACCACGGCGCAGCTTTTCAGTCTGCCGCCGCCATTGAGGATCATCCTTCAATTCTGTCAGGAATTCGAGGTCCGCTCTGCTTGAGGAGACTTCACCAAGCATATATATAGACCAAAACCTCAACTCGGCGCTGGGATGCATCACCCACGCCTGCAAGTGCGGTTTTGCAGCATCTCCTCTTGCTACGATCTCATCAACTACCGGAGGCGCGAAGGCCTTCAGCAAACCAGCCATATACTTGCCCATTATCGGTGTATTATATACTAGTTGCTTTCGTTCATTCCAGTATGCAGACTCTGTTGGCTCGCTATATGTTAAAGCCTTCCGCCCGTTCCGGCACTGTGATTCTGAACGGCGATGACATCCGTACGCGCTCACAGCTATAATGCTAACCATGACAATCAACCTCCAGGTCCGTGCATGCCCGCCCAGAGCCAGTATTCCCTCACGTAACAGCTTGCCCCACTTCACCACTTCTTAGGCCCCTTATATTTCGGGTTTACCGTGTAAACGGTTGCCACTCGCTCTGCTCTATTTACAGTGACTCTCCCCTCAACAGCTTGAGCAGTATATTGCCACGAGATGCAGACAGCAGAGTATTTGCAGCACTCCGAACCCTCCTCGAAATATGTCGAGAACCAACACGAGGTAAGATTATTGACGGCCTTAAAATTCATCAGGAGAGGCTCGACTGGTTTGAGCCCCGGAATATTAGGTGGGTTCCATGGACGAACGTCATCGGGATCATCACCGTATTTTGGATAGCCTGGGGCATCAGCGTACGTCACATATTGCTGTCTTCGCTCTGTAAATTCCTGCCTATAGCGTGGATCCTTAAGCATTGGGCTTGTTGGGGCGGGATCGGGGCGCGGTTCCTTGTCTATCTTCTCGCCGGGATAATTGCTTTCTACGACCTGAACAGTTTGGTCGTATGCACACTTTGAGCTTGCCCCTTTGACTAGACCCAATAGCTGCACTGTGTACCCAAAATCATCTTTTTCGTTCCAAGCGCCAGCCTCATCTGGACGCTTCATCCAACCGTGCCGTGCCACATCAAGCTCGTATATTCTAGCAAGATAATCTTTCAGAGATTTGCCACCCTTGAATTTGCCAGATGTCAAGAGTTTTGCATCCGTTATGCAACAATAAGATGCCTGTGGGTCTTCTAGCCCCCTCGGATCTGTCTTCATCGCCGGATTCCCCTTTGGGAACCCGTACGCGCTATACGGCAGCCTGCGAATCGGGTCACGCTCAATGAACCTCCCATCCTGCACATCGTAGACCCTTGCCGGGCTGATATAGTACAGTCTTCCGTTGGCGGTGAGTTTCCACCACGCTTGTCCCTGATACCAGAAGATGGTGGGGTTGGAGCCGACCTCGGAGAGGGCCTTGCCCCAGGCGTCGCAGAGCCCGGTCCAGACCACGTTGCCGTCGGCGTCGGTAATCTTGTAGACCGTGCCGCGGTGGTCGATGTGCAGGTAGTAGCGAGTACCGTCGACGTCCACCTCGACCACCGACCCGATGCCGTCGATCACCTTGTAGCCGTGGGTCAGCTTGGTGACGCTTCCCGCGCTGGTCGAGATCTCCAGCAGATCGATCCCGTCGTGGCGGAAGTAGGTGGTCAGCGCCCCCTCGGTCATACGCACGCGCCGCAGCATGGCATCGTAGCCGAAGGCGACCTCTGTGCCGCCCAGTGGCTTGATCTTGGTCACGAGGCCATGGGCACCGTGCTCGAAATACGTGACGACGCCGCCCGGGGCCTCGATGATTTCCAAGTTCCCATCGAGGTCGTGATGGTAGTACGTCGTGCCCGAGGCGTCCGTCCTGCGAACGATGGCCCCGGCGGCGTTGTAGGCCCAGGCGATGCTCTCGCCCTGCTCGACCGCCGAGAGCCGGTTCCCGGCCACGTCGTAGCCCCACTCGAAGGCGTAGATGCTCGTTCCGGCCGCGTTCTTCCAGACCTCGCTGGCCAGCCGGTCGGCCTGGTCGTAACCGAAGTAGGTCGCGATCCCATCGAGCCGGGCGATCTTCGTGATGTTCCCGCGGCTGTCCCGCCCGTAGTCGAAGTAGGCCAGCGGGGCGCCAGCGTCATCGAAGTGCCGGATGCTCGAAACCCGCTCGGCCTTGTCGAACTCGTAGTAGCTGAAGGTCCCGTTGCCCCAGATCGACTTCGTCCGGTTGCCTGACTTATCGAAGAGGTAGCTCGTCACGTTCCCGCTCGGGGCCTTCACGCTCGATATGCGGTCGAGCTCGTCGAACGTGTAGTAGGCGGTCCCGCCCGACGGGTAGACCAATTTCGTCCGGTTCGAGTTCTCATCATAGACGTACAAGGCCTCGCCGCCCACCGCGAACTTCTGGCTCGTGGCCCGGTTCATCCGGTCGAAGGCGAAATAGGCCGTCCCCTCCGTCGCCTCCTGGGCCACGGCCATGTTGCCGGCAGCGTCGTGCGCAAAGTAGGCTGCGTAGCCGTCGCTGTAGTAGGCCTTCGTCCGCCGCTCGGCCAAGTCGTGCTCGAAGTTCCCGATCCTCCCGGCCGGGCTGGTCGACTTCTTCAGGCTCCCGGCCTCGTTGTATTCGTAGTAGGCCGTCTCGCCCAAGGCGTCCTGCACCCGGACGAGCTCGTTCCGCTCATTGTAGCCGTACTTCGTCACCGCCGAGATTGGGTTGCGCTCCTCGATCCGGTTCCCGTTCAGGTCATACTTGAAGACCGTGACCCCGCCGTCCGGCGCCCTCACGCTCTCCAGGCGGTTCATGTTGTCGAATGCGAACTCAGTGCGCCGCGCATCCGTGCCCAGCCCCACCGTGGCCGCCGTCCGGTTGCCATTGGCATCGAACTCGAAGTAGCTAACCACCGACTCGGCGTCCTGGCTGGCCGCCAGGCGGTTGCCGGCATCGAATCCGAAGTAGCTGGCGTAGCTCCTCGGCGAGACCGACAGCACACGGTTGCCAGCGGCATCGTAGCCGAAGTAGCTCTCGTTGAGGAGCGCATCCTTGGTCTTCTCGACGCGCCCTGCCGACTCGTACTCGAAGTAGGCCGCGTAGCCCCGCGGGTTCACTGTCCGCACGACCTGTCCGGCGGCGTCGTAAACCGTCTGGGTGTCCAGGACGGTCGAGCCGTCCGGCGTCGTCTTCGCGTGCGTCTGCCGCCCGGCCTTGTCGTACTCCGCGTAGGTCACCTGGTTGAGCGCAGGCAGGTGCGTCTTCGTCGTCCGCCCCGCCTCGTCGAATGTGAAGTATGTCGTGACGTTGAGCGGGTCGGTCTGCTTGGCGAGCCGCCCGGCGGCATCGAAGTAGCTCTTGGTCTCCGCCAGCCTTGGATTCTTCACCTTCGATTGCTCGCTCCGCGCCGTGTACTCGTAGTAGGTGTAGTTCCCCTGCGGGTCGCGCTGCCAGGCCAGCCGGTTCAGCTTGTCGAAGCTCGATTGGGTGATGTTCCCGAGCGCGTCCTTGACGCTGATGCGGTTACCCGCCGCATCGTACTCGCTCTCCACCACCCCGCCATCGGCCGCGAAGACCTTGTTCTGCCGATTGAGCACGTCATAGGCGAACCGGGTCTCGTGGCCAAGCGCATCGCGATTCACCAGGACGTTCCCGGCCAGATCGAACTCGTTCTCGGCCACGCCCCCGCCGGACGACCAGGACGCTACCGCCCGGCCATTCGCGTCCAGCTCCGTGTAGCTCCCTCTGGGGGCGTAGATGATCTCCAGCTTTGGCCGCAGCGTCGTGTCCCCGGTGTAATGCCGCGAGTAGTAGTGCCGCGGGTTCTGAGTGTCATACGGATACCAGTCGTGAAGCACCCAGCCGTTGTTGGGCAGCAGCCCGGAGCCCCACCGGCTCAGGCTCCGCGTCACGTCGAGCGTCAGCCACTGCCCCGCCGTGTAGCTCAGCTGCCCCCAGGCAACCCGCTCGACCGCATGGTCCTCACCAGGACCCCGGCAGCTTGTTACCGCCCACTCCTCCAGGTTAGAGGCCCGCCGCGGCGTCGACTCCAGCTCCTCCCAGGCTTTCAAGACCTCGAATGCCGAAAGCTCCGACGGGTAGCTCCCGTACTTGTAGAGCTTCAAGGCCGCCGAGATGATCACCGAGCCATCGGGTACAGGCCCGCCCTCGGACTCGAACACCGCAAACTTCAGGAGGCTCCGGTAGCCGTCCCCGAACACCACCAGGTCCGTCGCCGTCCCGTAATTGGTGTCCAGGTAATAGTAGTACATGTAGTTGTCGCGGGTGCCGGAATAGCCGTTCAAGCCATCCTGCAGCGCGACGCTCTCGACCTCTGACGCGGCCACAGGCCCGGCCGTCCCCACCTGCCGCCCGGCGGCGTCGAAGATGAAGTACGTGACCGACCCCGCCGCATCCACCCGGGCCACTTGCCGCCCGGCCTGGTCATAGACCGTCTGCGTCTCCCGCCCCAAGGCGTCCGAAACCGCCGTCGGCCGGCCAGCCGGGTCGTAGGCAAAGTAGCTCGCCTGACCCTCGGCGTCGAACGTCCGCTCCGCCTGGCCGGCAGCATCGAAGTAGGTGACCGTCTCTTCCCACTGCCCGCTCACCAACTGGCGGCGACGCACCATCTCGCCGAACGCGTTGTACTCGAAGTAGCTGTAGTTCCCCAGCTTGTCGCGGCTCACCGTCCGGTTGCCACGACCGTCGTAGCCGCTCTCCTCGTAATTGCCCAGTTGGTCTATCGACTTCACCAGCCGGTCGCAGGCATCGTACACCAGGTAGGCAATGCCGTTGTTCGCGTCCTGCGTCCGGTCCTTCCGCCCGCCTTGGCCATCCCAGTTCCACTCGTAACCGAACCGCGTCTGGTTCCCGCGGCCGTCCTTCGCGCTCGTCCGCTCCCCGTACCCGTCGTACTCCCAGTACTCCGCCTGCCCAAGCGCGTTCACCCGCTTGATCAGCAAGCCTCCGGCGTTGAACTGGAAGTAGGTGACGTGCCCGAGCTCGTCCACCTCGGCCACTCGGTTCCCCGCCGAGTCATAGGCACTCTGCCTCACCCCGCCCAGCGGGTCCGTGCTCTTCAGCAGCTCCTGGTTCGCCTGGTACTGGAACTGTGAAACGTGCCCCAGCGGGTCCTTCCGCTTCGACACGTTCCCGTAAGCATCGTACTCCAGGTACGTCGTGTTCCCAAGCGCGTCCTGCTCCCGCGAAAGCTGGAAGTTCCCCGTCCAGCCCTTCTGCGTCTCCTCCGAAGCAGGGTTCTTCTCCGACTTGATGTTGTACGCCCCGTCCAGCGCATAGTACGTCACCCGGCCCAGCGCATCGATGGCCTTGGCATTGGCCCCCACGTTCGGGTAGCTGTAGTACGTCACCCGCGTCTGGCCGCTCGCCCCGTCCGTCCGCGAGATCTTGTCGAGGTAAGCATCGCCCCCGTACTGGAAATATGTCGTGAAACCGTCGGCATCCTGCTCGCCGATGATCCTCTTGTTCCCATCGTAGATAAACTGGCTCTGGCACCCGCCGGGCCGCGTGATCTTCGTCACGTTGCCGGCACCATCGTATTCCAGGTACGTCGTCCGGCCCTGGTAGTCCCTTACCTTCACCACGTTGCCGGCACCGTCGTAGTCCAGGAGTGTCGCCAGCCCCGTCGAGCTCTTCACCGCCACTTGCCGCCCGTCAACGTTGTAGTCGTAGTAAACCACGTTGCCCCGACGGTCGTAGCGCTTCACCAACTTCCCGTCGCTGCCAGCCACGTAGAGCCGCTGCACCCCGTCAGGACACGTCTCTATCCACGGCCCCCCAGGCTGCCCCTCCAGCCGGCTCAGCACCCCTACCTCAGGCGTATATTGCCCGGCCGAATAGGTGAACTGATACTTGCATCCGTGATACCCGTAGACCGTCACATTGTAGTTGGAAGGATCCTCCACCAGGTACAACTGCGTCCCGGACACCCGCCGACTGTCAGGCGCCATGGAGCGATGGAATGAAAACGCCTCGTCCGGGCACATCGCGCCAGCCAGGGGCATCGCTATGCCGAGGCAGGCTCCAGACATCGTCTCCCCGGAACCCAGGTCCACCGCCCGGGCCGAACCGCACCGGCCAGATCCGTCGATAGGCGGGATCTTCGCCTTGCTGTCCTTCCCCTTCGGGTTCTCGCAGTTCCCGCACCCGCAGGTCGTGCACTCGCACGCACAGTGATCGGGATTGTTTGGCCCGCAACGGCCCTTGGCCGCTTCCGCCTCTCCCTCGTTCAATGGAGCGCCGGCAGACTCCGCCGGCTGAAGACCCTCGTCAGGCTGAATATGTTCTTCGGTCATTAGGCTGCCTCCGTCGCGTCCGGCATACCGCCCCACTCGCAGCGCCAAACGCCCCTATCCTGCCAGCAACCCCAGTTCCACACCGTACTTACACCTACCTGCCGCCCAAGTCAATCGAAAAATAATGGGCAGAAAAGAGCGCCCCAGCCGCCGCGGGGCCTTCTGATCGAGCAGCGCACTTGCCGGGCAACTTGCATCTGTCAGCCGCTTTCATCCTGCGTGTCGGCGTCATCGTCTAATAGTATCACTTCGGGGCTTCGTGATCCTATTAATAGCCCTGTGATCCTATTCGCTCCCACAAGGCGTCACGACCCTTGCCGAGGCACCGGAGCTTCCCAGCCTTCTTAAGCTCGGCCAGGGCCCGCTTCAGCGTCGGGTAGCTGACGCCCGGGCTGGCCCGCTGCAGATCGGCGAACCTGAACCGCACCGGCAGATGCTTGATGGCATTGCGGACCATCTCGCGCTTGGCTCCCCGGGCTGATGTGATTTCTCCCACGCGGGCCTCGAACTCGCGGTAGGCCGCCGTGAGCATCCCCAGGAAATACTCCCACCATGGCCGCAGGTCGTGCTCGCCGTCATGCCATCCCTGGGAGCTCTTGTACAGAGCTTGGTAGTAGGTTTCCCTGCTCTCCTCCACGATCCGCTCCAGGCTGATGTAGCGGCCAACCTCGTAGCCGCTCTGGTAGAGCAGGAGCAACGTGAGCAGCCTGCCGATGCGGCCGTTGCCGTCCATGAACGGGTGGATGCATTCGAAGTCGAGGATGAAGCTGGCAATCAGCAGCAGCAGGTCGGCCTTGTGCTCGGCCGAGGCGTCATGGAAGCGCTCGACGAGGCCATCCATGAACTTGGGCGTGCCCACCGCCGAGACCGGCTTGAAGCGCACCACCTGCCGCCCATCGGGGCGAACCTCCAGGATGGCGTTGTCGCGGGGCTTCCACTCGCCGCCCTTCTCGCTCGTGTACCGGTGCATGGTCCGGTGCCAGGCCCGGATCAGGCCGGGCGACAGCCGCACGTTGGCATGGTTGGCGTGGATGGCTGCCAACACGTCGCGGTAGCCGGCCACTTCCTGCTCAGACCGGTCCCTGGGCTTGGCCTTCCGGTCCACCAGCGGGCCGATGCGGTCGGCCGGCACCAGGATGCCTTCGATGCGGTTGGAAGACTCGGCGCTCTGGACCATGGCCGCCCGGCGCATGGTCTCCAGCACCTCGGGGGACTGCTCGGCATAGAGCATCTGCCGGCCGCGGAACTCCCCGAGCGCGCGCATGGCCATGACCAGCCTGTGCGAGAGCGGAACGTCGAGGTAGTAGTTGTGGGTGAAGGATCTCACGGGTTCGTTCCTCCGGAATCGGCCTGCGACAGGCCGGCGGCATCCTCATGAGCGCAGGGATCGTGGCTGCCCCCGGATTCTGAAGGACGGACCGATTGGGCCTCTCCGGGCGCCACCACCACAAGATTCAAAGCGCCGATTTGTTCGGCGCAGTTCTCCTTCACGGCCTGCACCTCGCGCTGCATGTGCGCCGAAGTCAGGGACATGTCTTCAACGACCCGGCGCAACTGGCCCTGCAGCTTTAGGCGCGGCTCCGATGCCGGTTCAGGCTCCTGAATCACGCTTACTCTTGGCAGTCTCTTGCCGAGAGAAATGTAGTCCTGTTCACGAACGCGGGTTCCGGTACTCGGGTAATGGGCCACCAACTGCAACTGCCACATGCGGTCGATGATTGTGGAAGCGTAGCCCCTGAAAGCGATGATCTCGGGATGCCTGTTCCAGCCGATCAGCTTCCTGAACTTCTGGGCGATTCCCCGGAACTCCAGTGTCAATGCACTATCGCGTTTGGCCCACAGGATGAGCGTCATCACTATGCCTTTCGGCGGGTTCTCGGCCAATTGCTCCAGGTCGCGGACATGGTTGAGCAGCTCCGGGCACTTGGCGAGGAACTCAGTGGCAGCCTGGCTTATCTCCTGCCAATACGTTGCCCATCGCCGGACTTGGTCCATCGACTCCTTGCAGGACAGCGATTGCCCGAACTCGAGAAGCCAGGGCTGAGAGACCTGCAACATACTGCCCCAGGACAGCCCTATCGCCGCGCAGTGTTCGCAGAATGCGCCGCGCGCGCCGTCCGGACATGAGCATCTATGGCGGAGTTCCTTGTCTTCGACCCAAAGGCTGGCTTCTCGCTCTTCAGTGCCCAGCAGGGCAGTTGCCTTGTGGCTCGAAGGAGCCGCATACCACCGGACCGGGTGCTCGCGAATGCACGCGCCGCCGCGCCGAAAGGCCTCGTCGCCGGCCAGGCGACGAAGGTTCGCCGGCCTCAGGAGCACCTCAATCGACGGGTCCAGCAGATCGTTCACAGGAACTCCTCCGTGCCTTCCCAGTTCCTGGGGTGCCAGAGGTGCAGAACGCGCATGCCCGTAACGAACCCCGGCGTTATCCCCTGCTGCTCTCCGAGCCGCTTGACGAACTCCACGTCGCTCGATGCGATGTGGTCGAACTCCTCGGGATAGCCGGTCTTCTCCATCGCGGGGCGAGGGACGACCTGGCAGTAGCCCAGGACGCCGCGGAAGCCGCTGTCCTCGTGGCGGTCTTCACGAGTGAGTTCGTTGAAGCCGGCCACGGGATCGATCAGGCCGGCGATGATCCGGGCCGAGGTCTCCGGCGAGAGCAGGTTGCGGTAGACGCCCAGGACGTTGCCAGGCCGCTCGTTGGAGGCCGCCAGCATGGCCTTGACGAAGAACGGCGGCACTACGATGTCGCAGTCGGCGGCCATCACCGTCGTGCCCTGCGAGCACTCGAATGCCCGGGCGATCATCCAGCCGCGGTTGCGGCGCCTGTTCTCCGGCACGTCCACGCGCACGATGTTCATGGCCGGCACGGCGTGCTTCAGCGTATCGAGGTATTCCCTGAGCCCGTCCGGGCTCTGGGGGTTCGTGACCACAACCTCGAACTGGTCCAAGGGGAAGTCCTGGCGGGCGAAGGCATTCAGGAAGACCCGCAGCCGCTGCAGGTACTTGTAGCAGCAGGTGAGCACCGAGAACTGCACGGCCTGTTCGCTCAAAGCCCTTTGCCTCCCGGGACGCCCCTCAGGACCAGTATCTTGCCGGACCAGGCCGTGCACAACTCCTGCACAGTGAACTTGGTCTTCGCCATCTTCAGACCGGTGGGGTCGGTCACGGTCACGGCATCCCGCCCCACTGCTGTCAGCAGGACGAAGTGGCCGGGATCGGCCAGATGCAGAATGGTCCTGCCCGCCAGCGCCTGGCCGTGGTCAAGAAGCTCGGTTACGGTCCAGGCTTCCGCCGCAGCCCGAAAGCCGATGTGCCGCGCCGCCCTGGCCAGCCCCGCCAGACTGGTCTCCCCGTTCACCTCGCCGGCAAGCTCCGCGATCTCCTCCACCTTGACCTTCGTGCCCAGCCGTTCGCAGGCCATGGCCAGGCAGCGCGGGCCGCAGCCGGGCTTCATGCCTGCACCTTGCCGAGTGCACTGCGCAGGGCGTTCACCGCCAGGTCGGCGCAGTGGCCTTTGCCAAGGGGCAGTCCGCCCAGGTGTTTGTCCACGTCATCCCGGGAAATTGCCCTGGCTTCCTCCACCGTCCTGCCCTTGGCCAGCTCTGTCACGGCCGACCCGCAGGCGATGGCACCGGGACAGCCGTAGGTCTGGTAGCGGATGTCGAGGATGCGCCCGGCCTCTACCCGGATGTGGATGATCATGTAATTGCCGCGGCCGGGCACACCCTCGGCACCCACCGCCGTGGGATTGTCGAGCGTCCCCACGTTACGGGGGCGGTTGAAATGATCAAGGGCTTGGGCACTGTAGGTCATGTGCCCGCCTTCGATTTGAGCTTGGCGCAGGCCCCCAGCACCGAACCGGCCGCCTTCGACCAGGAATACGACGCGGCCCTGGCCTTGAGTCCCTCGCGATCCTTCTCGGCCACTGTTCGCCCCAAGAGCATCGCAACCGAAACGGCCAGGGCCTTGGGGTTGTCGGCGGCGAACCGGCGGGTCACATCATCGCTCGGGACCAGTCCCTTGAGCCCTCCGACATCCGCAGCCGCCACTGGCGTGCCGCAGCTCATGGCCTCGAGTGCAACCATCCCGAAGGGCTCGTAGCGGCTCGGCACCACCACCAGGTCAGCCACCCGGTACGCGGCGCCCAGCACCTTCCCGGCAAGATGCCCCGGGAACCGGACCTTGTCGGTCACCCCAAGCTCCCCAACCCTGGCCTGCAGCTTGCCGGCCAGAACGCCATCGCCGGCAATGACGAACTTGCTCTTGGGGTGCTTGGCGAGGATCGCTGGGATCGCTTCCACGAGCAGATCCGGGCCCTTGCTGGGCGACAGCCGGCCCAGGTAGAGCACCAGCTTCTCGTCAGGCTGGGCGAAGAGATCCCGGAAGTCGGGCAGATGGCAGGCGGTGTCAAACCTGGCCGGATTAATGCCGCATGGGACCACCGCAACCTTCTCCTTGGGGACCTTGTGGAAACGCGCCAGTTCGCCGGCCAGGAAGTCGCTATTGGCCACGACCAAGTCCGCGAGTTGGCAGGCCCAGGTCTCAGTCTCCGCGATGTAGAGCTGCTCCGCGGTGAGCTTGTTGTTGCGGCGGCCGGGCTCGGTGTCGTGCATGAAGAGCACCCAAGGCATGTCGTACATGACCTTGAGGCTCTTGGCCGCCAGCACCCCCAGCCAGTCGTGCGACATGAGCACGTCGAAGCGCCCTTCTTCCTTGATGACTTGGAGGGCAAGCTTCTGGAGCCAGAGGTTGTTAAGGACCGCCCCGGACACCCAGCCGTAGTGCTCGGGGTGATCTGCCCCTCTCTGCGAATGCACAATGACCCCGTCCGTCATCTGCCGGGCGTTCTCGGCATCGCAGTTGAGCGTGATGACGTGGACCTCCGCGCCGGCCGCGGCAAGCGCAGCAGAAAACTCCGAGACGTACCGCCCCAGGCCATAGCCCCGCGCCGGAGGATACTCCGTCGCCAGGGTCAGGATGCGAAGCGGATGGCTCATGGCCTGCCCCGCACGCGGAAGGCCACGGCCATGTTGGACTGCCCCTCGTGGCGATCTTCGACCCGCCAGCCGCGGAGTTCGAGCTCCGGCAAGAGCAACGAGCCCTTGCCCATGGGCCCGATACGAGACTGGCCCGTATCGTCCACAACCACGACGGCGCGGGCGGAGAGTTTCGACTCTGCCGCCTCGAACTCCTCCAGGATAAGCTTCGGGTCGTCGGCCGAGTCGAGATAGAGCAGGTCGATGGCCTCGACCGACAGCTCCTTGATCGCCTTGCGCGAATCCGAGCAGATCCACGTCACCCAGGGATGCAGCTCCGGGTCCACGATCTTCTTCGAAGTCTCGATGTAGTCTGGGTTGATGTCGATTGAGTAGAGCTGGCCGCCCAGGTGGTTCCTTATGGAGAGCAGCCTGGCCAGATGCAGGGTGCTCCAGCCATCGCCCCTCCGTGCCGCCGGCGACGCGTCCCTGATCGTCCCGGTTTCGACGATGGTAATCGGGCCTTTCGGCAACCGCCCCATGGCCTCCGCCAAGACCTTCTCGCGGAGAGTCACCACCATCTCCGGATGCGGCATCCCGCCCTTCTGGCCCAGGGAGCGATAGAAGAGATCCTGCGTGCGCTGGCGCGCCAAGCTCTTGGCATGCAGTATCCAGGCATCAGGCAGGTAGGCCACGCGATCCCTCGGCTCATTGGCCGCCGGGGACTCGTGGAGCTTGCCGCCCCACTTCACATCCCTCCGCATCAGCCTGGCATGCACGTCCCGATTCCGGGGAGGCCAAGATGTCGTGCCGGTTGTCCGTCTTAGCCCCTCCTCCGTCCATTCGGAGTCCGGCAGGTCGTTCACCAGCACCCCGTCGAGGAAGTTGGCGCAGGGCAGGCAGCAGACGCGCTTGCCGTCGCGGTCGAGCTGAGCCACCACCTCCCGAATGCTGCGGATCAACCCAGGGTCCCAGCGTTCGTCCGGGTCGGCGTGCAGCACCCACTGTGAGCGGGCCAACTCCTGGACCAGGTTCCGCGCCGCGGCGAAGTCGCCGCCGAGCGGCCGGCGCACTATCTGCAGCCGGTCGGCCGCGATGCCCAGCAGCTCGGTCACCGTCCTTCGTACCAGCTCACCGCAGTCTTCCGGCGTCTGGTCGTCGAAGACCACGATATCGCCCGGCCAGCCACGGAACTGCCACAGGAACGGCTGGATGTTCTCCCTTTCATGGCTGCCCAGGAGGAACCCCAGCGTCACCGGGAAGGTACAGGGAACGGCCGCGCCGGCAGGCATCCACTCCCGCCCATGCTGCTCCAGCACCGCCGCAGGATGCGCCGCCGGGTCGAAGTGCGCCGTCTCCTGCTTGAACTCCTTGTCGAGGTTCCTGCGAACCTCATCGGCCGACTGGTGATAAAATCCATGCAGGGACTCAGCCCGGCGGATGACCTCCTCGCGGCTGCCCATCCGGCTGTAGTTGAAGAGTCCGGCGCCGAGGTCGACGACCTTGCCTTCGGACTTCTGCAGGAAGGCGCACGACATGGCATCCCCGGCGGCCTGGGCCAGCCCACGCCTGAAGAGCCTCAAGAGCCCGCCACGGCGATACTCCGGGATCTCCCGGTCGAGCGTCCCCATGAAGCTCCGGCGCGTGAAGACCGCGCCGCAGATCTCCGGCTGCCCGAGGGCTTGCCGGATCGCCGCGTGACAACCCTCATGCACCGCCTCGTCGGCCTGGACGTAGAGCACCCACTGGCCGCTGCAGGCCTGGATCGCCATGTTGCTCTGGATGGCGATCTCCGTGCCGCCCTCGTGGTTGGCCATGTTCCAGGGACTGGCCAACGGCCGGACCTTGGGGTATCGCCTGGCCAAATCCAGCACCAGTCCCTCAGTCCCGTCCTCGGACTTCGGGTCGTAGGCCACCACCACCTCGTCGCAGACCGGCAGGTAGGACCGGATTGAGGCCTCCAGCGGATACCCGAGCTTCACCGCGTTCCGAACTATCGTGCAGCCCGAGAGCCGCGGGGCTTGGCGCGGTTCGCCGCCAGCTGGAGCCGACGGGCTGCCTTGCGTCCCCACCACTTCCCGGATGACCTCAAGCGTCCGCTTGGCCGTCTTCTCCCAATGGAACTCCGCAGCGCGTTCTTTCCCTCGCTTGGCCATCTCCGCGCGCTTCTCCGGGGAGCCCAGCAGTTCCGAGATGGCCCTGGCCCAGGCTTCGGCATCCTTCGGGTCAAGCAGCACCGCCGCGTCCCCGGCGACCTCCGGCAGGCTGGTGACGTTCGAGCAGACCACCGGCACGCCCGAGGCCATGGCTTCGAGTACCGGCAGCCCGAACCCTTCGTGCAGCGACGGGAAGCAGAACAACTCCGCCCCGGCGTAGACCGCGAACAAGTCCTCCGTGGGCACTTGGCCGGTGAGGATCGCGTCTTTGCCCAGCTTTGTCGCACGCACCATCTTCGGGAGGTCCACTTCCGGCGGCCAGGCGCCGGCTCCGACCAGCTTCACGTCCTTGCGCAGTTCCTTCGGCAGCTTGGCATAGGCGTCGAGCAGCAGGCCGAAGTTCTTCTTGGGCGAGCCGACGTTGACCATGAGGATGTAGCGCCCAGGCAGGCCATGTTTCCTGCGCGCCGCAGCGACTGCCTCTTCCGTCCGGCCCTTGAAGAACTCACGGTCGGCCGCCAGATGGGTAACCGCGATCCTCTCCGGCGGATAGCCATAGACCCGGGCTATGTCCTGCCTGGAGTGCTCGGAAACCGTGATGATCCGCGCGGCGTTCCGGCAGGTGTCCGTCACGCACGCGTGCATGTACTCCGGGAAGTTCTTCGGGAAGAGTCCCTTCGGCAGCGCATGGTAAGTCACATCGTGGACTACGGAGATCGTCGGGCAGAGGTCCGGAGGCACCGACAGGAACGCCGGGGAGAAGTACAGCCCCACTTTCTCGCGGGGGATCAGCCCCGAAAGCATGTCCTGCTGCACCCGCCAGTCCAGCGAAACCGACTGCTTGAGGACTATCAGCCTGGCGTTGCGCCGGCCTTGAGTCAGTCTCTCGACGTATGACGCATTCTCGCTGTGGCACAGCAAGACCCACTCGTGGTCCAGGTCCTGGGCCAGAACGGCCTTGAGCACCTCCTCGCTGTACCGGCCGAGCCCGGTGGTCTGCTCGGAAAGCTGCTGGCAGTCGAAAAGCACCTGTGGGCGGCTGCTTGTGGCCGCCACGACCGGGGGACGCGGCTTTGCACGCTCCCAGGGCTCCTCGGGTATCGGCTCGCCCCGGCAGGCCTTGCCGTAGACCTCCCGGGTCATGGCCGCCACGCGGGCCCAGTTGAACACCTTCTCCGCACGGTCTCGCCCGGCCAGGCCGAAACGCCTACGCCGGTCGGGGTCGATCAGCATGGCAACCAGGCTCTCGGCCAACTCCTCGTGGCTCCCGGGCTTCACCAAGAGCCCGGTCTTCCGGTGTTCCACGATGTCCGACAGTCCGCCGGTGCTTGAGGCCACCACCGCCTTGCCAGCCGCCATGCCCTCCAGCGCCACGATCCCGAAGGGTTCATAGGTGCTCGGCACCACTTGGACATCGGCGACGTGGTAGAGAAGCGCCAGGGCCGGCGGCCGGACGTAGCCTGCGAAGAACACCCGGTCGAGCAGCCGGTTCTTCTCCAGGTGTTGTTGAAGAGATTCCTGCATCCGCCCCCGGCCGGCCAGGACGATCTTCGCCTTCGGGCACCTGGCCAACACCCCCGGAAGCGCGTTCATCAACACTTCCAGGCCCTTCTCGGGGTCCAGCCGCCCTACATAGAGCACTATCGGCTCGTCAGGCTGCGCCAGCACCCGCCGGAAGGCATCCAGATGCTCGATATCCGGACTCACTGCGAACGCCGAAACGTCCACCGCGCAGGGCGTCACTCCGACCTTGCCGGGCGGGGCACCGTAAGTGTCCACCAATTCGCGCTTCACCCAGGAGCTGTTGGCTATCACCCGGTCGGCACGGCGGCAGATCCACTCCTCGATCCGGCCGATGAACTTGCGCTCGTTATCCAACTCCCCGAAGGACTTGCCCATGACCGTATCATGCACGGTCATGACCAGCGGGAGCCCATGCACCGCCTTGAGCACTTCCCCGGCCGCCGCAGTCAGCCAGTCGTGGACGTTGATCACGTCCGGCCGCCACTGCTCTATGATAGGCGCGGCCCGCTCCAGGACCTGGGTGTTGAACTGCATCACCGTGGCCGACTCCTCAGCCGGCTTCGGCGGCGGAGGGAAATGCACCCGGGCTACCCGTACTCCGCGCTCCACGATGTCATAGCGCTCACCGCTGAAGGAATTGGTGACCACGCACACTTCGTCGCCGGCCGCCGCCTGTGCGCCCGCCAGGTCGTAGACGAACCGCCCCAGGCCGAACACCTTCTGCGGCGGGTACTCGCTCGATAGGTGCAGAATCCTCACGAGAGCACCTCGCGGTAGACTGCGAGCGTCTCCCGGGCGCACCTGTCCGGCGTGAACTCCGCAGCCCGAGCCCGTCCCTTCTTCACAAGCGACTGGGCCAGCTTCCGGTCCGCAACAACCTCCTCCATCGCGCCGGCCAGATCCTCCACGCTCTCGGGGTCGACCAGCCGTGCTGCATCGCCGGCGATCTCGCCCAGTGACGAGGTCTTGGAGGTGACCACCGGCACGCCACAGGCCATGGCCTCAAGCACCGGCAGGCCGAAGCCCTCGTAGAGCGACGGATAGACGAATATCTCCGCTCCGGCCATGACCGCCGGAAGGTCGCTGTCTGCTACGTAACCAGCCAGGACTACCGAGTCATCGACGCCTACCGCCTTCACGGCAGCCTCAGCGTCAAAGCCTTTCCCGCCCTTTCCGCCAGCCAGGACCAGCTTCAGCCCCTTGACCTTGGCCGAGACCAGCTTCCAGGCCGCAAGCAACCTCGGGATGTTCTTCTTCTCCTCCAGCGCCCCGACGTATAGGGCATAACGCTTGGGCAGTTTCAGCTTGCTCGCCGCTGTCTTGGCAGTCGCGGCCGCGCCTGCCTGAGCGAATCGTGGGTCGACGCCGTTGTAGACCACCCGCACCTTTCCGGGATCAGCCCCGTACAGTTCGCACATCTCGCGCTTGGAAAACTCCGACACGGTGATGATCCGGTCAGCAACGTCCAGCGACACCTCGGTCCAGCGGTCGAGATAGTTCCGCAGCCTCTCGTCCACCAGCTCAGGGTGCCGGCTGAAGATCACGTCGTGCACCGTGGCGATCTTGCGCCTGGCCCCGCCGGCCACTGGCAGGGTGAAACACGTCGAGTGGTACAGATCGGCGGTCATCCCGGCTAGTTCGCCCGGCAGCTCCAGCTGCTCCCATCGCTCGTCGATCATTCCGCAGGCGAAGGGGCGCTCACTGGCGTTGGGCGCCGCGGACAGCGGCTGGTCTGCCTTCTTATCGGTTACGAGGAAATGGTACTCATTACCAGGGTCGAGCTGCGGCAGCGCGCCGGCAAGCGTCGCCGCGTACCGACCGATCCCGCCCATCCCGGGGAAGACCGAGCGGCAGTCGAGGGCTATCCTGGCCACAGCCCCTCCTTCGGCCCGGCCAGGGCAGCCTCGAATGCCGCAAGAAGGTCGGCTGCAAATCGATCCGACGTGAACTCTGCGGCGCGCGCCCGGCCTGCCGCTATCAGCCGCTCCCGGACCAGGTCGTCAAAGCACGCAGCCTGCAAGGCATCGGCGATGGCTGCCGCGTTCTCGGCGTCCGGCAGCAATGCCG
Source organism: Planctomycetota bacterium (assembly GCA_022703445.1). Lineage (GTDB taxonomy): Bacteria > Planctomycetota > SZUA-567 > JAKLDR01 > JAKLDR01 > JAKLDR01. The sequence continues at coordinate 1,100 of JAKLDR010000031.1, read as the reverse complement.
CATTGCCACAGGTTTCGGGCAAGGCCGTCCGGTTGGAGGCTACCACCGGCACCCCGCAGGCCATGGCCTCAACCGGCGGCCTGCCGAAGCCCTCGGCGAGCGACGGGAATGCGAAGCAGCGCGCCCCCGAATAGAGCGCCGGCAAGTCTTCCTCAGACACGCGTCCCAGGAACTTCACGCGCTCGCCAAGGCCAAGCTGCTGCGCCGATGCGGCAGGATCGTAGCCCGCAGCGACCGCCCTGCCCACGATCACCAAGGTCAGATCGTTACTGGAAAGCCGCAGGAAGGCGCCCAGCAGCCGATCAAGGTTCTTCCGAGGGTCCAGCGCGCCAACGTAGAGGACGTAGCCCCCGCCACGGATGCCGTACTTGGCAAGCGTCGGGGCCACATGCTCCGGCTCAAGCGGCCGGAAGCTGGGACTCACCGACTGCCGGACCACGCTCACGCGCTCCGGGCTGAGCTTGAGCTTCTCCGCAGCCAGTCCCTTCGACCACTCCGATACGGCCACGGCGTGACAGGTGGAACGCAGCGACGGTCCGATCCGATGCTGCCAGAAGTCGAGGAACTCCTGGGTGCAGAGTTCCGGGTGGCTCTCGGGGAAGACATCGTGGAGCGTTATGACGTGCCTCGCCGAGCGAACCACGGGGCAGCTGAATAGCGGCGAGAAGAGGGCATCGATACGATGCTCCTCGATCAACGCCGGCAACTCGATTTCGCTCCAAGCCCAGTTATCCCCCGCCACAAGCACCTGAACGTTGGCGGCAGGCTTGAACGCGTCCGCGGCGCTACGATGCACAACGGCAAGGAACTGGTGGTCTCCGTCATGCCCGACAAGAGCCTCCGCGGCCGAGCGCGCAAAAGCGCCGATGCCTGCCGCCCCCGGCGTGACTGCTCGGAGATCCAGACATACTTTCAAGCCAAAACCTCCTCGGGCTCTGCCGGAGTGTCTACGCCGAAGCGCACATGTCAAGGACTTGAAGTCGAGCCGCGTGTCGTCCGTTTCCGCCCATTATTTTTCGATTGACTTTGGGGTTAGGCAGGTGTAAGTACGGTGTGGAACTGGGGTTGCTGGCAGGATAGGGGCGTTTGGCGCTGCGAGT
>JAKLDR010000309.1 GCA_022703445.1 Planctomycetota bacterium | reverse complement strand
GTCATGGCAAGAATCGCACGTGTTGTGGTATCCGGGCATCCGCATCATGTCACGCAGCGCGGGGTGCGCTCGATGGACGTGCTCAGCACCGACGCCCAATGTCGGACTTACCTCGAACTGATGGCCGAGCACTGCCGTCTCCAGGGGGTGGAAGTGCTGGCCTGGTGCCTGATGACCAACCATGTCCACCTGGTGATGGTGCCGCCTGAGGAGACCGCGCTGGCCCGCGCGGTCGGCGAGGCGCACAAGCGCTACACCCGCTGGCGCAACTTCGCCGAGGGGGCGCGCGGCTACCTGTTCCAGGGACGCTTCGGCTCGTGCGTGCTCGATCAGCGCCATCTGCTGGCTGCGGCGCGGTACACGGAACTCAATCCGGTGAAGGCCGGTTTGGCCGCGCAAGCGGAAGACTGGCCGTGGTCGAGCGCTCGCTATCATCTGGCCATGCAGGACAGGGACCCGCTGATCCGGGACCGGACGCTGCTGGGGCTGGTGCCCGACGCCCGCGCGTGGCGCGAACTCCTGACCGGCGCGGACGAACCGGCCGAGAGGCAACTGCGGCGGTCGTCGCGCACGTCGCGCCCGGCCGGCGACCGGGAGTTCGTCAAGCTGGTGGAGAAGCTCACCGGGCGGGACCTGGAGAGACGGCCGAGAAGGACGGGCGGGTAAAAGTGTTGTGTCCCCGGAAGCCCCCCCGGAAGCCCCCCTTCGACGGCTTGGCGCTCAGGGCCCAGGAGGGGTGTGGTAGACGATGGCAGGTCGTTGTGATGGCGGAGGGGTGGGAGATGCGGGATTTCGCCGTGGTGTTGGCCGGCGTAGCACTGATGGCGGCTCTGGGGTGTAATACAGGAACCATCGGCGGACCTTCGGGCGAGGAAGCCCCGCCGGCAGCGACGCCAGGCACTGCAACAGCCGAAGGCGCTGTGCCTCTCAAGGCGTCCGAGCCCGCCAAGCCCGAGACGCCGCCGTCGGCGACGGAGGCCGAGCGCATCAAGAAGGTAATCAAGCAACTCGGCGCCGAGGAGTTCGAGGAGCGGGAGAAGGCAACGGCCGCGTTGATGGCTTTGGGCCGCAAAGCCCTGCCTTTCCTGGAGGAAGCGGCCAAGAGTGCCGACCTCGAAACAGCTAACCGGGCCATCGAGCTTGCCTGGAAGCTTCTTTGGCCTTTCGACGCCGCAGAGGCCGGGCGGCGGCAGAAGCTGGCAGCGGAAGCCCTGGGTGTCCCGGCGGAGAAGTTGGTGGACCTAGGCGGCGGGGTCAAGCTAGAGTTGGTACTCATTCCGGCAGGAGCGTTCGAGATGGGTAGTCCGGCTGGGAAGAAGGCCCGTCAGGAGCCCGATGACCAGGTTCATCGAGTCCGGATCACCAAGCCGTTCTACTTGGGAAAATACGAGGTGACGCAGGAGCAGTGGGAGAAGGTGATTGGGAAGAACCCTTCTGACTTCAGGGGTCCGATGAACCCCGTAGAGCAGCTTTCTTGGGACGATTGTCAGGACTTTCTGAAGAAGCTCAACGCGCTCGTGTTCGCCCCTGTCCCTGTCGGGAAAGGGGCTGGGGCAAAGGCGGAGTTCCGTCTTCCGACGGAGGCGGAGTGGGAGTATGCGTGCCGAGCGGGGTCGAAGGGGCGGTTCTGTTTCGGGGATTCCGACGACGAGCTTGGCAAATATGCGTGGTACCAAGGCAACTCCGGCGACAAGACGCACCCGGTCGGCGAGAAGAAGCCGAACGCCTGGGGAATGCACGACATGCACGGGAACGTGTGGGAGTGGTGCCAGGATTGGTATGGAGTGTATGCTGGAGGGGCAGCACAGGATGATCCCATTGGCCCGGACAAGGGTTCGACCCGGGTGTTGAGGGGCGGTTCGTGGAATGGTGACCCGGATCTCTGCCGCTCAGCGATCCGTGCCCGGGGCGCTCCGGCGGACCGCTTCGGCGTCGGCCTGCGGCTGGTGCTTGTGGTTCCTGTTCCAGAGTCCCAGTAGCCCCCCAGCACCTG
>JAKLDR010000308.1 GCA_022703445.1 Planctomycetota bacterium | reverse complement strand
GGCGATTCTCGCGACGCTGCTGCTCTTCTGGCGCCGGGACGCGGCGGCCGGCGCGCTGCTGCTGCCCTATCTGGCCTGGGTGAGTTTCGCGGCGTATCTCAACTGGAGCTTCTGGCGGCTGAACGCCTGACCGAGACGGGGGCCTCCGGCGCGCTACGCCCTGGGGTGCGCCGCCTCGTAGGCAGTCTTGAGGCGCTCGGCGGTCAGGTGGGTGTAGATCTGGGTGCTGGCCAGCGAGGCATGGCCCAGCAGGTCCTGGACGACGCGCAGGTCCGCCCCGCGGTCGAGCAGGTGGGTGGCGAAGGAGTGGCGCAGGACGTGCGGGCTGATCCGGCGGCCGAGCCCGGCCCTGGCCTGGTACTTGGCGAGCAGCCGCCGGATGCTGCGCACGTCCAGGCGCTCCCCGCGCCGGTTGACGAAGGCGGCCGGACCGCGCGCCGCGCCCCAACGCCGCCTGGCGTCCAGGTACTTGCCCAGGGCCTCGGCGGCCGAGCGTCCGAGCGGCGAGAGGCGCTCCTTGCGGCCCTTGCCCTTGGCATGGACCAGGCCGTTGCCCAGGTCTAGGTCGACCTCGTCGATGGAGACCAGCTCGCTCACGCGCAGCCCGGCCCCGTAGAGGGTCTCGATGATGGCCCGGTCGCGCAGGCCCCACAGGTCCCCGCCGCCGGCGGCGTCGAGCAGCCGCCCGACCTCGTCCACCTGCAGGAACTTGGGCAGCGGCTTCTCGAGCTTCGGGGCCCGGACGCCGTCGGCCGGATTCGAGGGGATAACGCTCCTGCTCACCAGGTAGTTGAAGAAGGAGCGCAGCGAGCTGAGCTTCCTGGCCGCCGAACGCTTGGAGTAGCCCTCCTCGCAGAGCGCCACCAGGTAGGCCCGCACGGTGGTGCGGGTGAGCCCCGTCGGGAAGCTGGCGGTCTCGCCGCGGCGCTCCAGGAAGTCGAGAAAGCCGGCCAGGTCCACCGCGTATCCGCGCTGGGTGTGTACCGAAAAGTCCCGGGCGCTCTTCAGGTGCTCGAGAAACCTGTCGACGTGCTCGTGGGCGGCGCTGGTAACCATGGCTGATACTGATATCGGACCGGCGACCGCCGGGGTTTACATAAAGTGGCAAACGTAGGGCATTTGGCGAGGGTCGAGGGGCGCTGCAAGTCAGGATTCAGGGGACAACGCACGAGCGGAAGCGCCGTCTCCGCCCTCCCCCGCCCTCTGGCTGCCGGCAGCGGCTCCCCGTCCCGGTCACTTCCCGGCACCGATGACGAACCGTACCGGCTTGTCCTCGAGCATGAAGGTCTTCTTCTGGGGCTGGCCGCCGGGCAGCTGCCAGGTCACGGTGACCTCGCCGGCCCCCGCGCGGCAGAAGAGCGCCTCGTCGGTGCCCGGGGAGATCGACCATGCGCCGAGCGGCCGCCGGTCATTCTCCGCCCAGACGGTAATCGGACCGCAGTGCGCTCCCCCGGCCGACAGGGACACCCGCACCGCCGGGATGCCCTCGGCAGCCGGGACCAGCTGCAGGAGGCAGACCGCCCCGTCGGACAGCACCAGAGTCATGTCCTGGGCGCCGTCACCGTTGAAATCGGCCACCGCCCCGGCCTGCGCCCCGCCGAGGGCCTCGGGCAGGTTGCCGGTCTCGGCCAGGTCGATGGGCCTGTGGGCGTGCCCGAAGCTGCGGTAGCCGCGGTTGAAGAAGAGCTGCGGCCCCATTTCCGGATAGAGCAGGAAGACGTCCTGGCGGCCGTCAGCGTTGAAATCGCAGGCGTTCCCGCCGATGCAGCCGGGCTTGGAGATATAGGTCAGCTCGCCGCTGATGGCGAAGTAGTCCACAAACTTGCCGCCGCCGGTGTTCTGCCAGAGGCGCGGAGAGTCCTCGGCCACGGTGAAGACATCCGGGCGGCCGTCGGCGTCCCAGTCGCCCAGGAAGGCCCCGGTCTTGCCGTCGCCCAGCGCCACCGCGCAGGCCACGCCCTCCGCGAACTCCGCGCCGCCCTTGCCCTTGTAGAACGCGCTGCACTTG
>JAKLDR010000307.1 GCA_022703445.1 Planctomycetota bacterium | reverse complement strand
CCAGCGTATCCTTCTCTTCGGGAGAGATCGGCATCGATTGTACCGTCATGACCTGGCTCTCGCCCGTGAGGCCCTGGGGCTCCGGGCGGACCTTGTCGCCCTTCTCACGCAACGCGTCGTGCAGCACCACGGCCTCTTCCGCCAGCTGGTAGGCCCGAAGCACGGCCAGAAACGCCCTCTGTTTCGTCTCCGGCGCACAAGCCTTCCTGCCGCTCAAGGCCTCCATCCCCACCAAGTCGGCAGCCCATGACCGGTAGGTCTGTATGGCGTACTCCAGGGTTTCAGGGGTCTTGTCGAGCGCCAGAGCCACATCGATTGCGTGGGTGGAGGGCTCGAACTCGCCATAGGCGCCCAGCAGCCTGGCCCTCTTGGCGAAGATCGCGGCTTCCTTCTTGGGGTCAGGGTTCACAGCCGGCGCAGAGACGTTCTTCAGCTTGCCGATCACCATCCCGGCGATGGCCTTGCGCAAGGCTCCCGGCTCCCGCCACTCCACCTCAGCCGACGCCCGTTCCTCGGCGCCTCCGACCAACGGTCGGATCTTCGCCGTTACCGCCAGCTTGTCCTGTCCGGAGACGCGCCTTATCCCACCTTCGACAAGAAAGGCCGCGGCCCTCAGTTTCTGCTCGGCACCCGAGAGGTCCTTTTCGTTCTGCAGGTAGCGGATGTGACTCCGTTCGAGCAGCACGACGTTGGGCGCGTTCGCCAAGTCAACCGTCAGGAGATCTCCGATCACCTGCCCCAACCCATCCAGGAGATGCCCCGGCTCCTCCGACTGAAAGCCGAGCACCCCGATGAACACCTTGTTGTCCAGGGGCAGCCGGGATTTCCCCATCGCAGACCGGATCGCGCCGACCACTGCCGCGGAATCCTCGGCCAGCTCCTTCTCTTCGATCAGCGTGGAGGCGAGGATCACCCCCGATTGCACTTCAACGACGCGTATCCTGCACGCGGCGGGGGCATCCGGGGACACACGGCTCGGAGGACTGTCCGTAGCCTGGCCCTGGAGGCGTTTCAAGGCTTCGGGTGGCAGCTTGCTCAGTATTTCGGGCGGGATGTTTTTTGGCCCGCTGGGCGTGCTTCCGGGCCTGGCTGTCCCAGGACGCGAATCCTTGGGCATCTGCTCGACGAGCACCAGGACATCGGCTGATAGCAGACCCCCGGCCTTGATGGCCGTCTTCGGGTCCACAAGCCCACTGAGGCTCAGCTTCTGCTCCGTCAGCACCTTGCGAATCTGGGCCCTTTCGACAAGCACACACCCCTTGGCCTGCGACAAGCCGGCCTCAAGCTGAGCGATTATCGCGTCGCCAGGAGGTGCCTTGGCATCTGGAATGACGGCTGCCCTGACATCCGCCGACGGCTCTCCGGCTACCGTCGAGGACCCCCAGACACACAACAGCAAGGCGAAATACAGCGCGATCCCGGCTTTCATCGGCTCGTTCTCCTGCCTGCGCTACTTCTTGACGCCAGACTGCGGCAAGCTCCCCGCAAGATGCTCCAGCACCCGGATACCCAGCAGCCTTCCGGCCTTCTGGAGCGCGGTCTTGCCGGCAATGTTCTCGGCAAGGTCAACCGCACGGGCCGTTGCCCGGTCGGCCAGGACGATCTTGCCTTCCGTCCGCCCGATGACGTTGATCTCGGCCCGGGCGGCACAGCTATAGAGGTTCCCGATGCGTGCCGCAAACTCGCTGAAAGCCTCTCCGGTAATGACCAAGTCGACGCCTTCCAGGGTCTGCGGCCAGGCTTCGACCTGACCATCCTTCGACTTCTTCACCCAGTCCGCAAGTTCGTTGCCCTTAACATCCTGGACTTCGATGCCGCAGTCCCTCAGGAGCTTCTTGACCTCCGTCTCCACCGCCGGGTCCACGGCCTGCTGCACCCTGGAGACATGCACTTCCTTGATCACCACCGCGATCTTCGGCAGTTTCAGCTTGGCGAGCTTCTCCTTGAGCGCCGGGACGGGGTCCAGTTCGACGTCACTGGCCACGAGCTTCGCACCCTTCTCCCGAAGGCGCTC
>JAKLDR010000306.1 GCA_022703445.1 Planctomycetota bacterium | reverse complement strand
CCAGCTGGGTGGCCAGCCGGGTGACGATCCGGCCCTGCCAGATGCGGAGGATTTCGATTCCGAGGGTGACGGCGAGCAGGGCGATGACCAAGATGTTGAGCAGCCAGAGCCGTTCGGCCACGGAGGCGGCCGCGGTGGGGGAGAGCACGCGGTCGATGAGGGGGCGGGTGAGGTACGGCGGGATCAGGTTGGCGAAGGTGGCCAGCAGCATGAGGGCGGCGGCCAGGGCGGTCGCCTGCCAGGAGGGTTTCATGTAGGCGAGCAGACGGAGGACGACCTTGTGCTTCTTCAGGCAGGCGGGGCAGACGGTGGTCGCCTCGCCGAGCACCAGCCCGCAGCGCGGGCAGCGGTTGACCGTTGGCTTGCCCTCCTCCGCCTGCGGCGGCCGGGCGGGGCCTTGGACGACCTCGCGGCGGTAGTCGGCCAGCCGGTTGAGGTAGGCGGCGGCGCGAGAGAACGCGGCCTGCCGCGAGCAGGAGAAGCGGAGCAGTTCGACGGGGCCGGCGGGGGCGTCCGCCAGCAGCACGCCGCCGCCGACCAGCGGCTCGGCGCGGCCGTTCCGGAACTCGGCCAGGGGCAGGACGAGCGGTTCGCCGAGGCGGCCGTCGGCCGGGCCGTCAATGGCCAGCACCTCGTCGCCGACCAGCAGCAGCCAGGCCTCGCCGAAGCGCCCGCCCCGGGTCATGTCGGAACGCACGGCGAGGTCGGGGACGGGGGTGGCCGGGGCGCGCCGCCGCACCCAGTCGGCCAGCATCGCGGGGATGGGCTCGACGAGTGTCACGCCAGGCCGACCCTTGTGCGCACCCGCCGCAGGGTCTCGTCGGCGACGTGGCGCGCGCGGCGGCCGCCGTCCTGGAGAATCCGCTCGACGTAGTCCGGGTTGGCGAGCAGCTCCGCGCGGCGCCGGCGGAACGGCTCGAAGTAGGCCCAGTACTTTTCGAAGAGCATCTGTTTGGCGGTGCCGTAGCCCATGCCGCCGTCGGTGTAGAGCTTGCGCAGGGCCTGCGTCTCGGCCGCGCTGGCGAACAGCTTGTAGAGGGCGAAGACGTTGCAGGAGTCGGGGTTCTTGGGCGCCTCGACGGGGGTCGAATCGGTGACCATGCGCATGATCTTGCGGCGCATCTCCTTCTCGGCCCCGAAGATTTCGATCGTGTTGCCGTAGCTCTTGGACATCTTCTGGCCGTCGGTGCCGGGCACGACAGCGACCGCCTCGCCGATCAGCGGCTCCGGCACGGTCAGGGTCTGGCCGTACTGGTTGTTGAAGCGGAGGGCGAGGTCGCGGGTGACTTCGAGGTGCTGTTTCTGGTCCTGGCCGACGGGCACCACGTTGGAGTCGTAGATGAGGATGTCGGCGGCCATCAGCACCGGATAGCTGAACAGGCCGTGGTTGGCGTCCAGCCCCTTGGCGAGTTTGTCCTTGTAGCTGTGGCAGCGTTCGAGCAGCCCCACCGGCGTGATGCAGTTCAGGATCCAGGTCAGCTCGGTCACCTGCGTTACATCGGACTGGCGGAAGAAGACCGTCCTGTCGGGATCCAGTCCGCATGCGAGGAAGTCAACGGCGACCTGGGCGATGCGTTCGCGCAGGGCCTCGGGCTTGGGCGTCTGGGTGAGCGCGTGCAGGTCGGCGATGAAGTAGAAGCACTCGTTGTCGGCCTGCAGCTCAATGGCCGGCTTCATCATCGCGAAGTAGTTGCCGATGTGCAGTGTGCCGGAGGGCTGGATGCCGGACAGGATGCGCTGGCGTGGACTCATGGCGGTGTGCCTCTCGGCGCCCCCCGGCGCCGGAAGCCGGCGGACGGTCTGCCGGCGGGGGGCGCGCGTGGACGGGCGCAAGCCCGGTAGTATAGCCCACATCGCCCGGCAGGCCAGAACGCGAGGGCGGCGGGGGGGCGCAAGTCAGTTCCGTAGCCGGACAGTTCCTCGGGTCCTCTCCAAGGGGGCCGTAAAGCCGGTTCGGAAACAGGCGCCGGATCCCATGCCAGTGGTACCTTGATTTGTTCACCACCGAGGACACAGAGTTCACAGAGCCAGTTC
>JAKLDR010000305.1 GCA_022703445.1 Planctomycetota bacterium | reverse complement strand
ATCCTCACCGAGAACTTCATCGACCTGCTGGCGCAGAGCACCGGGACCCTCCGGGCCATCGCCCGGACGCCGGCCACCCAGCTGCTGTCCACCCGGCACAAGCCGACGCCGGAGGACAACCAGAAGATGCTGGCCGTCTTCAAGAAGCACAACATCCGCTACGTCTTCGGCGCCGGCGGCAACGACACCTCCGAGAGCCTGGACATCGTCAACGACGCCGCCAAGGCCATGGAGTACGAACTGCGCCTCTTCCACGTGGCCAAGACCGTCGACAACGACCTGATGGAGAACGACCACACCCCCGGCTACGGCTCGGCGGCGCGCTACGTGGCCAACGCCTTCCGCGGAGTGGACCTCGACAACCAGTGCTTCGGCGGCTTCTACCTGGCGGTGTGCATGGGCCGGCACGCCGGCTTCCTGACCGCGGCCAGCGCCCTGGGCCGCACGACGGCCGAGTCCGGACCGCACCTGGTCTACCTGCCGGAGCGCCCCTTCAACGTCGAGAGCTTCCTGGCCGACGTCGAGGCCGTGTACCGGAAGTACGACCGCTGCGTGGTGGCGGTCAGCGAGGGCGTCGAGGACGCCAAGGGCACCCCCATCCTCCAGACCCTGTCCACCGGCAAGCTGGAGGCCGACAGCCACGGCAACGTCCAGCTCTCCGGCACCGGGGCGCTGGCCGACGCGCTGGTCGAGAAGGTCAAGCAGCACCTGCAGGCCCGCGGCGTGGTCAAGAAGCTCCGCGCCCGCGGCGACACCCTCGGCTACATCCAGCGCTCCTTCCCGGACCAGAGCCCGGTGGACCGCGAGGAGACCCTGGGCCTGGGCAAGTTCGCCGCCAAGTGCGCCCTCTCCGGCAACGTCGACGGCTCGGTGGCCATCAAGCGCGTCTCCGACCAGCCCTACAAGATGGAGTACAAGCTGGTGCCCCTCAAGGCGGTGGCCGGCAAGACCCGCCACCTGCCGGAAGAGCACATCAACAAGGCCGGCAACAACGTCACCGAGGCCTTCATCCGCTGGGGCAAGCCGCTGATCGGCGAGCTCGAGCCGTTCGGGATCCTGGACACCACCAAGAAGGCCCCCTAGCAGCCCGCCGGAAGGCGCGGCGCGGTAGCGGCCGCCGACCGGGCCGCAGCAGGCTGGAGGCTGGAGGCGCGGGGCGAAGGCTGTCGGGCCGGCGCGGCCCGGTCAGCCGCCAGCGCGATCGCCCAGGAACGCGACCACCGACCCGATGGCCTGCCGCTTGGCAGTCCAGTCGTGGTAGTCGTGGTCGGCGCCGGCGATGGTCTCGTGACGGTAGTCGGCGCCCGAGGACATCAGGAACGGCTCGAAGACCTGCGTCCAGCCGGACTGCCCCTCGGCGTCGGCCCCGCCATGGATGAAGAGCAGCCGCGCCTTGCAGCCGGCCAGCTCGGCCTGGATATCGCGGGCCGAGTCCTTGAGGTTGCGCGTCTGAGGCGGCGGGCTGGAGGCTGGATACCGGGAGCCGGCGGTCCCGGGCTGCGCCTGCAGCCTGCAGTCTCCATCCTGCGGTCTGAGCACTTTGGCGCTCTTGCCGCCCTCGCCGCCGAGGAGCCGCCTCAGGATGCGGCCCACGGCCACCTCCCCGCGGAAGAGCCGCCGCCAGGTGTCGAACGACAGCGCCTTGGCGCCGAGCTCGCGGGCCGCGGTCCCGGTGCGGGCCACGGCCTGCCCGGCGCCGCGCTGCTTCTGGAAGGGCAGGGCGGACAGCGCCGCGACCGCCGTGAAACGCGCTTCGCCGCAGGCCGCCCCCAGCGCCACGTTGGCGCCGCTGCACAGGCCGGCGAGGGCGAGGTTCTCCGTCCCGGCGGCCTTGGACAGCCAGCCACCGGCCGCGCGGGCATCGGCGATCATGTCGTCGAGCCCCACCGCCCAGAAGTCGCCGCCGGAATCACCGCGCCCGGAGAGATCGAAGCGCAGCGCCGGCATCCCGGCGCGGGCGAGCTCCCGGCAGAGCTCCACCAGCATCCGGTGCGGCCCGGAGCGGCAGGTGCCCCAGCCGTGGAGAACCACAACGGCGGGGTTGGGGGTTGGGGGTTGGGGGTTGGGGGA
>JAKLDR010000304.1 GCA_022703445.1 Planctomycetota bacterium | reverse complement strand
GTGTGCTTGCTTCCGGGAAGAGCGGCTTGATAGTACCGGGCATGTACTTTCACCGTAAGCATTCGAAGACTGGCCGCTGCCTGCAGTTGCTCGAGTCGTACCGCCCGGCGGGAGGTCGGGGCCCGCGTCATCGCGTGGTCGCCTCGCTGGGGGACGCCGACATCCCCGAGGAGTGGTTTGACGCCCTTGCCGTGCTGGTGTCCAGTCGCCTGACCGGCCGGCCGCTTCTGCTGCCCCCGGAGTTGCCTGCCGAGGGCCTGGGCTGGGTGGACCGCATCGTGCACGACATCGAGCGGCGGCGCGTGAGCGAGCCGGCGACGGTCGGTGTCCGGCTTGACGGGGTCCTGGCCGACCAGGTGGAGCACTCCCACTCGACGGTCCTGGGGCCGCTGCTGGTGGGCCTGCATGCTTGGAGGACGCTCGGCATCGACGGTCTGCTCGGGGATCTGGGCTTGAACGGGGCTCAACGTCAGGCGGCCTGCGCGCTGGTTCTCGGGCGGCTGGCCGAACCGATGAGCGAGCATGCCTTCTACCAGTGGCTGCCGCACAGCAGTCTGCCTGACCTTCTCGGTCCGGAGGTGTGCGCCGGCGGGGTGCAGCGCTACTACCGGGCGGGCGACAAGCTGCTGGAGCAGCAGGCGCGGATCGAGGCCGGCATACGCGACCGCGTCGGGGCACACTTCGGCCTGGAGCGGACCATTTTCCTGTACGACCTGACGAACTTCCATTTCGAGGGCGCCTGCGAGCGGAACCCTGCGGCGTTGCGCGGCAAGAACAAGCAGATGCGCGACGACTGCCCCCAGGTGGTGGTCGGCGTGGTCTTCGACGAGTTCGGGTTCGAGATCCTGCACCGCGTGTTCGCCGGCAACACCAGCGACTGTACGACCCTGCCGGGCATGGCCCAGAGCCTGCAGCGGGCCTCGGCGGTGGAGTGCTTGTGTGCTTCCACCATGCCCACCGTGGTGGTCGATGGCGGTCTGGCGACCCGGGAGAACCTTGCCGAACTGCGGCGCCTCGGGTTCCATTACCTCGTCAACGACAAGCGCACGCACCGTTCGACCTGGGTTGAGCTGTTCCGCCAGGATGGATTCCGACCGGTGGCGGGCCGCAGGGAGGCAGACCAGATCCTGGTACGTCATGTCGACCTTGCCCCGGGTCAGTACGGCCTCGATGCGGCCGAACGGCTCGTGCTGTGCCGCAGCCATGGACGACGGAACAAGGAACTGGCGATCCGCAGCCATGCCGAGGAACGGTTCCTGCGCGACCTGAGTGCCCTCGCGAAACGCCTTGCCAGCGGCCGACTCAAAACCGCAGGCGGAGCCGAGCGCGCCCTGGGCAGGGTTCTCGGACGGCATCCGCGTGTGGCCCGCTTCTACGAGGTCTCGCTGCAGGCGCTGGGCGACACGCCGACGCTGTCGTGGCGCCGCAACGACGAACGCTGGAGCGCCGAAGACGAACTGGCCGGCTGCTATGCTCTGCGCACCGACCGGCAGGACCTCGACGGCGAGGAACTCTGGAGGCTGTACATGACACTCTGCCGCGCCGAGGACGGCTTCCAGACCGTCAAGTCCGACCTCGGCCTGCGACCCGCCTTCCACCAGACCGAGGAGCGGGTCACCGCCCACGTGTTCATCACCGTGCTGGCCTACCAGATCCTGCGCTTCATCCTCCATACTCTGGAGAGCCAGGGCGACACCCGCAGCTGGTACACCCTTCGCCATGTGCTGGCCACACACTGCTACGCCACCATCCACCTGCCCTTGGAGAGCGGCACCATACACCGCCTCCGCAAGCCTGGCCGGCCCGAGGCCTGCCAGTGGGATATCTACCACAAGCTGGGCATTACATCCCTGCGTCACCTGCCGGCCTCCACAACTCTCGCGACGCCATAGGCACCCATCCCCTTGTAGTTCCAGAATCGAGGAAAAGTGTAGTTACTTGAAAATCCTGATGTTGATAGCCAACGAGTTACAGAGCAGAGTGTTGAACTTGGGCTAGGGCAGGATGCGCCGCAGGCGTCCGGCACCGGCAAAGGGCTGCAGCCGGAAGGCCTCGGCGTAACGCACCCCCGCCTCGACGCCGCGGATACGGTTCTGCAGCA
>JAKLDR010000303.1 GCA_022703445.1 Planctomycetota bacterium | reverse complement strand
CCGAAACCGTCCGGGACCGACCGCGTCCAATTCAGCGAGGCCGCGCGGTGCGGCCTACCCCGCAGGAAAGGAGACTCCCGTGAAGCGCCTTATGCTCGGTCTCGCCGCCCTGGCTCTCCCCATGGTCATGTCCGGTTCGGCCCTGGCGGCCGCCGTGGCCGCCGACGACGATCCCCATTCCCCGCCGTTCGTGAACCCCTCCAAGGGCGCGGCCAAGGTCGAGGCCGTGTTCGTGCTCGACTCCACCGGCAGCATGGGCGGCCTGATCGAGGGCGCCAAGAACAAGATCTGGGCCATCGCCCAGGCCATCCTCTCCGGCGAGCCCAAGCCGGAGGTCCGCTTCGGGCTGATCTCCTATCGCGACAAGGGCGACGAGTACGTCACCAAGGTCTTCGACCTGAACGCCGATATCGACGCGGTCTACAAGGACCTGCGCACCTTCCAGGCCAACGGGGGAGGGGACACGCCCGAGCACGTCTCCTTGGCCCTGACCGAGGCGGTCACCAAGATGTCCTGGAGCAAGGACGAGAAGACCCTGCGGCTAATCTTCCTGGTCGGCGACGCTCCGCCGCACACCGACTACCAGGACGGCTTCGACTACAAGAAGGCGATCAAGATGGCCGTCGAGAAGGACATCCGCGTCAATACCGTCCAGTGCGGCTCGGCCGCCGACACCTGCGCGGTCTGGAAGGAGATCGCCGAGGGCGGCAAGGGCGAGTTCGCGGCCATCCTGCAGTCCGGCGGCGTGCGCATGGTCGAGACGCCCATGGACGGGAAGATCGGCGAGCTCTCCCGCAAGCTGGGCGGCACGGCGGTGGCCTACGGCGGCGCCGGGGCCCGCAAGGGCGCCGAGGACAAGGCCCTGATGCTGGCCGATATGCCGGCCGGCGCCCTGGCCGAGCGCGCCGGCTATGCCCGCGAGGCTTCCAAGGCCGAGGCGCCCGCCGCCGCCGGGCGGGCCTGGGGCTTCGGCAGCTGGGACCTGGTCGCGGCCATCGAGGCCAAGACGGTGAAGCTCGAGGACGTCAAGGAGGCCGACCTGCCCGAGGACATGAAGAAGATGTCCGCCGACGAGCGCAAGACCCACATCGACAAGAAGCTGGCCGAGCGCAAGGCCATCCAGGATGAGCTGACCAAGCTCAGCAAGGAGCGCGACGAGTTCATCACCAAGAAGCTCAAGGAGGAGGGCAAGCCGACCAAGGACGCCTTCGACGCCCGGGTCCTGGAGATGCTCAAGAAGCAGGCCGAGGCCAAGGGTATCAAGTACTAGGTTCCGCTGCAGAGGAGATGCGACGGGGCCGGCGGCCTGATGGCCGCCGGCCCCGTCCTTTCCCCCGAAGGCTACTCCGCCGCGGCCACCTCGGCCTTGAGCTTGCCCAGCAGGTCGGCCAGCCGGATCATGCCCTCCACGCCGGCGAAGCCGCTCTCGGCGATCTTGATGTGCAGGGAGTCGGCCAGGTCCTGCCCGAAGGTCGGGTCCATGGCCACCCAGCGGCCGCCGGCGTGGACCTCGACCCAGGCGTGGCCGCCGAGCATGGGCTTGCCGCTCGAGTCGGTGTAGGCCAGGCCGGCCGCCTCGCGCGCGGGGACGCCGGCGGAGCGGCAGAGGGCCACGCAGAGCGCGGAGTGCTCGCCGCAGTCGCCCTTGAGGCTGGTCAGGGTGTCCAGGGCGTTGCTGGCCACCGGGGTGAAGACCTTCTCCACGTTCTTGTGCACCCAGGCGCAGATCAGCCGCGCGGCCTGCCACGGATCCTTCTCGGCGCCGACGATCTCGGCGGCCTTGGCACTGATCTTGGGGTCGTCGCTCTGCAGGAAGGGGGTGGGGGAGAGGAAGGCGGCCAGCTTCTCCCGCTCGGCGTCGGTCAGGGGCGCGGACTTCTCCGGTGCGGCGGCCGGGCGGAGGGCCAGCAGGTACTCGCCTTCGCCCTTCTTCTCGTAGCTCTGGCGGTCGTCGTTGAGGGCCGAGTCGGCGGGCATTCCGGTCAGGCGGAGCGTCAGGGGGCGCTTGCGGCGCGCGGCGGCGATGGGCTTGTCCAGGGCCACGCCGGTGGCCAGCATCACGTCGCTGACCGCGTCCATGCGCTGGGCGTCGTCCTTGCTCTCCAGGCGGAAGGTGAACTGCCCGAGAAGG
>JAKLDR010000302.1 GCA_022703445.1 Planctomycetota bacterium | reverse complement strand
GAGGGGATGGAGCGGCTTCGGGAGATGTTGACGGAGCAGCCGGTGTCGAAGGAGGGAACAGGTTATGGCGTGTGATTCGATTCGACAGGAGGCTTTGGATTTGAATTGGGGCCGGGACGACTGGCAGAAGGCCCGTCGGGTCATCGCACATGTCGATGGGTGCGCGGAGTGTCGGGACGTGCTGCTCGGCTACGACCAGGTGCGTTCCGTGCTAACGGGCGGGATGGACAGGAAAGATGTGGAGCCGACTGGAGGGTGGGATGCCTTCGAAGCCCGGATGGCGGTTCGTGCTGTCCGGCCCAAGGTTCGGAGATGGCCCATATGGTCGGCTGCGGCCGCGGCTTTGTTGATCGGGGCATGTGCAGGCTGGGCGGTGCAGTGGAAGTCTTCCGTTGGCGGTAAGGGCGGCGCCCCGGAGTTGGCCAGGCCGTTCACGGCGGGAGAAGTCGCGGAGCACACCGTGGCCTTCGGCAAGGTCGCCGAGGTCTTCGAGGGCAAGACTGCCTGGATGTTGATCTCCAATGTCGACTCGGACATGGGGGTGGCGGAGAAGTCCGGAGCCGGCAAGGAACTCATGCTGTTGAGACTGACCATGACCGACGGGAAGAAGGTGGTGTCTCAGGCGGACCTGGTCATGGTGCCTGGGCAGCATGCCGATCCGGTCATTCCTTTCGTCAATGGGCAGAAGCTCAGGTATCGGGTGACTGCGCCGGTGTCCGGCTCGCGGGAGGTGGCGGTGTGGGTCCGGGTGGAGCGTGGCGGAGGCGGGGAGGAGCCGGTTGCGGCGCTTGGGAGCAGCCTTGTGGCGGCCAATGCCCAGGCGTTGCCCGTTGGCCAGCTCGTCACTCCCACCGGCCGATATGAGTTGAGCGTGGCCCTGACGCACAGCACGCTGTGAGGTGCGGCCATGGCTAAGGTTGCGTTGCTTGTCGTGACACTGCTCTGGCAGGGTCATTGGTTCGGTGGCGAGCCCGGGACGATCACGTTCAAATGGACTGATGCAGACAAGGTCCCGGATGCGGTGGTTACGTGGGAGGTGCTTTACGAGAAGGTGTCCCTGGGAAAGGGCCGGCTCGTGCTAAAGGCTGTGGACAAAGGCGGCACCTTGAGCCTGACGCTGCCTGAAGTTCGAGTAAAGACGGATGCCAGGTTCGTGTACAAAGTCATGAGCCCCGATGGCAAGGAAGACCTTGGTGGGGGGGAGAAAGCAATAGTCCTTTATCCCAAGGCCCCTCTGGCGCCGTGGGCGGAAACCCTGGGGACGAAGAGCCTGGTGGTCTGGGATGAGGATGGGGGACTGCCGGTGGTCTTGAAGAGTGCCGGCATGCCCCACACTCAGATCAAGGGCGGCGGAGGGCTCCAGATGGTCTCCGCGGACATCATCCTGGTGGGTGAGGACCGGATCGACGCTTCGGTCTTCAGCCAGGCGGAGCTGCTGGAACAGGCCAAGGCGGGCAGCAGCGTGGTGGTCTTCTCGCAGAAGGCCCCGGCACGGCTCATGGAGTCATCGGTAATCCAAAAGCACCTGGCTGGGAAGCTCGAATGGCGTTATGAACACCAGTTGCTGGGGCAGCTATCCAAGGCCGCCATAGGGTCCATTCTGGTGGACAGGAAGGAACAGGTGCTGGGGGCTATCCGTTTGGATGCCGGCGGGCCTGGCGTGGCCGTGGCATACTGGCCTGGCGACAATGGCTCCGAGCGTGCGTCCGAGGTGGACGCCCTGATCGCGGTCAAACCGCTGGGCAAGGGGCGGGTGATTTACTGGCAGCTGCCGCTCGGGGGCTGGGCTGGCGACCCCCGCAGCCAGATGGTGCTGGCTGGGGCACTCGACTTCCTGCTGAAGCCGGTTCAAGCCAAGGTTCGTACTGAAAAGGAGGCAAAGCCATGAGTAAGGTAATGTCTTTCGGTCTTGTGGCGATTCTGGCGTCGTCGTTCCTGATGTTCGATGCTATGGCTGGGGAGAAGGCCCCGAAGGCCGGCGCCGAGCCCAAGAGTGTTACCGTGGCGATACTCGACTTCGAGGCGAGCGCTCCGGGCAATCCCGAACTCGGCAAACAGATCGGCGAGACGCTTGTGGCCATGCTCACGGGCGACGTTTCGTTCTCGCTCGTGGACCGCACGGCTCTGGCCAAGAGT
>JAKLDR010000301.1 GCA_022703445.1 Planctomycetota bacterium | reverse complement strand
GGCGGTGATCATCAGCCCGGCGGCGGTGCTCAGGATGGCCGCGACCGCACCGGAGGCCCCGATGGCCACCAGCCACTTGCCGCCCAAGTGCTCGCTGATCTCCAGGACGGCCATGTTCTTGGCCAACCCGACGCCTTCCGGCCCGCCGCCCACCCATCCGACCAGCTTGGGGTAGATCGCCGGGATCAGCAGGAAGCCCAGGGCCACCGCGCAGACGTAGAAGATGCCCAGGGCCACAATGCACAGGGTCACGCTCTTCTTGGCGGCGCGGGCGCTGGGCACGGTGTAGAACATGATCAGGATGTGGGGCAGACCGGCGGTGCCGAAGACCAGCGCGATCACCGTGCTGATCATGGCCAGAGTGCTGCTGGTCTTCACCCCTATGGTCATCACGTTTTCGGCCCCGGGCATGCGCTCCCGGGCCATGGCGATGGCCCGCTCGGCGGGGAAGGCGGTCAGGGCCTCCATCTCCACCGCCCGCCGGGCCTGGGCGGCTGCGGCCTTGATGACGTAATCGGGTTGGTCCTTGCTGAGCAGTCTGAGGTCGGGCAGGTCCCTGAGCAGTTCGGGGGTGCTCTTCACCTCCCCGGTGGGCTCGACGCCGATGCGCCTGAGGATCAGGACGGCCTTCTCCGGAGGGAAGGCGGCCACGGCCTCGTCGGTGATGGCCTTGACCACCGCGGGGTCCTTGCCGGCCAGGGTCGGCGGCACCGCCCGACCGGCAACCTCAGCCACGCCGGCGGGCGAACCCTTGCCGAACACGAAGAAGGCCAGGATCGTGATCACCAGCATGGCGATCCACAGGAAGATGGCCTGGAGCACCTGGTTGTAGAGCGTCGACTTCATGCCACCGAAGATGATGTAGACGGACATGAGCACGCCGATGCCCAGGGTCACGTAGACGAAGTTCCAGCCCAGCAGCAGCTTGAAGAGCTGCCCGGCGGCCAGCATCTGCGGAACCAGGTAGAAGGTCGAGATCACCAGCGTGCAGAGCATCACCACGAGCTTGACCCGGTTGTCCGGGAAGCGCCGGTGCAGGGCGTCGGCCACGGTGTAGCTGCCCACGTTGCGCAGAGGACCGGCGATGAGCATCAGCACCGCCATGTAACCGCCGAAGAAGCCGATGGCCAGCCAGATGCTGTCCACGCCGAAGACGCCGATGTCCCCGGCGCACCCCAGGAAACTGGCCGCCGAAAGGTAGCTCCCGACCATGGCTATGCCCACCTGAATCCAGGGCACGCTTCGGCCTGCCACGTAGAAGTCCTTCGTTGACTTGGTGGAACGCGTGGTGTACCAGGTGATCAGGATGCTGGCCACCACGAAGAAGAGTATGAAGCCGACGACGACGTGGTTGTCATGCATGGTTCACCGCATCTTCCAGAAGAACAGGGCGATCAGCGCCCAGGAGACGGGGAAGATTCCGAGCGACATCACCAGACCCAGCGGCAGACCGGCCACCGGCGTGGCGGCCAGATCCTTGCAGCTGGGCGTCTGGATCACGGCAGTGCCCAGGTAGTAGGCGAAGAAGACCGCGAAGATCGAGAACCCGACGACGAACCGCTTGCGGTAGGCCGCATCGGCCTCTGGACCGGGCTTCGGCCCGGCCTGGGCCTCGTCCTGGCCGGCCGGCGGCTTGGCGGGGCTATCAGGAGCACTCATGGGGCAGACCTCCTGCTGGCAGAAATCCGCCGGCCCGGCCGGCGGGAATTCCGGGTAGTATCGTGCTCGCAGACTTGCTGTCAAAGCCAGAACCCTGCGGTCAGCGCGCCGCAAGGCTCGGCACCGCAACCGCACGCCCTATCACTGCTCCATGAAGCACAGCGCCAGCCACAACATGCGCGCCACTCCTGGCAGGCGTCAGCCAGCGTGGCTGCACTTCGTTCAACGCCAAGTGGTGGCCACTACGGTTTCATCTCGCCCAGCGCCGCGCCCCAGATCCTCCGGAGGGCCTCGAAGCGTTCGCCGGGCCGGGGGTGGTCGCGGGAGATCTCGGTCATGGGGGGCAGGCCCCGCTCGCGGCGGGCCAGCATCGCGAAGACCCCGCCGACGGCCCCGGGCTTGGCCCCCGCAGCCAGCGCCATGGTCGCGCCCAGCCGGTCGGCCTCGTGCTCCTGGGCGTAGTTGAAGCCGTGCAGCCGG
>JAKLDR010000300.1 GCA_022703445.1 Planctomycetota bacterium | reverse complement strand
CATGACCAACTACGACGAAATGATCGCCCGGACCAAGGCCGCCGCGCCGGTTGCGGCCCGGTTGGGCGCCCCCCTGCTCCGCGCCTTCGTCGGCTGGACCTGCGAGTGCAGCAGCCTGACCGCCGGCGAGAACTACTGGCGGTTCAACCTCAAGGGGTTTCGCGAGATGGCGGCCATCGCCGCCGACCACGGCCTGGCCATCGCCATGGAGACCCACGAGCGGACCCTGGTCGACAGCGTGGCCGGCGTGCGCCGATTGCTCGCCGAGGCCGACGGGCGGCTGCGCGTCAACTTCCAGCTCGACGACATGGCCGGGAACTCCGGGCTGGCCGACGGGGTCGCGGTCTACGAGGCGCTCAAGCCCCTGGTGGTCCACATGCACGTGCACCTGATGGAGCCCGGCGCGCCCGCGGCCGGCGAGGTCCGCCGGATCATCGCGGCCATGCGCGGGGACGGCTTCGGCGGCTTCGTCTCGGTCGAGCACTGCTCCGGCCAGGGCGAGCCCCGCGATGCGGTTGCGGCCGGGAGGAAGATGCTCTCGGCGATCGGCGCAGGCTGAAGACGTCACCGGCGCGAAAAAGCAGCGGGGCCGGCTTGACCGGCCCCGCTTCGTTTGGCGGAAGGTGCGCTGCTACTTCACGATCATCGCCAGGAGTCCCTTCTTGGCGTAGATGGCGTTCAAGGCCTCGTCGGGGATGATCGACTTCTTGCCGTCCATGACCGAGTCGGTGGCGCAGACGTTGCGGTGCGCCGGGCCGGAGTGGCTGTAGAGCGCGTCGGGCTTGGCGCAGGCCAGGACCTCGTCGGTGACCGTCCAGTTCTTCAAGTCCTCGATGACCGCCTTCTCCTCCGGCGACTGCTCGCCGGCGAGCATCGAGCGGATCAGGGTGCTGGCCTGGATGAAGTCGGCGCCCTTGACCGCCTTCTTGAGGTCGGTGACGATCTCGAAGCGCGTGCCGTTCTTCTTGGCGACCGCCTCGCCCTCGGCGTAGACTGCTTTATCAACCGTGCCGGCGTAGCTCGGCGGGATGGCCACCACCAGGTTGATGCCCAGCTTCGGGCAGCAGCGGAAGAAGGAGTGCATGATCCCGCGGGCCATCCCGGTGTAGACCAGGTTCAGGCCCTTGAGGCTGCCCTTGTGCTGGCGGATGGCCATTAGCTCGCCGATCACGTGCGTGGTGTGGTCCTTGGGAGTGCAGGCGTTCAGGACCGGCTTGCTCATGCCCTTGGCGAAGCCGTCCATGTCCTCCTGCTTCCAGAGCCGGCCGGCGAAGACGTCCAGGAACTGGTCCATGGCCCGGGCGGTGTCGGCCACGCTCTCGCCGCGGCCCATCTGGGTCTGTTCGATGGGCATGTAGACGTTGGAGCCCCCGAGCTGGGCCATGGCCGTCTCGAACCCGAGGCGCGTGCGCGTCGAGGGATAGACGAAGAGCAGGCCCTGCACCCGGCCCTGGAGCAGCGTGGAGTAGGTCGGGTCGTAGCGGTTGTCGCGGAACCACTCGGCGAGGCCCATCACCTCATCGAGGTCCTCGGCGGAGAGGACGCCGATGTGCGGGATGGTCTTGCCGCGCATCCGGTCGCTGATCTTGGGAGCCTTCTTGCCTGCCAGGGACTTGGCCATGTGCGATTCCTTCCTTCTCTCCCGGGGATTCCCAATCGGTGCGGCCGGTGGCCCGGAGCTGGCCGCATGACAAGCCCATTATAGCCGCCGCGCCGGCCTGGCAAGCGGACGACAGAAACGCGAGCGTTTCCAGCCACCGAGACACCAGGAACAGCTTCATGCCGTTCCCCGCGTCTTGGTGCCTTGGTGGTGAGCGCTGTTGTTGCTCAGCCCCGCTCCGCCGCGCGAACCAGCTCGTCGGCCTCCCTGCGGCTCTTCGCCGAGGAATGGATGAGCAGGCCCTCGGGCCGGAGCTCGCGGAGGAGCTGAGGCAGCTCCGCGGCGGAGGCGCTGATGTGCAGGTTCTTGCCGGCCGCCTGGATGCGCTGCAGCACTGGGATCCACTTGGTCATCGGGCCGTTGCCGGCGCCGGGCACCCACTGGACGCCGCCGAGCTCCCTGATGCCCAGGATGGCCTCGAGGTGCACCAGGGCCCCGGGGCCGTCCAGGTGGTAGAGGGTGTGCTCCACGTGCCGGCAGCACTCGACGTTGTCCTCCAGGAAGAACTCCCGGTACATCTCCGGCGAGACCATGCAGGTGAAGTCGT
>JAKLDR010000030.1 GCA_022703445.1 Planctomycetota bacterium | reverse complement strand
CCTCACTGCACACTTACCTTCGCCCTCCACGTCCGACTCCCCCACCGCCCCCCCCCCCCCGCGCAACAACACCCACGGCAGCCCCCCCCCCCTCAACAGCGGCATCAACTCCTGGTCGCCGACCACGCAGTGGGACACCAACTACAACTACGTCGAGTCCTCGACGTGGGCCAGCCGGGCGCCGGTGGTCGGCGGCGAGCGGGTCAATCCGGCCCTGGGGCTGGTTGCCGGCAACACCATCACGCTGGCCGGCCCCCAGGACAACCGGGAGATCATGGCGGCGCTCTTCACCTCCAACGACGTGGTCCGCACCTCGTCGAGCGGCGAGAAGAACCTGTACATCCACGGGGCGATCATCACCACCGGCACGAATCCGCTGTCGGGTTCCTTCAGCTACCGCATCTACGCCTATGACCCGCACCTGACCGGCAATCCGCCCCCTGGGTTCCCGGGCGGCGACACCATCGTGACCACCACCCCGCACCCGGTGACCACTACCACGGAGAACCCCGCGGTCTACAGCAATTGGCACTTCGTCAGAGAGGACGGAATGTGATGGCCCCGGACATGAAGGAACGCCCCCGCCTTTTCGCCAACAAGGAGAAGGCCAAGGCCAGGGCGCTGGAGGAGCAGGCCCGGGAAGTCGCCGGTCGGCGGCGGTCGGACATGCTCAGGGTCGTCCTGGCCGCCAGCCTGGCCGGGGTCGCCGTGGGCGTCGTAGTCTGGTTCGCGGTCAAGGCCGGTGATGAACGGGCGGTTGCCCCTCAGCAGCTGCCACCCAGGACTCTGGAGCAGACGCTGGACAAAGGGGAAGAGTGGTTTGATGCGGCCCAGGACGGTCGGGCCGGCGAGAGGCTCAAGGGGATTCTCGCCCAGAACCCCGGCCTCAAGCCCGGGCAGCAGACGATCAAGACCGGGCGGGTGGCGATGAGGCTGCGGACCCTGGATGGCAAGTGGGGGCCGGCCCCCAAGGAGTCGGAGAAGCCCGAGAAGCCGGCCGTTCCGCCGGTTCAGGAGGCCGGTGGTGCGCCGGGGACCGAGCCGCTGAGCGCGCCGCCGCCTTCGCCCCCTTCCGCCGAGGTCGGCGAGTAACCCAGTTTCTGACGAGCGGGGGCCGAGCGGCCCGGCGTCCGGCCCTGCCGTCGCCGGGCCGCGGGCTTCTGGGGAGTCCCAGCGCGAGGATGGAGGGCGGCGCTACGCGCGGACCGCCTTGGTGGCGATCACGTAGCCGAGCTTCGCAGCGATGAAGTCCGGGGCGCGGTTGCCGTACTGCGGGGCGAGCTCCACCAGGTCGGCGGCGACGAGGTTGGCTGCCTTGGCCACGCGCTCGACCAGTTCGACCGCGTCGTACCAGTCGAGGCCGCCGGGCTCGGGCGTTCCCGTGGCCGGCATGATCGAGGGGTCCAGTCCGTCGACGTCGAAGGACAGATAGACGTTGCGGTCCTTGACCAGCTCCTCGATGTCCCCCAGCCAGTGGCGGCCGCGGTCGGCGGCGATCTCCTCGCCCCAGAAGGTGCGGATGCGCTCGGGGTTGGCCTTGATGAACTCGTGCTCCTCGCGGGCCAGGTTGCGCACGCCCACCTGGACCATCTGCATCCGGCCCTTCTCGCGGTTGAGCTCGTCGAGCGCGCGGCGCGCGGCGCAGGCGTGGCTGAAGGCCGTGCCCTGGTACTCGGCCCGCAGGTCGGCGTGGGCGTCGACGTGCAGGATGCACAGGTCCGGCCACTGCCGGACTGCGGCCCGGACCAGCCCGGCGCTTATGGTGTGCTCGCCGCCCAGGGCCAGGACGAACTTGCCGGACTGATAGAGCGGGGTGGCGGTGGCCGCCAGGCCGTCGACCATCTCCCGGGGGCTGTCCATGTCGGGCAGGACGGGCGGCAAGGTGTGGAAGCCGAGCTCCAACGCCGGCTCGGTGCCGCTGTCCGGATCGTAGAGCTCGAGCGCCGAGCTGGCGTCCACAATGGCCCGCGGGCCGAAGCGCGTGCCCTGGCCGTAGGAGGTGGTGCACTCGTAGGGCACGGGGAGCACCAGGACGCGGGAGCGCGTCCGGGAGCTGTGCTCGGGCTCAAGCCCCAGGAATCCGGGGAACGGCCCGTAGGCGCTGAGCTGCTGCTTGCGGGTCTTCTTGGGCATGGGGGCCTCGCTTCCTGTCCCCGGCGGCGCCCGGGTCAGTCGTTCTCGATGACAGCCTTGACGCGCGCGAGATTATTCCTGAGGCCCTCGGCGCTCTTGGCCTCGAGGGTCAGCCGCAGCAGCGGCTCGGTGTTCGACTTGCGCACGTTGAAGTGCCAGTCCGGATACTTCACGCTGATGCCGTCGAGGTAGTAGATGTGCCCGTCAGCGAAGGACTTGGCCAGCCGCTCCAGGGCCGCGTCCTTCTCCTCGACCTCGAAGTTGATCTCGCCGGAGGCGTGGAAACGCTTGAGGGGCTTCATCAGCTCCCCGAGCGGCCGCGCGGCGTCGGAGAGCAGGCTCCAGAGGATGAAGAAGGCGATCTCGCCGGAGTCGCAGCAGTAGTTGTCGCGGAAGTAGTAGTGGCCGGAGAGTTCGCCGCCGTAGACGGCGTTCTTGTCGCGGAGCACGCCCTTGATGAAGCTGTGGCCCACGCGGGTCTCGACCGGGGCGCCGCCGGCGGCCTCGATCTCCTCTGGGACCGCCCAGCTGGAGCGCAGGTCGTAAGCCACCGCCGAGCCCACCGGTTCGCCGCGCAGCAGCCAGGGCGCGAAGAGCGCGGTCATCAGGTCGGGCGGGACGATCTCGCCGGCCTCGTCGGTGAACATGGCCCGGTCGCCGTCGCCGTCGAAGGCCACGCCGAAGTCGCACTTGTGCTTGCGGACCGCGTCCTGGAGCCAGCGCATGTTCTCGGCCTTGAGCGGGTTCGGCTCGTGGTTGGGGAAGCGGCCGTCGACCTCGAAGAAGAGCGGCACCAGGTCGATGGGCAGGCCCTCGACCATGTACTTGAAGTAGAGCGCCGCGGCGCCGTTGGTGGCGTCGACGGCGATCTTCTTGGGCTTGAGGTTCCTGGCGAACTTGAGCAGGTGGGCCCGGTACTCGGCGCGGATGTCCTTGCGGACCAGCGACCCGGCCTTGGCGGCCGTGGGGAGGTTCCCCGACTTGACCAGGGCTTCCATCTGGCCGAGGCCCGTTTCGAAGCTCACCGGCGAGCCGCCGGCGCCGCTGAACTTGAAGCCGTTGTACTCCGGGGGGTTATGGCTGGCGGTGACCATGCAGGCCGCGTCGAGGCCCATAGAGCCCACCGCGAAGTAGCTCATCGGGGTGGTGCCGGCGCCGGTGTCGACCACGTCGCAGCCGGCGGCCAGCACGCCGCGGATGAAGGCGGCCGAGATCTGCTCCCCGGTGATGCGCACGTCCCGGGTGACCACCATGGATTTCGCCTTGAGCACCACCACGGCGGCCCGGCCGATCTTCTCGGCGAGGTGCTCGTTGAGGTCCTTGGGAACGATGCCGCGTATGTCGTAGGCCTTGAAGATGCCCATGCCGTGCCCTCCCGGGTGGTCAGATGGACGTCAACCAAGGGGCAATTCTACCCGGCCGGAGGCAAATTGCCAGGGCGCGATACCTGCCCCGGGAGCCGCCTGCAGGCCGCGGGGGGGGGAGGCGTCTGATGCTGCAGCCCCGGCTCGCGCTTGCTTCGCTGGCGGGGCCGGGGAGAATGTCGACGCCAGGAGGAACGCGGCTATGCCCGAAGAGCCGGCCAAGCTCGACGAAACTGCGGATGCTCCGGCCTACCGGCCGCCTGCCAAGCCGCCCATGAGCCGGCGCCGCCGCTGGCTCCTCTTGGGAGGCGGGGCGCCCCTGGTGTTGGTGGCTGCTGGGGTTATCACCTATCTGGTAGTGCGTCCGGATCTCTGGAAGTACGGCAGAGGGACAATCGTTCCCGGAGTGCCTGATCCAGTGGTCCACTACACGCTTGTTGACTGCGGACTGGCCGGAGCGGCGCTCCAGGAACAGTATCCGGGCGTCGGAGATGTGGCGCGTTCTCCGAAGGTCACTCAGGCCTTTCGTGACTGGCTGGCGTCCCCCGGCCCCTGGAAGAAAGATAACTGGACGCTCGCCTGGCGGGCCATGCACTACGTGCACGACGATCCGGCGCTGCTCCGGACCTTTCTGAAGCACGGAAACGCCAGCGTGCGCCATGAGGCCTACAGATTGCTGGCTGGCTGCTCAATTCGGAACCCGTCGGGCCAGGAGGAATTCTTCCGGCTGCTCCAAGCGATGCTTGCAGACCGCGAACTCCGGCCGATGGCCTTCTCTCTGGTTGGGGACTATGCCCTCAACGCAGGGCGCCCCCCCACGGTCGCAGCGGGCAACTGGGCAGGAGACCGCGCCTGCTATATCGCCTTCCTGCTGCCACTCCTTAACGACGCTGATGCCGACATGCGAAAGCTAACGACCCAGGTGCTCGGTCGGATCGGCGATCCGGGGACAACCGAGTCGTTGACCGCTCTGCTCCAGGACCGGGACGAGCAGGTTCGCCTCGCCGCCGGACACGCGCTGGCCCAGCGAGGCGACGCCCGGGCCTGTCCGCTTTTCATCCCTTTGCTGAAGAGCGGCGACCCCAGTGCGCGCGCGGGGGCGGCAGCGGCGCTTGGGCAGATCCGCGCCCCGGAGGCCATCGATGCGCTCATCGGCGCGCTGCTCGACAGCGATTACGGCGTCCGGGTGGCGGCCGCCGGCGCCCTCCGCCACGCACGCGGCACGCTGGCCGACGACCTCAAGCGCGTTGACAAGCTCGCTGGCGATCTGACTGCGGGCAAAACGAGCGCCGAGGCGGCTGTTGCCGAGTTGGGCGGTCGCGACCACGCGTTGATCCTGCTGAAGATCCACCTGTTCGATACCGAGATCATGTGGACGAAGCGCGAACAATGCCTGGAGTTGCTCGGGCGCTGCGGCAAACCGGCCGTGCCGGTCCTGGCCAGGATCGTGCTGGACAAGAAGGACGCTGACAAGGCGCGCTGCGCCGCGGCCGCCGCGCTGGGCCTCCTCGGCCCGGAGGCCGGCGCCGCCGTGCCCGACCTGATCACGGTCCTGGCCGATGACGACATCCGGGTCCGGCGCAGGTCGGCGGAAGCGCTCGGGCGCATCGGTCAGGCCGCGGCCGCCGCCGTGGCGGCTTTGGAGCGGTCACTAAAGGATGATGACGCCGAACTGCGCACCGCTGCCTCCGAAGCGTTGAGAAAGATCAAAGGTAGAGAGGTGGAGAAATGAGCCCAGTTCGTGCATCCGTTGTTGCCCTCTTGTTCTTCAGTGCCTTCTCGACAGCCTCTCCTGCCGCCGAGCCGCCTCCCGTCGCCGGACTCCCGCCTCCCGCCACCGACTACCGCTGGTTCTTCTGCTTCGGCCACGACCGGAACCGCGAGAGCCTGGAGAAGATCAAGGCGCTGGTCGACACCGCCGCCGGGCGCGGGCTCAACGGGATGGTCATGTCCTCCTGGGGGCTGGACAGCATCAGCCGCTGGCCCGAGAAGGATGTGACCATGCTCAAGGAGCTGGCCGACTACTGCCGCTCGAAGAAGATCGAGCTCATCCCCACGGGCTTCTCGGCCGGCTATGGCGGCGGGGCGCTGGGCTTCGACCGCAACTTCGCCGCGGCGCTGCCAGCGGAGATTTCGCTCGTGGCCAGGGACGGCAAGGCCGCGCCCGTGGCCGGGCCAAACCTGTTCGCCAACGGCGACCTCGAGGAGCACAAGGGCGACCGGTTCACCGGCTGGGGCTTCCACGACGACCCCGGCAAGGTGTCGTTCGCGGACACCGATGTCGTCGCCTCGGGCAAGTGCTCGATCCGGTACGAGATGGCCGGCGTCAACCAGCACGGCCACGGGCGGATCATGCAGAAGGTCGCGGTCCGGCCCGGCCGCGCCTATCGATTCAGCTGCCGCATTCGCACGCAGGACCTCGCGCCGGTCTCGGGCCTCAAGCTCATGGTCCTGCGCGAGGGCGGCGAGGTGGCCAGCCTGGACCTCGGCACCAAGGTCAAGGCCACCCAGGACTGGGCGACGGTCGAGCTCGACTTCGTCAGCGGCAAGGAGACGGAGTTCCGCGCCTACGCCGGGATCTGGGGCGGGAAGGCCGGGAAGTTCTGGCTGGACGACCTCCGCTGCTACGAGTACGCCGACCTCTCCGACATCGTCCGCCGCGAGGGGACGCCGCTCGAACTGCGGAGCACCGAGCGCGAGGCCAAGTTCACCGAGGGCAAGGACTTCGCCGAGGTGAAGAACGTGCGCAGCCTGCCGGCGCTGGCTCTGCCGGCCGGCACGGCCATTCGCGACGGCGAGAAGCTCACCCTCTCCTGCTACAAAACGCCCTACGTGACCCACTCCTGGGGCCGGCAGGTGAGCCTGTGCATGAGCAACCCCAGGCTCTACGAGCACTGGGCGGCGGAGGCCAAGCGGCTCCACGAGGTCCTGGGCTACAGGAAGTTCCTGCTGGCCATGGACGAGATCCGCAACGGCGGCGGCTGTCGCTCGTGCCAGGACCGCAAGCTCACCATGGGCGAGATCCTCGGAGACTGCGTGACCAAGCAGCGCGAGATCCTCAAGAAGATCGACCCGGGCATAGAGGTGCTGATCTGGTCGGACATGCTCGACCCGGCGCACAACGCCCGCGCCAACTACTACGGCGTGATCGGCGACTTCAGCGGCTCGTGGAAGGGCGTGCCCCGGGACGTGGTGATCATGTGCTGGTACCACCAGATCCGCGACAAGTCGCTGGCCCACTTTTCCAGGGAGGGCTTCCGGACCTGCGCCGCCGGCTACTACGACGCCGCCGACCTGGACGGCTGCCGCGAGTGGCTCGAGTCGCTCAGGAAGACGCCGGGCGCCAGGGGCATCATGTACACCACCTGGGAGAAGAAGTACCAGCTGCTCGGAAAGTTTGGGGACTTGGCGGGCGGCAAGTAGGGTTTATACGGTAACCGAAGCCTGCCAGGCGGCGCCGGCTGCGCCCGCCAAACCGGGCTCCGGGAGGAACTGTGGAAACAGGAGGCCGGACCATGAACATCCAGGTGATCTTCTACAGCATGTACGGACACGTCTACCGCATGGCCCAGGCGGTGGCTGCGGGCGCCGAGACAGTCGAGGGCGCCGAGGTGCAGCTGCTCCAGGTGCCTGAGCTGATGCCCGACGAGGTCCTTGAAAAGAGCGGCGCCAAGGCTGCACGGCAGGCGTTTGCCAGTGTCCCGGTGGCCAAGGTAGAGGATCTGGCCAAGGCCGACGCGCTCATTTTCGGGACGCCCACCCGCTACGGGATGATGTGCGCCCAGATGCGCAACTTCCTGGACCAGACCGGCGGGCTGTGGATGCGCGGCGCGCTGGTCGGCAAGGTCGGGTCAGTCTTCGCCTCCACCGCCACCCAGCACGGCGGCCAGGAGACCACCATCGCCAGCTTCCACCCGACGCTTTTCCACCTGGGCATGATCGTGGTGGGCGTGCCCTACGCCGAGTCCCGGCTTCTGGAGATGAAGGAGGTCTCGGGCGGCACGCCCTACGGCGCCACCACCCTGGCCGGACCCGATGGCTCGCGTCAGCCAACCGAGAACGAACTGGCCATCGCCCGGTATCAGGGACGGTACGTCGCCGAGGTCACGAGGGCGCTGCTGCGCGGGCGGAGGTAGCGTCGGGGGCGGCCGGGAAGGGCCCGGGCGGGCCTACTTGATCTCCTCGCCTGCCTCGGCCTTCCAGGTGAGGTCGACGCGGACCACGCGCTTGGCATAGCTGTCGAGCACGTAGAGCCGGTCAGGGCCGAAGCCGGCGCCGGTGGGCCAGGCCATGGGGATCTCGGGTGTGGCCACCAGGGGCTTGGCATCCTTGGCGTCCGACGGCACGTACTGCGAGTCGAAGTTGCCGTACTTGCCGAACTCGACGATCAGGTTGCCGGCGTTGTCCACCAGCCGCACCGAGTTGGACACGCCGTTGGGCATCACCAGCCGGCCCCAGCGGTCCAGGTCGAAGCGCGGGCCGCGGCAGACGCAGCAGGGGTTGGAGGTGAAGCCGGCGCTGCTGAAGGGCGCCAGGCCCGGGTAGAAGGCGAGCATCCCCTCGGCCTCGTCGCCGCGCATCATGCCCTCGTCGCCCTTGACGCAGCCGCCGTCCGGCCCGAAGCGCCCCACGCCGCCAACCATGAAGCTCCAGACCATCTTGTCCTGGCCCTTGGGCACGGTGAAGCCCTTGGGCAGGTAGAGCAGGCCCACGTAGATGTCGCCGTTGAGGCCCACCCGGATGCCGCAGTTGCCCTGGGGCACCGGGCCGATCACCGCGGAAGTGAGCTCCGCGGGGTAGCCGGTCTTGGGGTTGCCCTTGTTGCCGACCTTGCCCTCCATGTACTTGCCCTTGAGCGGCTTGCCATCGGCTCCGAAGCCGGCGACGCAGTACTTGCCCCAGTCGTGCATGAAGGAG
Organism: Planctomycetota bacterium; assembly: GCA_022703445.1. Taxonomy (GTDB): domain Bacteria; phylum Planctomycetota; class SZUA-567; order JAKLDR01; family JAKLDR01; genus JAKLDR01. Next base: position 35,133 of record JAKLDR010000030.1, on the reverse strand, counting down.
ATGTAGGACTTGCCGTCCGGCCCCACCCCGATGCCGCGCTCGGCGTAGCCGATGCCGTAGCGGCTGTAGATGTAGGGGGACAGCACGTGCGTACCGCCGGCGGCGAAGGGCGCGGGCTTCAAGTCGCGGTCGAGGCGCTCGAAGGGCCCGGAGTAGTCGCAGCCGTCGGCCGCGCCGCGGCCGGTGCGGGCGTAGATCAGCCCATCGTAGCCGAAGGCCAGGTCGGTGGCGCCGAAGATCTTGCCGTCGCGCTTGAGGGCCCCGCCCTCGCCGGTCGAGCCGTTGAAGCGCCAGAACTGGCTGCCGCCGTCGTTGACGTAGACTTCGTCGCGCTCGCCGTCGACGACCAGCCGGCTCCAGTCGATGGGCAGTTCGCCCTTGGCCAGCTTGCCGGCCTTCTGGACGACGCCGACGTCGCCGGGCTTGGCGGCGGGCATGTCCGCCGGGGCCTTGAAGCCGCGGACCGCGCCGCTGGACTCGAGGACGACGGTTCGGGCCGAGGGGCCGACCGTGCGCAGATCCTTGAGGACGATGCCGCCATCCTTGGATACCGAGACTAGCGAGAAGGGCGTCTTGGTGCCGTTGTAGAAGTCGGGGTTCAGGTTGCTGCGCTGGCGCGGCTGCCAGGTCGCGCGGTCCTCGTCCCACATGGCCACGCCCTTCATCTCGCCGTCGGGGATGGTCGCCGGGAAGGGCACGACCTCGCGCAGGTAGCGGCCCTCCTTGTCGAAGACCCGCAGGGTCATGCAGCCCTGGTTGAGCTGCCCGCCGCCGGCCAGGACGTAGAGGTTGCCGTCCTCGTCGGCGAGCGTTGCGCTCACGTTGCCGAAATTATAGGGATTGGCGCCGATGAACCGCCCGAGCTTGACCCCGGTGCCGGCGCGGACGCGGACCTTGAATGGGCCGCCCTCGGCGGCCTTGCCCAGGTCGGTCTTGCCGTCCCACTCGAGCGCCTGGGCCAGCCCGGCTCTGAGAGGCTCGGGCGGGGCCTTCTCGCCGCCGAGCACCCCGGCGGCCAGGTGGCGGACCACCTTGCCGTCGGCGCCGAGCACCGCGACCTCCACGTCGGTCGGGGCGGACACGGCGAAGGTAATCTTGGCCCCGTCGCCGGCCTTGGCGGCGGCGGGCTTGGCGCTGAAGGTCACCTCGCCGGCGGAGGCGGCCGCGGCCGCCAGGAGACACGCGAAAGCATAGGCCAGAGTCAGACGCATGGTGCACCTCCGATCGGGGCGGATGGACGGTGGATGGTGGAAGCAGCCTCAGCCCTCCACCCTCCACCTGCGCCCGGTAGCTCACTTCATATCACAGACTTCCTCCGCCTTCCAGGTGAAGTCGGCGCGGACCACCCGGCGGTTGTAGGTGTCGCAGACGTAGACGGCCTTCTCGGTGAAACCGGCGCCGGTCGGCCAGCACATGGGGATGTCGGGAGCGGCTACGACAGGCTTAGCATCCTTCGCGTCCGGCGCGACGTACTGCGAGTCGAAGTTGCCGTACTTGCCGATCTCGCAGACCAGGTTGCCGGCGTTGTCCACTATGTTGACAGACGTGCTGACCACGTTGGGCAACGCCAGTCGACCGTAGCCGTCCAGGTCGAAGCGCGAGACCCGGCAGACGCAGCAGGAGGAGTTGCCACCGTAGCCGCCACCGCTGAAGGGCGCCACGCCCGGGTACATGGCCAGGCCGCCCTCGATGGTCACGCCCTGCCGGGTGGTCTCGAGCTTGGGCGCGCTCGCGTCCTCGCTCTTGGAGTCGGCGATGCCCAGGACCGCGCCGCCGTCCGGACGGAACTTGACCACCGAGCCGGTGAAGCCCAGGTAGTCGGGGGCCTTCTCGAAGCCGGCGGGGGCGGTGTAGCCCTTGGGCAGCAGGCGGATGCCCATGTAGATGTTGCCCTTCAGGTCCACGCGGATGCCGCCGTCGTCGGAGGGCACCGGACCGATGATCGCCGAGGAGATCTTGCGTTCATCGGGCAGCTTGACGTCCTTCCAGACACAGCCGCTGGCCTTCATCTTGTCGGCCATGTACTTGCCCTTGAGCGGCATGCCGTCGGGGGCCCAGCCGCTCACGAAGTACTTGGCGAAGTCGTACATCCAGCAGTCGTAGACCTTGCCGTCCGGCCCCACGCCCACGCCCTTCTCGCAGAAGCCGATGCCGAAGCGGCCGTAGATGTCGTAGAGCTTGTTGCTGCCGATGCCCGGGAACGGAGCCGGCGCCAGGTCCCGGGTCAGGCGCTCCAGTGGGCCGGAGTAGCCGGCGCCGCTCCGGACATAGAGCAGCCCGTCGTAGCCCACGGTCAGGTCCGGCGCGTTGAAGACCTTGCCGTCCTTCTTGAGGAGGCCGCCCTCGCCGGTGTCGCCGTTGTAGCGGTAGATCAGGTTCTCGCCGTTGCTGACGTAGACCTCCTCGCGCAGCGGGTCGGTGGCGATGCGCGCGAAGTCCGCCTGGGCCTCGGCCCGCGGTCCGTACTTGACGGGCATTACGGCGAACTCGGCGCCCTTGTCCTCCAGGGCCACCAGGCCGCCGGCCGGGTTGTCGGCCAGGGGGGCGCCGGCCAGCCAGAGCACGGTGCGGTCTCCGCTCATGGTTACGACCAGCTTGGGATCGTTGCGGTTGTGGAACTTGGCGAAGCTGGCCACCGCGACGGCGCCCTTCTCGAAGTTCTTGAACTTGTCGATGGCCATGCTGTGGGTGCACCACCCGTTGCAGAACCGGCGGATCACGTAGATCTCGCCGGTCTTGGGGTGGACGGCCACGACGTCCGGGTTCTTGACGGCGATCTCGCCGATCTCCTTGCCGGCCTCGTTGAAGACGACCACGCGGTTCTTCTCGCGGTCAGTGATGTAGACGTTGCCCTTCAGGTCGACGGCCAGCCCGTGGACCGGGCCGGTGGCGTTGTAGTTCCTGCCGCCCTCCTTGTTCCACGGCCCGTCGGGCGTCGCCGGGATGTGGGCGAAGAGCTTCATGTCGTCCTTGCCGTCGAGCTTCATCCGGAAGACGCCGGCAAAGGGGAACTTGTCATTGATGCGCTTCCAGTTGTCCTTGTTGGGGTACGGCCCGCTCAGGAAGAGGTACTTGCCGTCCGGCGAGGCCGTGAAGATGGCCGGGCCGGCGTGGTAATGGAATGGGTGGCCGTAGTGGTTGTTCTCCTGGTTCTTGGCGTCGAAGACCGGCCAGGAATTCTGGCCGGTGGCGAAGGAGTTCCCCGGGATCGAGCCGTCAAGGCCGATGCGGTACACCATGCCCTTGCTGACCATGGTGATACCGGTCTCCTTGGAGACCGAGACCATCCCGTAGTCGGCGTACCCGTTGTTGTTGTTGTAGAACTCCGGGTTGAGGATGTTCAGGTTCCGCGGGCGCCAGGTCTTGGCGGCGTCGTCCCAGCGGGCGATGTCCTTCATGGCGCCGGCCGGCAGGTCCGCCGGGAAGGGCAGAACCGTCTTGAGGAACCTGCCCTCGGGGCTGAAGACCCGCACGGTCTTCTGGCACATGTTGGCCGTGCCCCAGAACCCGGAGACGTAGAGGTTGCCGTCGTCGCCGGCGCAGATGGCGTCAACGCCGCCGAAGACGTAGGGGTCCTGGGCGATGAACCGACCGAGCTTGGCGCCCATCCCGGTGCGAACGCGGACCTTCGTCGCGCCGGCCGCCGGTTTGCCGAAGTCGTCCTTGCCGTCCCAGACGATCTCCTGGGCCAGGCCGGCCTTGAGCGGTTCGGGCGGCGGGTTCTTCGCGCCGAGGACGCCGGCGGCCAGGTGCCGGACCACCTTGCCGTCGGCCCCGAGCACCGCTACCTCCACGTCGGCTGGCGCCGACAGGGTGAAAGTGATCTTGGTGCCGTCGCCGGCCTTGGCAGCGGCCGGTTTGGCTGAGAAGGCGACTTCGCCGGCCATCAGCGGCGGGCAGAGCATCAGGATGCAGATGGTCAGTCCTGTCTTCATGGCGGTGTCTCCTCGCAAGGTCTTGTCGGACAAGTCCGACCGGTCAGACGGGTCGGACCGGTCAGACCGGCCGGCTTTCTCACTTCACCTCGCAGTGTTCCTCGGCCCCAAAGGTCTTGTCCGCGCGGAGCACGCGTTTGTTGTAGGTGTCGATTACGTAGATGTATTTGTCGCTCATGCCCGCGCCGGCCGGCCAGGCCAGCGGGAACTCCGGGCCGGCGACGGCGGGCTTGCCGGCCTTGCCCGCCTCGGTGTTGGGGTTGACGTACTGCGAGTCGAAGTTGCCGTAGGCGCCGAAGTCCAGAATCTTGTTGCCGGCGTTGTCGACCAGCGTCGCTGTGTACGTGGCGACGTTGGTGAAGACGATCCGCCCGAAGCGGTCCACGTGGAAGCGCGGCACGCGGCAGACGCAGCAGGAGGAGTTCCCGCCGTAGCCGCCGCCGCTGAAGGGCGCCAGGCCCGGATAGATGGCCGTCCCGCCGACCACGGTCATGCCCTTCTCGCAGGCGATCTTCGGGCCCTCGGCCGCGGCCTGGTCGTCGCCCTGGACCGCGCCGAGCACCGTGCCGCCGGAGGGCGGGAACTTGACGACGCTGCCCGTCCAGTTGGCGTAGGCCGGGTCCTTCTCGAAACCGGCCGGAGGGATGAAGCCCTTGGGCACGAGCAGCATGCCCACGTAGATGTTGCCGGCCAGGTCCACGCCGATGCCGCCGCTCGAGGCCGGGATCGGCCCGACCACCGCGTTCGTCACCTGCCGTTCCTCGGGCAGCTTGCCCACCCAGGACTTGGGGTCGGGCTTCTTGAACTTGCCGTCCAGGAACTTGCCCTTGATGGCCTTGCCGTCGCCGCCGAAGCCGGCGACGAAGTACTTGTTCCAGTCGTACATGTAGCTGATGTAGCTCTCGCCCTTCGGCCCGGCGCCCACGCCCTTGTCGCAGAAGCCGATGCCGTAGCGGCTGTAGATGTCCCAGAGCTGGTGGCTGCCGGTGGCGAAGGGCAGGGGGGCGAGGTCCCGGGTGTAGCGCTCGAGCGGTCCGGTGAAGCCGTCGCCGGTGCGCATGTAGAGCGAGCCGTCGTAGCCCACGGCCATGTCCACGCACCAGAAGGGCTGGCCGTTCTTCTTGAGCAGTCCGCCCTTGCCCGTGTTCCCGTCGTAGCGGTAGGTTTTGGAGACCCCGTTGTTAGTGTAGATCTCCTCGCGCTCGGCGTCGACCACGATGCGGCCCCAGTCGAGCTGGCCCTCGGGGACCGGCTTGAAGCCGGTCTCGGCGAACTCCAGCTTCCCGCCGTTGTCCTTCACGCAGGTCAGCCCGCTGGCCGAGCCGATCCAGAGGACCGGCGCGTCGCCCATCCGCCCGAGACAGCTGCCCACGCCGGAGCGGTTGACGGTGGTCTTGAGGGCCAGTTCGCCGGCCACCTTGGCCTCGGCCCCGCGGCCGGTGATCTTGATCAGTTTGAGGTCCGACTTCTCATTGGGCAGCGGCGTGGTCCGGCTCAGCACATAGTACGCGCCGGACTTGCTGTCGACGTGGACCCGCTCGGGCCAGGCCACCTTGGTGGCGCCCACCTTCTTGCCGTCGCCGTCGACCTCGACGATCTCCTGGTTGACCAGGTCGCCGATGTGCAGGTGGCCCTTGTCGTCCGTGGCTGTGGAGTAGGCCGCCGTGCGCCGGTTCCAGGCGTTGGGCATCCAGAAGTTCTCGGGCAGTTCGAGATCGTAGAACTTCTCGGGGTCGCTGCCGGGCTTGGAGGTGTCCTGCCGGTAGACGCGGCCGTTGGGCCACTTGGGGTCGATCTCCGAGGCCTTCTTGGTGTCGTACTGGCTGCCGGCTACATTGGAGTAGTAGATGTACTTGCCGTCGGGCGAGACGGACAGCTGCGGGTCATTGTGCCCGGTCTTCACGCTGGCCTTGGGCGACCACATCGCCGCCGGTCCCTTGAGGTTGCCGCCGTCGGCGTCCAGGCGCCAGACGGAGGTCCCGGCGATCATCACGATGCCGGCCTTCTTCGAGGCGCTGATCAGCCGCAGGCCGGCCACCGGGTAGAGCGAGGGGTTGCCGGAGGAGTAGCTCCGCGGCGTGAAGGCCTTCTTGGCCGCGTCCCAGGAGGCGAGGTTGGCGACCGCTTCGGGCTTCGCGTCGGCAGGGAACGGGATCAGCGTGCGCAGGTACCGGCCGTCGCCGCCGAAGACCCGCAGGAACTGGGCCGACTGGTTGCAGTCGCTGCCCGTGACCGTGATGTAGAGGCTTCCGTCCTCGTCGGCCGCGATCGAGTCGATGAAGCCGAAGGTGTAGGGGTCTTCGCCGATCATCCGGCCGAACTTGACGCCGGTCCCGGCGCGGACCCGGACCTTGGCCGCCCCGGCCGCGGGCTTGCCGAAGTCGTCCTTGCCGTCCCAGACGATCTCCTGGGTCAGTCCCGCCTTGAGCGGCTCGGGCGGTGGGTTCTTGGCGCCGAGGACGCCGGCGGCCAGGCTGCGGATCACCTTGCCGTCGGCGCCGAGCACCGCGACCTCCACGTCGGTCGGGGCCGAGACGGTGAAGGCAATCTTCAGCCCATCGCCGGCCTTGGTGGCTGTCGGTTTGGCCGAGAACTGAACCTCCCCGGCGAGGGCGGTGGTGGTCAAGGCCAGTGCGAAGATGCTTGTCAGGACCGTGCGCATGGTGTGTCTCCTTTCCGGCGACGGGGGTGTGTGGGCATGTGAGCGTGTGAGTCTGTGGGTAACGGGACTCTCACCCACACTCCCACAAACCCACACACGCACACACACTCCGTTCCTCACTTGATCTCACAGCTCTCCTCCGCCTTCCAGGTGAAGTCGGCGCGGACCACCCGGCGGTTGTAGGTGTCGCAGACGTAGACGGCCTTCTCGGTGAAACCGGCGCCGGTCGGCCAGCACATAGGGATGTCGGGCACGGCGATGATGGGCTTGCCGTCCTTGGCGTCCGGCTGCACGTACTGCGAGTCGAAGTTGCCGTACCGGCCGATCTCGCAGATCAGGTTGCCGGCGTTGTCCACGATGTTGACAGATGTGCTGACCACGTTGGGCAGGGCCAGCCGGCCGTAGCTGTCCAGGTCGAAGCGCGAGACCCGGCAGACGCAGCACGAGGTGTTTCCGCCGTAGCCGCCGCCGCTGAAAGGCGCCACGCCCGGGTACATGGCCAGGCCGCCCTCGATGGTCACGCCCGGCTTGGTTGTTTCGAGCTTGGGCGCGGAGGCGTCCTCGCTCTTGGAGTCGGTGATGCCCAGGACCGCGCCGCCGTCCGGCCGGAACTTGACCACCGAGCCGGTGAAGCCCAGGTAGTCGGGGGCCTTCTCGAAGCCCGCCGGGGCGACGTAGCCCTTGGGCAGCAGGCGCATGCCCACGTAGATGTTGCCCTTCAAGTCCACCCGGATGCCGCCGTCGTCGGAGGGCACCGGTCCGATGATGGCCGTGGCGATCTTGCGCTCGTCGGGCAGCTTGATGTCGATCCAGACCGGCTTGCTGGACTTCATCTTGTCGGCCATGTACTTGCCCTTGAGGGGCATGCCGTCGGGGGCCCAGCCGCTCACGAAGTACTTGGCGAAGTCGTACATCCAGCAGTCGTAGACCTTGCCGTCCGGGCCCACGCCCACGCCCTTCTCGCAGAAGCCGATGCCGTAGCGCCCGTAGATGTCGTAGAGCTTGTTGGAGTTGATGGCGCTGAAGGGCACCGGGGCCAGGTCCCGGGTCAGGCGCTCGAGCGGCCCGGAGTAGCCGGCGCCGCTGCGGACGTAGAGCAGCCCGTCGTAGCCCACGGTCAGGTCCGGCGCGTTGAAGGCCTTGCCGTCCTTCTTGAGCAGCCCGCCCTCGCCGGTGTCGCCGTTATAGCGGTAGATCAGGTTCTCGCCGTTGCTGACGTAGACTTCCTCGCGCAGGGGGTCGGTGGCGATGCGCGCGAAGTCCGCCTGAGCCTCGGCCCGCGGGCCGTACTGGACGGGCATGACCGCGAACTCCGCGCCCCGGTCCTCCAGGGCCAGAAGCTTCGGGGAGCCCTCGTGCTGGGCGAGCTTGGCGTCGTCGGTGGCGGCGCCGGCGAACCAGAGCACGGTCTTGTCGCCGTTGGTGGTCACGACCATCTGGGGCCAGTTGTTGCGGTGGAACTTCGCGAAGCTGGCCACCGGCGCCGCGCCCTTCTCGAAGTTCTTGAACTTCTCGAGGATCATGCTGTGGGTGTTCCAGCCGTTGCAGACGCGGCGGATCACGTAGATGGCCCCGGTCTTGGGGTGCACCGCGACGCTGTCGGGGTTCTTCACGGAGACCTCGCCGATCTCCTTGCCGGCATCGTCGAAGACCGCCACGCGGCCCTTCTCGCGGTCGGTGATGTAGACGTTGCCCTTGAGGTCGGCGCAGACGCCGTGGACCGGGCCGGAGGCGCCGTAGTTCCTGGCCCCGTCCTTGGACCACGGGCCGTCCGCGGTGGCGGGGATGGTGGCGAAGAGCTGCATCTCGTCCTTGCCGTCGAGCTTCATCCGGAAGACCCCGCCGAAGGACGGGAACTTGTCGCTGAGCTGCTTGGGCTTCTCCTTCATGTTCTGGCACGGCCCGCTCAGGTAGAGGTGCTTCCCGTCGGGCGAGGCGGTGTAGATGGTCGGCCCGCCCTGATGGTAGTAGGGGTGGCCGTAGTGGTTGTTGTCGCCGTTCTTGGCGTCGAAGACCGGCCAGGTCTTCTGGCCGGTGGCCAGCGAGGCGCCGGGGACGCTGCCCCCGAGGTCCAGCCGGCAGACGCCGCCGTCCTTGCTGACCATGACAATGCCGGATTCCTTGGAGACGCTCACCAGCTGGCCGAGATTGCCGTAGAAGTTCGGATTGAGAATGTCCAGGTTGCGGGGCCGCCAGCTCTTGGCGGCTTCGTCCCAGCGGGCCACCTCCTTCATGGCCCCGGGCGCGAGGTCCGCCGGGAAGGGCAGCAGCGTCTTGATGAACTTGCCCTCCGGGCTGAAGACCCGCAGCGTCTTCTGGCACATGTTGGCCGGCCCGGAGAAGCCGGAGATGTAGAGGTTGCCGTCCTCGCCGGTGGTGATGGCGTCGACGCCGCCGAAGACGTAGGGGTCCTGGGCGATGAAGCGGCCGAGCTTGGCGCCGGTACCGGCGCGGACCCGGACCTTGGCCGCCCCGGCGGCGGGCTTGCCGAAGTCGTCCCGGCCGTCCCAGGCGATCTCCTGGGAGAGGCCGGCCTTGAGGGGCTCCGGCGGAGGATTCTTGCCGCCGAGGACGCCGGCGGCCAGGTGGCGGACCACCTTGCCGTCGGCGCCGAGTACCGCGACCTCCACGTCGGTGGGTGCGGACAGAGTGAAGGTGATCTTGAGGCCATCGCCGGCCTTCGTCGCGGTCGGCTTGGCGCTGAACGCGACCTCGCCGGCCGAGGCCAGGCTTGCCGGGGCCAGAACCAGGGCGGCCAGGATCAGTGCGCTTCTCATCTTCACTCCCCCTCAATTCTGAGTTTCGCGGCAACGTTGATGCGCATGGGCGGCAGCTGCGGGTTGGCCTGGCGGTCGGCGAGGCGGGCCACGGCCATGCGGGCCATGTCAGCCGAGCTCCACACCACGGTCGGCGGGACGGGCCGGCCGGCGAACTTGGCCGCGTATGCGTCATACTGCTCCCCGATGGCCCAGCCGACCAGGTCCAGGTCGCGGCCCGGAACCAGGCCCAGCTTGCTGGCGGCGGTAGCGATCGCCACCGCCGGGCTGCTCCACAGGGCCAGGACCGCCCTGGGGCGGTCCACCCCCGAGAGCAGTTCGATAGCCGCCGCCTCGATGTCCCGCCCGGCCGTATCGACGCGCCGGCTCAGCGGCAGATCCAGTCCGGCCGCAGCCAGCGCCGCCGCGGCGCCGCCGAACCTCTCCCGGCTGAAGGAGCTCTCAGCCACCGGGCCGAACCATGCGATGTCCCGGTGGCCGCGCTCCAGAAGGTGCTGGGCGGCGAGGAAGCCGCCCTGGTAACTGCTTTGGAGCACGGCGTCGAGGGGCGAGTCCTCGTCCCATGCGTCGACCATGACGGCCGGCATGCCGCTGGCGCGGATGAGCGCGAGCAGCTTGGGATCGGCGGCGTCGAGGATCATCCCCCAGGCCCGGGCGGTGCGGAGCTGCTCCAGGACTTCGGCGCCGGGCCGGCCGGACATGTGCACTTCGAGCAGCGACCATCCGCGGGCGGCGACGACGCTGCGCAGTGCCGCGTGGATGTGCTGGTGCATCTCGTCGAGGACCGCTTCGTCCGGCCCGGTGGAGAAGACGTGGGCCACCGGGCAGCCCCGGCGCGGGTCGTTGGCCGCGGAGAGCACCCGGCAGCCGTGGCGCGGCTCGATGGCCACCAGTCCGTCGCGCTCCAGCGCCCGCAGCGCGCGGCGCACGGTCATGCGGGCCAGGCCGTGCTCTGCTGAGAGTTCTCGCTCCGTCGGCAGGAACTGGCCGGAGAGAATCTGACCCTCGGAGATCCTGGCTTTGAGGGTGGCCACCAGCGCCGTGGCGGTGCGGCCAACACAGGGAACTCTTCGTCTAACGCTCTTTATTGGGCTGCGCATGGGCTCTCCTGTGGGCTTACGCTGGGCTATACACCGTCCGCCTATAATGGTTTGGCTGAAAAGGATAAGGCTGCGGCCAAAGCCTAGTAGTCAGACATAAGCCATTGCTGCGACTAGTGTTAGGACGTGATGTGGTCCGCTATTTTACCTCGCAGCTCTCCTCCACCGCGTAGGTCATCTTGATGCGCAGCAGCCGGCGGTTGAGCGGGTCGCCGGCGTAGATGTACTTGTCGGTGACCCCGACGCCGACGACCCAGGCGAAGGCGACATCAGGTTCGGCGAAGGGGCTCTTGAGGTCCTTGGGGTCGCCGGTCTCGCGCGGGCGGAGCTTGCCGGTCTTGGGGTCGAGCACCGGGCTGTCCGGGCCCATGCTTTCGGCGTTGCCGTAGCCGCCGACGTAGGTGATGGCGTTGCCGCCGGTGTCGATGACCCGGACCCGGAAGAGCTCCGGGTCGGGGAAGAAGACGCGGCCGAACTCGTCGACGTCGAAGGTGATGTTCTCGCAATTGCAGCGGTAGTGGCCCACGTGGCCGACGCCGGGGTGCATCCACTCGGCGCCGATAACCTTGGCCGGCCTCATCCGGTCGCCCAGCAGGTACTCGGCCTCCAGGGTCTTGGCGCCCTCGGGCAGCCTCATCTCGCCCTCGAAGGGGCTGGCGCGCTTGCCGAGCTTGGGATCCCAGGGGTTGCCGAGGTCGCGCGAGTCGCCCATCTCGAAGGTGCCACCAGTCGGCGGGAACTTGACGATGCTTCCGTACATGTTGGAGGCCACGAAGGCCGGGCCGGTCAGACCCTTGACGCCGGTCTTGGCGAAGTGCGCGGCGAGCTCCGGCGGCTGCCAGCCCTTCGGTTTCACCACCTCGGCGACGTAGATGTTGCCGGCGGCGTCAAACTTGGGACCGACGATGGCGTCGGAGGTCATCCAGATGATCGGGTCCTTGTTGACCTGCTCGCCGGTGGTCTGGTACTCGTTGAGGCACTTGGGCACCCGGCCACGGACCTTGAAGGTGAAGGCGAAGAGGTGCCCATCGCTCGCTCGCACGCCCAGGGTGTGGGGCAGTTCGGTCATGCTCACCGGGACGAAGGAGGCGTGGTCGGGGAGCTTGATGACGGCGTCGCCAGTGGTTTTGCTGCCGTTGAAGAGCATGTCCTGTTCAGTGGGCCTGATGGGTTTCTCCCACTTGAGCGGCTTGCCGCTGCGGTCCCACCTGAGCATGGCGTAGGGCCACTGCAGCCCGTAGAGGTTGCCGTCGGTCCCGGGGACGATCTGGAAGCCCTTGCCGCCGCCGAAGTTGTCGCCGGGCACGCGGACTTCCTCGCGCTTGCCGGTCTCCTCGGAGAAGCGGTAGTAGAGACCGCCGCCGGTGCTGTTGCGGGTGTAGATCTCCTTGCGCTGTCGGTCGACGACCACGCCCATGTAGGACTCCGGCAGAGAGCCGTAGCCCTCCAGCCCCTTGCTGATCTTGACGGCGTCGCTGAACTTGGCGCCGCGGTCCTCGAACCGGATCAGGTTGCCGAAGCGGTCGCAGACCCAGCCCACCGCCGGCTCGGCCGAGCAGTCCACCGCCACCGAGTGGCAGTCGTTGCGGGAGAGGCCCACCGCTATCCGACATACTTCCTTGGCCCCCTTGAAGCCGGCCTCCGGCTGGTACTTGACGACCTCGACCTGCGGTCCCTTGCGGTTCGAGACGTAGACCGCACCGGTCTTGGCCGAGACCGCCAGGAATTCGGGCTTGGTGGCCGGGAACTCGCCGACGAACTTGCCGTCCTTCTCGGAGACGACCACCACGCGGTCGTTGACGTGGTCGGCGATGAAGAGGTTGCCCTTGCCGTCGATGGCCAGGCCCCGCGGCGCCCCGCCGAGGTGGCTCTCGTCCTTGCCGGGCTTGGCCGCGTCTCCGAAGAAGGGCTCCGCCGGCGCGCGCTCCGGCAGCTTGACGCGGTAGAGCGCCGGCTGGACGTCCGGCTTGTAGGGCTCGGGCTGGACGCCGCCGAAGAAGGCGTAGGCTCCGTCTGAGGAGATCGCCGCGCAGGAGAACCCGGCCAGGATGGTGCGGTCGCCGGGCAGGCCCGCGAGCTTGCTGATCGGCTCGGCCGGCGTGCCGCCGTCGGAGCCCAGAAGGCACACGCTCGGCCGGACGTGCGCGCCGTGGCTGGCGCAGAGGATCACCAGCTTCGAACCGTCCGGCGAGACGGCGATGTTGGTCGACGGCACCGGGTGGAAGGCCGGGTACAGCCCCATGGTGACGCTCTGCATCAGCGGCGCCGGCCGCCCGTCGATCTCGAACGAGGTGATGCCCTTGACCTGGTCCTTCTTGAGGCTGGAGGGGTAGGGCATGACCATGCGCTGGTAGCTGCCGTCGCGGTTCAGGGCCACGATCTGCGGGCCGCTCCAGACCGCGCCGTTGGAGATGGCCAGTACGTAGAGCGTCCCGTCCGGACCGGTGCCCAGGGCGTTGATGCTGATGAAGTCCTGGCGGTTCGAGGACATGACCCGGTCGTACTTGGCGCCCAGGCCCAGGGCCACCCGGACCTTGAAGGGCCCACCCTCGGCGGGCTTCCCGTAGTCGGCCTTGCCGTCCCACTCGAGCTCCTGGGCCAGCCCCGGTTTGAAGGGCGGCGGCGCCTTCTCTCCGAGCACGCCGGCGGCCAGGTGTCGGACGGCCGCGCCCTTGGCGTCCTCAACGTAGACCGCGACGTCGGTCGGCGCGGAGACGGCGAAGGCGATCTTCACCTTGCCCTGCCCTGAGCCTGCCGAAGGGTCGCCGGCCTTAGTGGCGGTCGGCTTGGCGGTGAAGTGCGGCGGAGCGGTCGGTTCGCCGGCGCGAGCTGGGGCCATCGCCAGGAACCACACACAGGGAGTGATCATCAGCATACGCATCATCTGGCAGACCTCCTTCTCAGCCGGCTCCCGGGTTGTGAGCGGCCTCTCGTTCCAGAGAGCCGAACGCCGAGGCCGGGTTCCCACTTCAGCCCGCAGCTTCTCTCGACGGCGCAGCCGGAACGGGTTCTCCCTCAGCAAGTGCGTCTTCGGGAGCCGGTCTGCACCTTTCCAGCGGAATCAGGGCGGCCAGAATGCCGGCCGCGGCCAGTCCGAACAGCGTCGTGGCGCCGGCTTCCTGGAGGAGGTAGCCGGCCACGGGCGAGGCGACCATGCCCACGGGCGCCAGCACGACGCTGGAGAGGACCATGTAGCCTATGCGTTTGCTCCGAGGGGCCACCTGCAGCATGAGCGGCGACTCGCCCACCGCCTGGGCGGCCACGCCCATGGAAGACAGGACCACCACGGCGATGAACCAGCCGCCGGAGGGAGCGTAGGCGGCGGTCAGGGCCGCCGCGGCGTGCAGGACCGCGCCAATCATAAGCAGCCGCTTGTGTCCGAACCTCTCGCCCAGGAGCGGGAAGAGCAGATTGCCGACGATCTGAACGCCGGCGGCGATGGTGGCGTAGACCCCCGCGGCGAAGGCCGGGCTGACGCCGTACTTCGGAGATATGGCCACCACGCTGTAGTAGAACATGGCCGCGAAGCCGATGCGGCTGATGCCCTTGTAAGCCAGGTAGCAGCGGTAGGCTTGGTCGCGCTTCAGCGTCGCCAGCAGTTCCCCGTGGTACTCGCGGGCGCTCTGGCGGTGGCGCACCGGCGCGTCCTGGGGTGCCTCGTCCACCAGGGTGAAGAGCAGCCACGAAATCATCACCGACCCGAGGCTCAGGAAGTAAACCAGTGCGTAGTTCGTGGGGAACGCGTATCCGGCGATGAGGGCATAGCTGATCATCCCGGAGACCAGGCTCATGGCCGACGAGATGCTGTTGCGGTAGCCGAAGAGCCGGCCCACGCGCTCCTTGGGAATGGTTTCGGCGACCAGGTCCATCCACGGCGGGACCAGCAGGCTGACCAGGAATCCGGCCGCGAGGTTCACCGCGGTGATCAGGATCAGGCAGACGAGCGGGGCGTTGGTGGCCAGGGCTAGAAGGCACAGCGGGATGGCCAGGAAGGGGGCCCGCTGGCCTATGCCCAGCATGAGTACCAGATGCTTCTTGCGATGGACGCTCTCCATTCGGTGGGCGAAGAGGAGCTGGGCCAGGAAGCTCAAACCCATCACCGAATTGAAGGCCCCCAGCATGAACGGGGACGCGCCCAGTTGGGTGGCGATGACCGGGAAGATGAAGCCGCCGGAGACCAGCGAGAACCCGAAGGAGGCGAAGGCCCCCTCCGAGACGTGGCACCAGAAGTTGACGCCCGCCGGCGAGAACCGCTGTTCAGCCTTCTTCCGCAGCGCCAGGGCGAAGGAGAACATGGTGGCGGCTTCCTCCGGGTCCGGTCAGGGGGCCTGCAGAACTGCGAGAGTGAAGGGCGGGAGCGGCAAATCAACCCGTCCGCCGCGCAGGTGTACGGTCCTCGTCCGGGGGGCGACGGCCTCGAGCCTCTCCGGGGTATTCCCGTTCCACGGTCTCTTCGCGGCCAGGGTGATCATGGTCAACTCCCCATGAGCCCGGAAGGCGGACACATCCAACGCCAGGCGGACCGGCCCCGTCCCGCGGTTGACCGCCGAGACCAGCAGGGACTGGCCCTGGGTCGCCGCCACGACGTCAAGCGCGGGCACCTTCATTCCGGCAGGCAGGCGCTTGATGACGCCCGCGGTCTCGTAGTCGGGGCTCCGCAGCTCGACAGGCACCGGGGTGGCGCCGTTGAAGGCCGAGAACATCCGCTGGGCGTGATGGCAGGGATTGGCGTAGACCCGCTCGGCGGTCTTGCGCAGGCCCCCGCCGTGGTTGACCGTGGCGGAATGCGTGATCAGCTCGACGAAGGGGTTCATCCGCACGGCCAGGTGGTAGAACAGCGTGCAGTAGGCAGCCTCCGCCCAGGTTGTGGGCGTCACCAGGTACTCCGGGGTCAGCCTCTGCTTCCGGCCATCCCCGGACTGCAGGATCCTTCCGAAGAGCTGCAGTTCGGTGATGGCCAGCCGTGGGCTGCGGATCCCGGCCTTGCGCATGGCCTCCCGCCACCGGGCGTAGAACTCCTCCTCGTAGTAGGTTGGGAAGGCCATGAAGTCCCTGAAGACGGTCAGCGGGTCCGTGGAGCCCTGGATGGGGCCGCCCTCCAGGATGTGGTCGCTGACGCAGTCCACCGTCCCCGCGTTCCCCCGGAATAGGCGCGCGTTCCATTCGCCCTGGCTGCCGCAGGCGATGATCCTGATGGTCGGGTCCGCGGCCCGCATGGCCCTGGCGAACTCGCGGTAGCGATCAGCGTAGCCGGCGGCGGTTGTCCAGCCGATCTGGTGACTGCCGGAGAGTTCGTTGCCGATCTCCCAGTGCCTGACCCGGAAGGGGCGGGTCGCGCCGTGTCGGGCGCGCCGCCGGCCCTGCGGCGTCCGGGCGGAGCCGTTGCAGTACGCCACCCACCGGGCGGCTTCCTCCGGCGTGCCGATGCCGGCGTTGACGCAGATCATGGGCTCACAGCCCACGGCCCGGCAGAAGGCGATGAACTCGTGGGTGCCGAACAGGTTGGGCTCGAGCCCGCCCCAGGCAGGGTTGGCGCGGGTGGGCCGTTCGTCGGTCGGGCCTATGCCGTCCTCCCAGTGGTAGCCGCTTACGAAGTTCCCTCCAGGCCAGCGCAGGAGCGGCAGGCGCGACTCCCGCAGCAGACGGATCACGTCCGGGTCGGCGCCCCGCACATGGTCGGCGGGATACAGGAGCGCCCGCGCGATGACGAACTGGCCGCGCTCGGGGGCGGTGATGGTGAGCCTGTACGGGCCGCCGGGCCGGGCGGTGGCCCCGGACTTCAGGCGCAGCTTCACCGAGAAGGAGCCCCAGACCCGGTTCACGCCCCGGACCTCGACCCGGGCAACGGTTCTGCCGGCCCGATCGGCGCAGGCCACGCGCAGGCTGCGCAGGTCAGGGGAGCGCGCCACCATCCGAAAGTCGTAGTGGCCCACGCGGTGGAGGGGCAGATGGATCCACTGGGCCAGGCCCTGGCCGGCCGCGGAGGCCTCAACCCGCTGGGCACGGCCCTGGTGGGGAGCGGCGTCGGGACTGGTCCGCACGGCTTCCCGGGGTCCCTCCTTGATCCAGAACATCGCCAGCGCGTCCCGGCGGGCCTCGACCAGCCTGGCGGGAGCCGGCCAGCCGAGTCTCTGCGCGGTCTTGAGGATCTGTGCGTCTATGACGGCTTCGTCGCACTGGAACTTCACTCCCCCGTCCGGCGCATTTCCGCCGCCGGCGAAGGGGAAGTCGGCGAAAGTCGGGTTCCTGAGGATCTGGGCGTGCATGCCTTGATAGACGTTGTCACCGAGGTGCTCGCAGAACTTCCCGGTGAGGTGCGGGCTTAGCGGTGGGGCACCAACGCGCGTCTTGAGCAGCCGCGCCTCAGCCTGGACGCCCCCTTTGGGGGACGGGGGCGCCCGTCGTGCGCCACGCTTCCCGGCCTGCCCCTGCGCATGGCGGGCAGCGGCACTGGCATGTTTGGGTCTCAAGTCAGTCGCCCTTGCTCCTACTGATGCCACTCGCCGGGGTAGAACCCCTTGTAGCTCTGCCCGCACCAGACCGGCGAGGAGGGTTCTCCCTCCTGGCCGAGCGCGTCGACCGCCACGACGGAGTAGCGGCTCTGGCCGCCGGCCGCCGCCTGGATGAAGGTCGTCTCCTTGACGAGTTCCGGCGAGACCAGGGTCATGGGCTTGCCGTACTTGTAGACCCGGTAGCCGGCGATGCCCTTCTCCGGGTTGGCGTCCCACTTGATCTCGGCCCCGCCGCCCTTCTCGCGGAGCAGGACGTTCTGCGGACTGGAGGCGATGGTCAGGGCATAGGGCGATGGGCCGCTCTCGGTGCCCAGCTGGTTCACCGCCCTGACGATGTAGGCGTAGACCGCGTACTTGTAGTCCCCGGACTCCGCCCCCTTCTTGCCGAGGTCGACCTTCTCGTCGGTGAAGCTGGCGGCGGCGAGCGGCTTGTCGTTGAGCTTCTCGATTCCGGCGATGTCCCTGACCTTGTCGACGACCGGCTCGGCGTAGGCCGGGTCGTTGAAGGCCCAGGACTTGACCAGTGCGGTGTTGGTGGCGACGCTGACCAGCCCGCGGTAGACGTTGTAGCCGGCGACGTCCGTCGCCGGGAGCGCCGGCCAGGAGAGTTCGATCTTGTTGGCGGCCAGCACCGAGACCACCGGCGCAGCCGGGACCCGCGGCTGGGTGCGGGCCTTGAAGCTGTCGCGGCTCTCCTTGCCGTCGGCGCCGACGGAGCGGACCGTGTACATGAAGACCTTCCCGGCAGCCAGACCCGCGTCCTCGAACTTGAGCTCCTTGGCCGTGCCGACCTTGGCGAACTTGGCCAGCCAGGGCTTGTCGGCCTCGGCGCGGTAGACGGCGTACTCCTTCACGCCGGCCGTGGGACTGGCCTTCCAGGTCAGCGCCGCCTTGCCGCCGGCGGCGGTCAGGCAGACCAGGTCGGTCGGCGGCTCGGCCGGCAGGTCCGCCGGCGCCTTCTTGTAGCGGTAGGTCCACAGCTGGGGCTCGTTCGCCGGCGTGTAGGTCTCCAGGAAGAAGAGGTTGAGGGCCCGGTCGTAGCCCAGGTTGCGGGTGCGGCTCTTGCTGCCCTCGGCCTCCGCCGCCGGGTCGAGCTTGGTCCACTGGAGCTTGGCGACATCCAGGGCCCAGGTCTCGTGGGTCTTCTCACCCATCCAGGCGACGCACAGGCAGACGCCGTTGGTCGAGTCGAAGGCCATCTTGGGGATGGTCGAGTATGGTTTCTCCATCCTGGTCGGGGGGCGCGGGTTGAGGTCGTGGGCCTCCCACTTGTTGGTTCCGTAGCGGTAGATGTAGACCTTGCCATCGTCCAGGTACTGTCCGCCGAAGACCACCGCGCAGTCGTTCTTCGCGTCATAGCAGAAGCCGGCCCCATCGCGCGGGGACGGGGCCCCGGCGCCGTCCAGCCTCTCCAAGAGGTTGGAATGCGCGTCGTAGACGAACAGGTTGTTCGTTCCCCCGCCGGAGGACTGGCCGCCGAAGGACAGGGCCAGCTCGTGGTTCTCGTCGTAGGCTCCGTTGGCGTTGAGCGCGCCCAGGACCTGTTTGGAGTAGCCGCCCGGCTCCTTGTAGGGCGGCGGGCGCATGTTCTGCCAGGTGTTGGTCGCGGCGTCGTAGAGCCAGACCGCCGAGCTCTTGAGGTGCACCTTGCGGGACCACTGCCAGCCGTGGTTGAGCGAGGCGCCAGGGAAGCGCACGAAGCGCCGCGCGGCCAGGTCGAAGACGTCGGCGCCGTCCACGCAGCAGACTCCCGGCGGGCTGGTGTTGGGGAACTTCTGCTCCCACTTGCCGGTGGCCGGGTCCCACAGGAAGAGCGGGAAGCCCTGGGGGTTGCCGTCGTGGCCGCCCCAGTGGATCCACTTCTTGTTGTAGGGGTCGTAGGCGCCGGCCGCCTCCCAGCCGAAGCGCGGAGAGGGCGCGCCGGGCCTCGGGCTCTGCTTCACCCAGACGTTCTCGGGGTGGTTGGCGTAGTCGCCGGTTGGAACCGCAGCCGCCGTTTCGCCGGCGGAGGCCAGAGATGCGCAGGCCATCATGCATGCGCAAACGACTAGGGCAGTCTTCATCGTCACCAGCTCCTTTGTCAGACGGGTCTGACTGGTCCGACTTGTCTGACTGGTCGGACCATCCAAGCCTCCGTTACTTGACCTCGCACGTCTCCTCCGCGGAGTTGACCAGGTCGATGCGCACGATGCGGTTGCTGATCACGTCGCCGGCGTAGACGTGGCCGTGGTCAGGCGCGGCGCCTACGGTCATCGGCCAGCCCAGCGGTATCTCCGGAGTCTTGAGCGGACTTTCAGTCCCCGGGCCCTGTGAGTCGGCGTTGCCGTAGTTGCCGGCCTTGAGAATCACGTTTCCGGAGTTGTCAACCATGGTCACGCGGTAGGTCAGCGCGTTGGGGATGTAGAGCCGCCCGTAGAGGTCGAGGTCGAACCTGGCCTCCTTGCAGGTGCAGCCCAGGTGGTCGCCGCTGGCCCCATTGGGGGACTGGTGCGGATAGGCGGTCAGCGCCCCGGCCAGCCACGGCGAGCAGCGCGGGCCCTGCCAGTCCATGGCCTCGGCCGGCCTGGTCTTGCCGGCGTCGGTGCTGTCCGGGGACGGTTTGAACTTGACCACGCTGGCCCCCGAGAAGAAGGCCGGCGCGGAGTACGGCAGGGTGTGGCTCTTCGGCCAGCCGGGCACGCCGACGTAGAGGTTCCCGGCGGCGTCGATCTTGAGCCCGCCGCTGCGGGTGTTGAGGAAGCTCCCCGTCACGAAGCCGTCGACGGCCTTGCCGTCCGGCGTCCAGCGGACCACGGTGTACTCGCTCCAGGTCTTCATGTGGAAGGCGTAGAGTCCGCCGTCGCGGGCCACGCACAGGCCCTTCTGGCACTGGGCCCAGCCGTACTTGCCGTAGATGTCCCGGCCGGTGGTAACGTTCTTGTCCGAGCCCGGGAAGGGCAGGGGCTTGAGGTCGGGGGTGAGCCGCCAGGCCGGCGTGGTGTAGGCCTTGAAGCCGCTGTAGTAGACGTTGCCCTGGAGGTCGAAGGCCATGTCCAGCGCCGAGAAGTCGCAGGGCAGCCGTTTGCCGGTCTTCCCGTCGAAGCGCCAGGCCGGCCGGCCCTGGCCCCACTTGTCGCCGCCCCAGCCGTCGGCGGCGAAGACCTCGTCGGTGACCGGGTTGGTCCAGGTCAGCCAGATGCAGTCCATGCCCTCGCTCGTGCGCTTGGTGCCGAGGTCGACGGTCTTCTCGAAGGAGCCGCCCTTGTCGAGGAGCTTGACGAGCCCGCCGCCCGAACCGATGCAGGCGACCCACAGGGCTGGCGTGTCCGTCGAGCTGTCCAGTGCGAGGAACGGTGTCTTACGGGCCGGCTGGTCGAAGGTCATGCGCGCCAGTTCCTTGCCGCCGTCCTTGAGAGCGGAGAGCTTGACCAGCGCCGAGAGCGCGCTGCCCTTGTCCTTCCAGGTGCGGGTCAGGACGTAGATGGCGCCGGTCTTGGGGTGGACCGCCACCTGGTCGGGGTCGGTCACCTTGGCGGTGCCGACGGCCTTGCCGTCCTTGTCGAAGACCGCGATGCAGCCGTTGGTGCGGTCGCAGGCGTAGACGTTGCCGGCGTCATCGATGTCCAGGCCGTGGATCGTGGCCATGCCCATCTTGGCGCCCCAGTCGTTGTAGGGCTGGTGATGGAGCTTCGCGCCCTCGGGCACGGTCACCTCGGCGAGCCCCTTGAGCGCGAGCAGGCCGAGCAGCGGAGTGTTGCCGTAGGATACCGCGGTCAGCGGCGCGGTCAGGTCGACCGAGAGGATCGCACCGTTCTTCCAGCAGTCGGCCGGCTTGTCGACCTGCAGCGAGCTCATAAGCACGGTCTTGCCGTCCGCCGAGACCGCGCCGAAGCCCAGCCAGCCACCGCCGCCGGCCCGCGGTGCCGCGGGTTTCTCTCCCCAGGCCGGCAGCAGGCGTCCGAGCATGAGCGGCGTCGGCACGCCGCCGTCGGCGCCGATGCTCATGAACTTGAAGCCCTCGCCGATCGAGGCCAGCATGAGCTTTCCGGCGCGGACCCGGTGGCCCACCATGGCCACGTCGGCGTTGGGCGGCAGGAACTTGGGCAGGAGCGGTTGGTAGTTGGCCGGGTAGAGCTTGTCGGCGTCGGTGCCCGAGCCGGTTACCTTGGGCAGGCCCTTGGTCTGCTCGGCGGAGAGGTCGGCCGGCGGCGGCCAGACGGTCTTCAAGTACTTCCCGTCGGCGTCGAACTGGCGGATGATGTCCGACTCGCCGCCGCCGTGGAACGGGCTGTAGAGCACGTAGACCCGGCCCTTCTCGTCGCTGGCCAGGCCCTTGATGATGGTCATGCGGTAGGGGTCGAAGCCGATGACCTTGCCGAACTTGGCCGAGGTCCCGGCGCGGACGCGGACCTTGGCCGCGCCCGTTGCGGGCTTGCCGGCGTCGTCCCGGCCGTCCCACTCGACGGTCTGGGCCAGGCCCTTGGCAAGCGGCGGCGGCGGGTCCTTCTCGCCGCCTAGGACGCCGGCGGCCAGGTGGCGGACGACTTTGCCGTCGGCGCCGAGCACCGCCACCTCCACGTCGGTCGGCGCGGAGACCGTGAAGCTGATCTTCACCTTGTCGCCGTCCTTCGTCGCCGAGGGTTTGGCGGTGAACTGGATCTCGCCGGCGGCGGCCAGGGCTCCGAACAGACATGCGGCCAGGACTGCCAGGCTGGCGGTTCTCATCTGCGTGCTCCTCTCACTTTCCATTCAGCTTCCCGGCCACTTCGGAGGCCAGGGTGAACAGCCGGGTGGAATCGGCCTGCCAGGGGATCAGCTCAAAGATGCCCCAGTCCCCCGGGCTTCCGGCATTGCAGGGGCTGGCCTGGCCCATGGTCCGGAGCATGGTCCGGACGCGCTCGTCGAGAAGCCCCCCGGCGCGCGCGGCGAGTTCGTCCCCGAGCTTGGCCTTGCGGGCTGGGTCCTGGAGCGCGCGGGCCAGGAACATGGCCGCCTCGGCCTCCTGGGCGCCCTCGCGGAGCATCTCGAAGCGCACCGTCGAGACCGGGCCGGTCGCGCCGGGGGCCAGCACCGCCGGGCTCGAGTCCGAGAGCGTGACCGAGGTGTCGCCGGCGTCGCCTCCGTAGGTCAGGCCCTGCTTGCCCTGGGCGTTCTTCTTCGTCGGCCAGAAGTCCGCGCCCACCCGCCCGAAGCCGCTGTGCCCGCAGGCCATCAGGCCCTCGATCAGCCAGCGGTAGTGCGGCGGGTCGTCGGCGTAGACCGCGCCGATGCCGCCGACCCCGCCGCGCGGGAAGCCGGTGAAGATGTAGGGGTTCCTGATGGTGTATGGAGGCTTGGCCGCAGGGTCGACCAGGCGGGGCGAGCACCACACGTGTGCGCCGTAGCCCATGATGTCGGTGGTGATCGAGCCGCCGGCGGCCATGTGCGAGTGCACCGACCACTTGACGCCGGGGGCGGCGGCCTTGAGATCGGAGACGGCGGTCTTGGTCGGGCGATGGTCCAGGGCCACGCCGATCTGCATGGAACCCTCCAGCCCGCGGGCCTTGAGCCGTTCGCGCATCCCGTCGATCACCGGTTTCCAGAAGGTCACCGCCTCGGGCGTGCCCCAGCGCGGCGCGTCCATCCTTTCGGTCTTGCCGCTGGCCGGGTCGAGCAGCGTCACCTGGGCGGGGGCCTTCTGCTCGCCGAAGTCCTTGCCGGTCGGGCCCCAGGTGCCGCCCTGGCGGTCCCAGACGTAGAGGCTCACCACCGCCGGCCTGCCCAGATGCTTGACCACCAGATCGAGGTACTTCTCGGCGACGGTGTAATCGTGCTTGTAGCCCTTGTCGCCATCCTTCACCCAGCGGACCATGGTCTCGGCGTTGCCCAGGTACGTGCCGCAGATCAGCGGGATGAACACGTCGTCGCTGCCCACCTGCCCGAGGAGCGCGAAGGTCCGGTCGAGCAGCTTCCAGTGCTCGGCGGACCAGAGGGCCACGCCGTACTGGCCGGCGACCGCGTCCGGGCACTGCATCAGCCCGGCGTGGGAGGAGAGCTCCTTCGCGTCCGGCAGCGTCCAGGCGGCCATCTTGAGGCGGACGGCGAGTTCGACGGGCGTCGAACCGGCCGCCGAGACGGTCACCTTGCCGGCGTAGTCGCCGGGCGCGGCGTCCCTGGGGACGTTGATGGTGAGCCACATCGGCTGGACCGCCCCGCCTCCGGCGGCGGGCACGTCGGTAACCGGGGCCTCCTCGAGCGCGTCCAGTCCCACGCGCCGGAAGTACGGACCGCAGAGAATGGAGCCGTCGTTGGGTTTCACGAAGCGGAGCTGGACCGCCGCTGCCGGGATCTCCGCGCCGCTGCCGGAAGAGACCGGCTTGAGCGCCGAGGCCTCCATCTTGAGCCCTGAGATCGCCTGGTTCGAGCCGACCACGAACTGCCCGGCGAAGGCTCCGTTGCGGCAGCCGCTGAGCAGGAGCGGCGCGCCCGGTTCGTTGGGGTCGGGGTACTCGCCGGCGTCGGCCCGCGAAACCGGGCTGCGCGGCCAGACCCTGAGCCCCGCGGGGCGCACGACGTTGGGCACCACCGCCGGGCCTCCCGTCGGGACGGTCAGCTTGAGGTCGGCGAAGAGCAGCATGGACCACGGGCAGTAGAAGACCGCGCCGCCGCCCTTGCAGTCGCCCTTGATGAAGGCCTCGCTGGTCGGCGCGCGGTGCAGCTCGACGGCCAGCACGTTGACGCCCTTGCGCAGTGCCTCGCGGGGCAGCCTGACGCCGGTCAGCCGGCGCTCGCGGAGCGCGAAGCGGTCCTTGTACTTCTCGGGGTCGCCGAAGCCGTAGCGCAGCAGCTTGCCCTCCGGGTCGAGATAGGCGTCCTTGGGGTAGTCCTCGGCGGGAGTCTCGAGATCGCACTTGTCCTTGGGCAGGTTGGCCCGGGCCACCTCGGTGCCGTTCAGGTAGACGATCGCCCCGCCGCGGTACGCCAGCGTCAGGGAAAGGTCGCCGGCGGCCGCCGGGTCCTTGACCTCGAACTTGCCGCGCAGGCACAAGGCGGCCAGCGTCCGCGAGGCCTGCGGCACCGGCCCGCGCAGCCGGGCCCAGCCGCTGTCATCGAAGTCCGGGGCGGTCCAGCCCGCGGGCGGGAGCGCGGTGGTCACCACCGGCGCCGGCTTGCCCTTGGCGACCTCGACGGGCTGCAGTTCGCCGCCGGCCTCTGGCCGGACCAGTTCGGTTTTCCAGACCGCGTGGCAGCGCCAGAAGCTCTTGGCCTCCAGCACCGTAGTGCCGCCGGCGGCGGGTGCCGGTTCGCCGGCGGCGGCGGTCGCAGCCATGATGCCCAGGAAGGCGCTGGTCAGGATCAGACGCATGGTGGATCCCCTCTGTGCCCGATCGGAAGAGTGCGTGGGTTTGTGAGTGTGTGAGTATGTGGGTAACCAGACCCGAAGCCACACGCCCACAGACTCACGGACGCACACAGTCTTCGTTCCCGTCACTTGACCTCGCACGTCTCCTCCGCCTTGAAAGTTGCCTCGGCGCGCACTGCGCGCCGGTTGTACGTGTCGCAGACGTAGAAGGCCTTGGCGGTGAAGCCCGCGCCGGTGGGCCAGCAGAGCGGGATGTCCGGCACGGCGACCGTTGGCTTCTTGGCCTTGCCGGCTTCGGTGTTCTCGTTCACGAACTGCGTGTCGAAGTTGCCGTACTTGCCGAACTCGAGGATGAGATTGCCGGCGTTGTCGTAGAGCAGCACCGAGTTGGTCATGGCGTTGGGCAGGATCAGCCGCCCGTAGCGGTCGAGGTCGAAGCGTGGTACCCGGCATACGCAGCAGGTGTTGCCGCCGAAGGCCTCGGCCGCGCTGCTGAAGGGGGCCAGGCCCACGTAGGCCTGCTTGGCACCCTCCATCTCGGCTGCGGACACGGCGCCGGCATCGTTGCCGAGCATGGCGCCGCCCTCCGGTCCAAAGCGGACCACGCTGCCGACCGAGACGCGGTAGCCCTGGTCCTTCTCGAAACCCGCCGGCGGCGTGAAGCCTTTGGGCCGGTGCATCAGGCCCACGTAGATGTCACCCTTGAGGTCCACCCGGACATTGGCGCTGCCCTGGGGGACCGGTCCGATGATGGCGCTGTTCATCTCCGGGGCGTACTGCTTGCGCTCCTCGGGCTTCTCGGCCGGGTAGAGACCCTTGAGGTACTTGCCCTGGAGCGCCTTGCCGTCGGGCCCCCAGCCGCCCACGGCATAGGCCACCCATTTGTACATGAAGCCCAGGTAGACCTTGCCGTCGGGGCCGACGCCCAGTCCGCGCTCGGCGAAGCCGATGCCGAATCGGCTGTAGATGTAGGGCGACAGGACGTGCGTGCCGCTCCCGGCGTAGGGCGCGGGATTGAGCTCGTGGTCCAGCCGCCAGAAGGGGCCGCTGTACTCGGGTGCCGAGCCGTTCCACTTGCCGCTCACACGAGTGTAGAGCAGCCCGTCGTAGCCGACCGCCAGGTCGTTGGCCAGGAACTCCTTGCCGTCCTTCTTGAGCACCCCGCCTTCGCCGGTTTCGCCCTTGTAGCGCCAGATCCGGGTCGTGCCGTTCGAGACGTAGATCTCGTCCCGGTCGTAGTCGGTGGCCAGGCGGTTCCAGTCGGCGGGCACGCTGGTCTTGGGGCCGAACTGCAGAGGCAGCGGCTCGAAGGAGGCGCCCTTGTCCTCCAGCGCCACCAGCTTGCCGACGGCCATCCAGACCACGGTCTTGTCCTTGCCGGCGGCCAGGGCCATGGACTGGTTGCGGTTGCCTCCGCCCGCCGGGAACTCGTACTTGGCGGCCGGCTGGACGCCGTCCTTGTAGTTCTCGAACTTGTAGACCACGCACTGGAAGCTGCCGTAGGCCAGGCAGTCGTACTGGGTGACGTAAATGGCCCCGGTCTTCGGGTGGATCGCGATCAGGTGCGGGTTCTTGAGGGCGATCTTGCCGATCTCCTTGCCGGAATCGTCGAAGACCGCCACGCAGCCGCGCTCGCGGTCGGCCACGTAGACGTTGCCCTTCTCGTCGACGGCCACTCCGTGGACGGGCCCGTGCGGCACGGTGAAGTGGCCGGGCGCGGCGCAGGCCTTGGTCCAGGCCCCACCGTTGCCGTTCTGGTGGGGCACCGGGATGGTGACGAACTCCTTGAGCTTGTCCGCCCCGGCGAGCGGCGCGCGGTAGATCCGACCCGGGGGGAAGTTGGCGTCGAAGACGTATCCGTAGCTGTTGGTGTTGCTGTACGGCCCGGAGAGATAGGCCCACTTGCCGTCCGGCGAGATGGCCAGCATCGCCGGCCCGCCTCCCGAGTTCTTGACCCCCCCCAGGTCGCGGCTGCAGAAAGCCGTGCCGGCCACCGCGCCGGCAGTGGTGATGGTGTAGAGCCGCGCGCCGTCGGTGAAGATCAGTCCGTTCTTCTTCGAGGCGCTGACCATGTTGAGGTTGCCGCCGCGGCCCTGGACGTAGAACTCGGGGTTCAGGTTCTTGAGGTTGCGGGGGCAGAAGGCCTTGCGCTCGGCGTCCCAGCGGGCGATGTCCTTCATGGAGTCGCCCGGCAGGTCCGCCGGGAAGGGCAGGATCTCCCGCAGGTAGCGGCCCTCGGAGTCGAAGACCCGCACGCACATGGCCGCCTGGTTGGCTTCGCCGCCGTAGCCCTTGAGGTAGACGTTGCCCTCGTCATCGGCCACCACGCCGTCAATGGCCCCGAAGTTGCAGCTCTCGGCACCGATGAACCGGCCGAACTTGACGCCGGTGCCGGCCCGGACGCGCACCTTGAAGGGCCCGCCGGCGGCGGGCTTCCCGAAGTCATCCCTGCCGTCCCACTCCAGCGTCTGGGCCAGGCCCTTGACGAGCGGCGCGGGCGGGTCCTTCGGCCCGCCGAGCACTCCGGCCGCCAGGTGGCGCACGACCTTGTCGCCGGAGAGCACCGCCACCTCCACGTCGGTCGGGGCGGAGACAGTGAATGACACCCTCGCGCCGTCGCCTGCCTTGGCCGCGGTCGGCTTGGCGGTGAACGAGACGTCGCCGGCGTAGGCGACGCCGAGGGCCAGAACCGGGAGTGCTGTCAGGATTGCTCTGCGCATGGGCTGATTCCTCCTAAGCGCTCTTGCCGCTACTTGGCCGGATTGCCTGCCGGGGCGTCGCCCGCCGCGGGCAGGCGATAGATGAAGACGTCCTCGGAGATGCTGTTCACCACCACGAAGACGTCCTTGTTCGGGGAGTACCGGAAGCGCCCGAACGTGCCCCACTTCGCCGCCGCCGTGGGGGTGACGGTGTTGCCGGGGGAGGGCGCGACCTTGGTCCAGGCCTTGGTGTCCATGTTCAGGAGGTAGACGTCGGCGCCGCCGCTCCAGGCCACCATGCGGTCCGACTTGGCGTGGTACTCGAAGCCGGGGCTGGCGGCCTTCACGATCGCGTTGTCGCCGGAGGTCTCCAGCTTCGCGCCCTTGAGCGCCCCTTCGGCCGCGATGTTCCAGGTCCACATGGCGCCGCCGCCGCAGGCGACGAAGAGCTTGCGCTTGGAGTCCACGGCGGCGGTCAGGTTGTACGAGAAGTCGTTCTCGCCCTCCGTCCACTGCCCGCCGCGCGCCACCCAGGCGTTCTTGTCGGGCAGGTACTCGGCCAGGCACAGGCATTTCCCGCCGGCGCCGTGCTGCCAGGCGTGGCCGGTGTTCGGATCGACGGCCGAGAAGGCCCCGATGCCGAAGGCCCGCTCCGGCACGTCGGCCAGCTTGGACCACTTGCGGGTCTCAAAATCGAAGGCGTCGGTGTGGTTGGTCCCCGTCTGGCCGCTCTGCCAGAAACCCGCGCCCCCGAACGATACGAAGCGGTCCACCGCCGGCAGATACTGCACGTAGTTGTAGGTGTGCCGGGAGCAGGGCCCGCCGTCGGCGGCGTAGGCCGTATCCTTGGCCGGGGGCTGGCTGGGGTTGTTCACCCTGGTCCACTTGAGGGTGTTGAGGCTGAAGGTGTAGATCTCGTTACCCGAATAGTCCCCGTGGCCGCCGCCCCAGACGATGAGCTGGTCGCGCTTGGTGTCGAAGGCGCCGCCCGACCACGGGTCGATGACGTTGGCCGCGCCCGAGGGAGGGGCCACGGTCTGCAGGGCCGAGCCGGCCACCCGCAGCCAGTGGCCGGGCTTAAGGCCCTCGACCTGGCCAGGGATGGGCTCGGCCGCCGCAAGCCCGGCGACGCCCGCCGCCAGTACGAAGGTGACCGACAAAGAGGCAATGCGCATGCACTCTCTCCTCATTTCTGATCAGGCATCCGGAGCCGCACCGGCACGTTGATCCTCAGCGGAGGCAGCTTCGGGTTGGCTCGGCGCTCGGCCAGACGGCAGACCGCCGTCTCGGCCATGTCGGCCACGCTCCAGACCACCGCCGGCGGCACCTGCCCGTCAGGGAAGCCGGGGCGGAAGACGCTGGAGTAGAGCTCCTCCATGGACCAGCCGACGAGCCCGAGGTCCCGGCCGACCACCAGCCCGAGTCCGCGCGCGGCCCTGCCCACGGCCACCGACACGCCGGTCCAGAGCGCAATGATCGCGTCCGGCCGGTCCGGTCGGGAGAGCAGGGCCCGGGCGGCTGCTTCGGCGCCGGCTTCGACGGTCTCGATGCGAAGGTCCGCGGGGAGTTCCAGGCCGGCCTTAACGAGTCCCGCGACGGCCCCGGCGTAGCGGCCCAAGCTGTGGGCGCTCTGAGTCAAAGGTCCGATCCAGGCGATCCGGCGGTGGCCCAGCGAGGCCAGGTGTCCGGCTGCGAGCATCCCGCCCTGGTAGTCATCCTGGAGCACCGCGTCGATGGGGGTCTCGGCCGTCCAGGCGTCGACCATAACCGCCGGGAAGCCGTTGCGCCGAACGAGTTCGAGCAACTCAAGGTTGACGGCGTCGAGGGCCGCGCCCCAGGCCTTGCCGGCAAGCAGCTGGTCGAGGACCCGCGCCGGGGACAGGCTCTTCGAAGACAGCGAGAGGAGCGATCCGCCCCGGGCGGCCAGAGCCGACTGGAAGCCGGTGAGCAGCGTCTTGTGGGTCTCGTCCCACTCCTCGGGCCGCTGGGCGGCCTCGAGCACGTAGGCCAGCGGGCAGCCGAACTCCGGCGCGTTGGACCGGGCCATGACCCGGTAGCCGTGGCGCGGCTCGGCGGCTATGAGGCCGCCTGCCTCGAGCGACTTGAGCGCCCGGCGAACGGTCATGCGGCCGATGCCGTGAGTCTCGGCGAGATCGCGCTCGGTTGGCAGGAAGGAACCGCCGACAAGCTTGCCGGCGGCAATGTCCGCCTGCAGCGCCACGGCCAGCTTGGCGGCAGCTCGTCCGCCGTTCTTTACATTGCCACTAACCTTCGCCGGTGGTATCGGCATGGTATTCATGGTGCCCTCACGGTGGTGTCTACACCGATCTATTGAGTTAGTCAGTGAGAAAAAGCAACCGGTTTTGTCTGGACATTATCAACTCCAGAGTGTACATGAACCTAAATCGGTTTAGGAGGAGAGTGATGCCCCAGCGCGTGACATTGGCAATGGTCGCCGATAAGGCCGGCATGTCTGCCGCCACCGTCTCGCTGGTGCTGAACAACCGGGCCAAGGAACTCGGCATCTCGGTGGAAACCCAGGAGCGTGTGCGGCGCGCCGCTGCCGATCTTCACTATCGCTGCAACCCCGTGGCGCGCGGCCTGCGCACCAAACGAACCGGCATGGTCGGTGTGGTGCTGCCGGATCTGACCCTCTCCTTCTGTGCAGACATGCTCCAGGGCATGGAGGACGCCGCCGTGGAGGCCGGGTGCGGACTGCTGGTGCGGACCTGCGGCCGGGACCCACAGCGCGAGGAGGAGTGCCTCGACTGGCTTTACGCCAAGCACGTCGATGCGGTGCTGCTCACTTCGTTCATGCCCGCGGCTTCGCTGCCGGCCATCCGGCGACTGAACACCGCCGGCGTGCCGGTCATCCTGGCTGCCGGAGACGCCAAGCATGAGTCGACTCTGCCGTGGATCGCCATCGATGATGAGGCCGTGGCCCGGATGGCCACCTCCCACCTGATTGGGCTGGGACACCGGCGAATCGCCCACTTCCTGGTCAACGAACGTCGCCTCGCGGGCTACCGGCAGGCCCTCGCCGATGCGGGGATCGAGTACGCAGAAAAGCTGGTCATCGGCGGGTTTGCCGACAGCCTCGACGCGGCCCTCGAAAACGCCGCGGCCTTCTTCGACGGCCCCTGGGAAGGCGGCGCGATCACCGCGGTCTATGCCGGATACGACCTGCAGGCCGCCGCGCTGGTCGGCGTCGCCACCCGGCGCGGCATCCCCGTGCCCTCGGCGCTATCGGTGGTCGGGACGGATGGCCTGCCCTTCGCCGCCATGACCAGTCCTCCGCTCACCACGGTCGATCTGCCCAAGCGCGCAATCGGGATCGAGACTTTGCGCCGGGCCATGGCCTGGCTCGACGGGCAGGAGAGCTGGCAGGACCGGCTCTGCCCGGGCACCCTGCTGGTGCGCGGCTCGAGCGCCGCGCCGAGGAGCTGACAATGGCCGATGTTCACAAACCGGTCCACGCCGGAACCCGTTGGGCGCTGATCCACGGCTCGTACGAGGCCGTCGAGCGGTTCGCGGTCAACGAGCTGCAGCGGACCCTCCAGCGCCACCTGCCGTACGTCATGGAGGTCCGGCCGGGAGCCGACGAGGCCGCCCGGCGCGAGCGGCACCTTGTCCTCACCGGGACAGCCGGTGCCAACCCGCTGCTCGGCGAGCTGGTTTCCCGCGGGCTGCTGCGGGCGCCGGAGGGCGTCGGCGGCTACAGCCTGGCGGTCATGGACTCCCCCTGGGGGGCCGGGCGAAAACTCCTGGCCGTCTGCGGTTCCGATCCGGCCGGAGTTCTGCACGGCGTCGTCGACTTCAGCGCGCGGGTGCTGACCGCCAGGGTCGCTCCCGACGACCCCCGCGAACTGCGCCGGGCGCTCGATGAGATGGCGCCACTGACCCTGAGCGAGGGCCCCGCCGTGGCCAACCGCGGGCTCTGGACCTGGGGCTACGTGGTCTACGACTACCGCCGGTACATCGACAACATGGCGCGCCTGAAGATGAACATGCTCTGTCTCTGGAACGACTGCGCGCCGGAGAACGCCGCGGAGATCGTGGCTTACGCCCACTCGCGGGGCATCAAGGTGGTCTGGGGCTTCCACTGGGGCTGGGGCATCGAGGGGTTGGACCTGGCCGACCGTGAGCACCGGCGTCTGACGCGCGAGCAGGTGCTCCGCACCTACCGCGAGGAGTACGCCGGGCTGGGCGGTGACGGCATCTACTTCCAGACGGCCACCGAGCACAAGCAGCTGGAGCTCGGCGGCCGCTCGGTCGCCTCGCTGGCCTGCGACTGGGTCAACGACATTGCCGGCGCGCTGCTCGATGTCGATCCGGGCCTGTACATCCAGTTCGGCCTGCACGCCATAAGCATCGGTGAGCACTGCCGCGATCTGGCATCCCTCGACCCGCGGGTGAGCCTGGTCTGGGAGGACGCCGGGGCGGTGCCCTACAGCTACGATCCGGCGGAGGACTTCGCGGCGACTCCCTGGTACGTGCCTCCGGAGCTGAACACGGCGGCGAAGACTCTGGAATACTCCCGCCGGCTGGCGGCGCTGCGTCCCGGCGCGGAGTTCGGCATGGTGGCCAAGGGCTGGATGAAGCTCCGCTGGGGCGTGGACTTCGAGCACCACGGCCGCTTCGTCCTCGGCGAGCGCGACCGGGCCTGGATCCGGCGGCGGCTGGAGGAGCGCCGGCCGGGATGGGACAGGGTAAACCGCCAGTGGCTGCGGGGCTTCCCGGCCGCCGCGCGCTTCTACCGGGAGACCCTGGACTGCCGGCCGGCCGGCATGACCGTGCTCGGCCTGGTCGAAGACGGCATGTTCGAGGAGGAGATCCAGCCCAGCGTCGCGCTCTTCGCCGAGACGCTCTGGAACCCGCGCCGGCCCGACGCCGAGCTGCTCGACCTGGCGATGAGCCCGTACTACCGGGAGGCGAGATCGTGAAAGCGCCCGGAATGAACCGGGGGGACGCTCCCGGCGCGAGCCAGGCGAAGAGCCTCGGACGAGCCCTGTCCGCTTTGGCCGAGCGCTGCCGGCGGGAACTGGACGAGTCGGTCGTACCCTTCTGGCTGCGCCACTCGCTCGACCGCGAGTGCGGCGGATACCTCACGGGACTCGACCGCCAGGGCGCGGTCTACGACGACCGCAAGTACATGTGGCTCCAGGGCCGGGAGGTCTGGACCTTCTCCCGGCTCTACAACCAGTGGCAGCGCCGCGAGGAGTTCCTGGACGCCGCCCGGCTCGGGGCCGACTTCATCCGCAAGCACGGCCGCGACGAGCAGGGCCGGGTCTACTGCACCCTGACCCGCGACGGGCGGCCACTCCACTATCAGCGCAAGCCCTACGCGGCCGTGTTCACCATGATGGGACTGCACGAGTACGGCCTGGCCGCCGGCGACGCCCGGTGCCGGGAAGAGGCCAAGGCGCTCTTCTGGGACATCGAGCGCTGGATCTCCGATCCGGCGCTCATCGGCCGCCTGCCGCGGCCGGCCTCAGCGCCCAAGGTCAGCGCGCTGGCCGACGAGATGGTGCTGATGAGCATGGCCATGGAGCTCTTGGCCGTCGAGGACGATCCCCGCGTGCGGCAGGTCTTGGCCGACGCGGTCGCGCGGGCCAAGCTGCACTACGACCCGGAGCGCCGCGTGCTGATGGAGCTCGCCGCGCTCGACGGGACCGACCTGCGCGGCAGCCCCGACGGGCGGCTCTTCAACCCCGGCCACTCCGTCGAGGTGGGCTGGTTTCTGCTGCACACTCTGGAGTTCCGGCCGGACGAAGATCTCCGCCGCATGGCGCTGGAGGCCATCGAGGGATCGCTCGAGGCCGGCTGGGACCGGGAGTTCGGCGGGCTGCTCTACCTGATGGACATCGAGGGCCGGCCGCCGCTGCAGCTCGAGCACTTCATGAAACTGTGGTGGCCGCACACCGAGGCGCTCTACGCGGTGGCCCTGGCCGCGAAGCTGACCGGCGACGGGAAGTGGCTGCCGTGGCTGGAGCGCCTGGGCGACTACACCTGGGCGCACTTCCCGGATCCCGAGTGTGGTGAGTGGTTAGGCTACCTGGATCGCCAGGGCCGGCCGACCCACACCTGCAAGGGCGGCAACTACAAGGGCTGCTTCCACGTGCCGCGGGCGCTGCTCATGACCGCGCAGCTCCTCTCCTCGGGCGCCGTCCGGGCGGGTTGCCAGCCACCGCCCTGACCTGGCGGCTGGGGCGCCGGCGCTCCGGCCGGAGGTTCAGCGGACGGGAGTGATGTGCGGCCGGAGTACCGCAGTTCGGCGGAGACGCTGGCGCGTTCGCGGCGCGCCGAAAGCCGTCTCGCGCCGCCCCGCGCTGCTGGCCTTCCTCGACCGGCTGGTCGAGCACTGGCGCCGGTCCATCGACGCGCTGGTCGCCGCCGGCGTCGACGTGATCTACTTCGGCGAAGACTGGGGCACCCAGACCGGGCCGCTGGTCTCGCCGGACCTCTTCCGCGATGTGTTCCGGCCGCGCTACCGCAAGCTCGTCGAGCGGGTCCACCGCTCCGGCGGCCGGGTCTTCTTCCACTGCTGCGGCAGCCCCGGGCCGATCTTCGACGAGCTCCTCGATCTGGGCATCGACGGCCTCTGGCCGCAGATCGACCCTTTCGAGGCCGACGCCCGGCAGGTCGAGCTCTGCCGCGAGCGGCGCGTGGCGGTCTACATCCACCCCGACCGGCAGCGCCTGGTGCCGCTGGGCACGCCGGCGGAGATCGATGCGGAGATCCGGCGCTACGCGGAGCGCTACCGCGCCTTCGGCGGCGGCGGCGGCGGGATCTTCTACGTCGAGACCGAGAACGACGCGCCCTTCGAGAACGTGCGGGTGCTGATAGAGTCGGTCGAGAAATGGCGCTGAGACTCTGACCGCCCTGGAAACGCAACCGGCCGCGCCCCGAGGGACGCGGCCGGTTCGTTTCGTCTCAGGTCGGGCTACAGGCTCAGCCGCTTCTTGAACTCCGCGAGCTGGGCCTTCATCCTGGCGGGCAGGCGCTCGCCGGCGGTGGCCAGGTGGGCCTCGACGTCCGACACCTCGCCCTTCCAGGCCTCGGCGTCGACCTTCATGAGTTCGGCGACGTCGGCGGCCGGCAGCTTGAGGCCGG
Source organism: Planctomycetota bacterium (assembly GCA_022703445.1). Taxonomy (GTDB): domain Bacteria; phylum Planctomycetota; class SZUA-567; order JAKLDR01; family JAKLDR01; genus JAKLDR01. Next base: position 1,014 of record JAKLDR010000030.1, on the reverse strand, counting down.
AGAGGTCCAGATCGCCGTCCTTGGGCAGGAGGCCGATGGGGGTCTCCCTGGCGCCAACCTTGCCCTCCACGCGCTCGCACATCCACTTGAGCACGCGGCTGTTGTCGCCGTAGCCGGGCCAGAGCCACTTGCCCTCGGGCGACTTGCGGAACCAGTTGACGTAGAAGATCCGCGGGGCCTTCCCACCCAGCTTGTCGCCCATGTTGAACCAGTGCTGCCAGTAGTCGCCTATGTGGTAGCCGCAGAAGGGCAGCATGGCCATGGGGTCGCGGCGGATGGCCTTCTTGACGTCGAGCGCCGCGGCGGTGGCCTCGGAGGCGGCGGTGGCGCCCATGTAGACGCCGTGGTCCCAGCCGCGGGCCTCGGTGACCAGCGGCACCACCGAGGAGCGGCGGCCGCCGAAGACGAACACGTCGATGGGCACGCCCGCCGGGTCCTCCCAGTCCGGGCAGATCACCGGGCACTGGCGCGCCGGAGCCGTGAAGCGCGCGTTGGGGTGGGCGCCCTTGACCTTCGCGCCCTTGGCGTCGACCTTGTCGGGCGTCCAGTCGTTGCCCTGCCAGTCGATGCCGTGCTTGCACTCGACGCCGGAGTCCTCCCACCAGACGTCGCCGTCGTCGGTGAGCACGCAGTTGGTGAAGATGGTGTTCGACTGGATGGTCCGGACGGCCATCGGGTTCGACTTCTCACCGGTGCCCGGGGCCACCCCGAAGAAGCCGGCCTCGGGGTTGATGGCGCGGAGCCGGCCGTCGGGGCCGATCTTCATCCAGGAGATGTCGTCGCCGACGCACTCGCACTTCCAGCCCGGGATGGTCGGCTGGAGCATGGCCAGGTTCGTCTTGCCGCAGGCCGAGGGGAAGGCCGCGGCGATGTGGTAGCGCTTGCCTTCCGGGCTCGTCAGGCGCAGGATGAGCATGTGCTCGGCCATCCACCCCTCGCGCTTGGCCATCACCGAGGCGATGCGCAGGGCCAGGCACTTCTTGCCGAGCAGGGCGTTGCCGCCGTAGCCCGAGC